>NZ_JAIJYL010000008.1:0-193785 GCF_019753495.1 Klebsiella sp. TF21-TM | reverse complement strand
CCCCGGCGGAGACCATGGAGCTGGTAGAGGCACTGGAATCAGAGAAACGTATTTGCGCAACGTGGAGAAAAACAGCTAAGTCGACCGGTGAAAAGCTGGAGAAGTCAGAGAAGACATCCGAAGCGCGTCGGGAAGCCATAGACAGAGCGCACAACATGTTTGTTCGTGAGCGTGACAGGGCAAACGCGGCTGAAGAGGCGCTGGAGAAGGCGCAGGCCACTGAAGCTCACTGCAATCGTGGATGGATCGAGGCGCATGAGCAGGAGGCAAGGGCGGAGGCGGCAGAGCAGCGCATCGCCGAGCTGGAGTCCCGCGCCGTGAAGCTACCAGAGCCGTTCGAGCTGGCTATATCATCGAGCGGATTAAGGTACTACTACGCCGACGAGGTCGACGCAGCGATTATCGCCGCTGGCATCAAGGTGGAGGCTGAGTGATGGCTATCACTGAAGGATTCTGCGCTGACCTCTACTGCGACTGTGATGGTTGTCAGTCAGGGAAAATCTATCCGCAGGGGCAGGCTGATTTTATTGGCCGGAATATGACCGATATTTCTCAACAGGCGCGCAAAGCTGGCTGGCGTATCAGCAAAGACCGCCAGCGCTGCTATGCGCCGGGCCACAAAATTTCACGGGGAGCCAACCAATGACCAGCAAATTAACCAGAGACCGTCTTGCTGAGATAGCGCAATTCGGATTTAGCAGCGCAATAACGCCAGCAAACGATTTTGAAATTAAGGAGCTAGCCCGCATGGCGCTGGCCGCAATGGACCAGAAGCCAGCACTTCACCGCTACCGGAGAAAAGCCGTTGAGCCATACGGCCCTTACCCCTGGCATTATGAGGTTTTTGTTGACTATCCGCGGCCTGTTGAATGCATAGAAGACGAGTATTTTTATGCTGCGCCGCCAGTGGTTACAGGGTTTGCGGTGGACGGAGAGCCTGAGTGTCTGCCGCTTGACTACCTACAGGGACACAAAGACGGTCTGGAGTGGGCCGCCCAACTGGCGGAAGCCAACCACCCTGAAGCCGGAGACTGGCTTTACGATGACCCTATCGAACTGGCAAAAGCTATTCGCAAAGGTCCAGATATGCCGCCAGTGCAGCCGGTAGCGGACAGCGAGCCGGTGGCGATAATTGACCAGGCTAACCTTGACTATCTCCGAAGTGGTGCTGATGCCGATGTGTGGCCTCCTGAGCGCGAAGAGATGGGAGATGTGCTTCTCTATCGCCACGCGCAGCCGGTGCCGGTAGTGCTGGATGAAGTTACCGCCGAATATTGCCCAGCACTTGTCAAGTATGACGTTACTGAAGTTGATGAGGCATGGGCTCGCGGTTTTAATGCCTGCCGCGCCGCCATGCTGCAAGCTTCCCCTGTTTGCACCTGCCCCAGCGGTGACGGATCGCTGCGCCGGCCTTGTCCGGTGCATCCAGGCAACTCTCCGACGCAATCCGATTGCTGCCCAGCGCAAAACAGCATCACTCCGGCGCAAAACAGCGTCACTCCGGCGCAAAACCAAGGATGGATTCCGGTAAGCGAACAGATGCCGGAAGTTGGCGACATCGTGCTTACCGCAATGGGAGGGGTAGTTAACGTTGGCGAAACGGAGTGCTCTGCTGCAAATTGTCGTTTCTTCACGTCAGTTATTTCCGGTAGAGAGTTACCGGCGACTCACTGGATGCCGCTGCCGGTCGCCCCTCAGAAGGATATTAACGCATTGATTCCGTTAGTATCGCGGGATGAGCAGGAGGTGAAGCGTGGCTGAGTTACGCGCAGGTTGTCAGGCGATGATTATTGGCGGCTTCTACCGTACCAATGACGGGAAGGCTGTGCTGGTTGCAGGCTTTGTGCCGAATGGTTCCCGGTTTACCTGGAATGGAGAGGTGTATGCCGAGCCGGTGCCTATGGGAGATGCATGGTTGGTATCAGGTGACCTGGTGGCGCGGGATGGCGCTACTGGAGAGGCGAAAAGGATGGATTTCGCGCTGATGCCAGCAAAATACCTCATGCCAATTGACGGCGACGATTTCAACTATGAAGACCAGCACCAGAAGGCGCGGGAGCACGCCTAAATCCCCCGCATAACGAAAAGCCTTAAGCTGAAATCAAACCCCTCTCCGGAGGGGTTTTCTCGTATATGCTCATTTTGCTTTTATCCCCGGGAAGGGCGATAATTACTTGGTCAGTCTGGACAACTGACAACTTTACCCCGGCGCCAAGTGGGGACACATGGCGCAAACACTGCAATTTGAGAAGAGTTATCAAAACGTACTGATTCCCGCAGAGCCGGGAACCAGCGAATACCTGCAACTTATCCCCGTAGGGCAACTGCTTTGCGGTGAGTTCCGCAAGCCCCGGAATTACGCATTCCACAAGAAGTTCTTCAAGCTTCTGACTCTCGGGTATCACTACTGGACGCCTTCCGGTGGCCTCATTGAGCCCGCTGAGCGTGCCCTCATATCCGGGTTTATCGACTTCCTCTCACCCGAATTCGATCAGCGCGCTGCGCTCCAGAACGCCGCGGAGATGTATCTCTCCTCTGTCGGTATTTCTCGCTCCCGCGATATGGCGCTGCTTAAACACTTCGAATCCTTCCGCGCGTGGGCAACCATTCAGGCTGGCTTTTACGACGAATACCAGATGCCTGACGGTAGCCGTCGTCGTGTCGCAAAGTCGATCTCCTTCGCCAGCATGGACGACAGCCAGT
Organism: Klebsiella sp. TF21-TM; assembly: GCF_019753495.1. Lineage (NCBI taxonomy): Bacteria > Pseudomonadati > Pseudomonadota > Gammaproteobacteria > Enterobacterales > Enterobacteriaceae > Klebsiella > Klebsiella sp. TF21-TM. The sequence goes on along the minus strand of NZ_JAIJYL010000008.1, from coordinate 191,082 downwards.
TTAACGGCGTCTACAAATCAGTGCTGAATGTGCTCTGGAACTACATTCTGCGTCGCAAATTCCACTCGCCGGCTGAGGCTGAAAATGCCGCCAGTCAGCTGCTGAGCTTTGCGGGGTGATGGTTATGCGTAAACCGGCTCGTCGTAAATGCGCCCACTGCCGCGAATGGTTCCATCCTGCCCGGGAAGGGCAGGTTGTATGCAGTTTTGAATGCGCCAGCGCGATCGGCAAAAAACAGACAGCAAAAGCCCGGGAAGCGGCGAAGGCCAGGGCGGTGAAGCGCCAGCGCGAATCCGAGAAGGAGGGGCGCCAGCGTCGCTGCGCTAAGCGTGAGTCATTCAAGACAAAGGCCCAATGGGATAAAGAGGCTCAGTCAGCCTTTAACCGGTACATTCGCATTCGTGATGAAGGTAAGCCCTGCGTCAGCTGCGGAAGCCCGCTTATCGGTAAGAGCAACTACCTGACCGGCAGCGCTATTGACGCCAGTCATTACCGTTCCCGTGGCGCGGCGTCGCACCTGAAATTCAACGTGTTCAACGTCCACTCCGCCTGCACCCGCTGCAATAGGCAGTTGAGCGGAAATGCCGTTGAATACCGCATTCACCTGATTGAGCGCATTGGCCTGGATCGCGTAGAGCGCCTTGAGGCTGATAACGAGCCGCGCCGGTTCGACATTCCCTACCTGCAGCGCATCAAATCCATCTTCACCCGCAGAGCCCGCGCGCTGGAGAAGCGCCGCGCCCGCCATCAGGAGGCCGCATGAATCGTGACGTTATCGAACGCATCCGCGACCGCTGGCAAAAGCTCCGCCTGTGCCGGCACCGCGGCACCGTACTGGTTGACTACCGCATACTGAGAAATTTCGTTCGCATCTATCAGACCCTGGGAGAGACAGCATGACAGCTCAATACTTGGAATTTGTTCGCCAGCAGCTGATAGTGGCCACCGCCGATCTGAGCGGCGCGACGAAAGGGCAACTTGTAGCCTTTGCAGAAAACGCGCAATTCGCCGCTACGGCGCGCAGCCGGGGAAGGAAGAAAGTAGCCGATCCGGTCACCGGCCGCATGGTAAACCCGTCCAGCCCGCCAATTCCCGGGCAGCAGTCCCGCGCTAAGGGTTCTTCAATCGCGCTAGTTCTACCCGTTGAGTATTCAACGGCAAGCTGGCGCCGGGCACTGCTGTCGCTGGAAGAACATCAGAAATCATGGCTGCTATGGAACTACAGCGACAATATCCGCTGGGAGCACCAGGAGACGATCACCCGGTGGGCATGGGAGCAATTCAGCGAGAAGCTGGCCGGCGTGCGCGTTGCAAAAAAGACAGTCGATCGCCTGCGTCAGCTCATTTGGCTGGCCGCTCAAAATACAAAGCAGGAAATAACCGGTAAAGGGCATCATTACTCTCCCGCCGCGATGGTGGGGATAAAGCCAGATAACTGGTGCCACAATTATTCAGATTACTGGCAGGTCATGATGGACATCTACCAGGAACTTGATAGTCAGGCGTTGCTCTCTGTTTCTCGATCACGTTCACAACAAAAAGCGACTTTTTCGCAGCAAGGTCTTGCAAAAGTCAATTAAATGCGTCATATTTGAGTCTACTTTGATATGCTGCCTTAACTTTAAGTGGCGGCATGATGTTTGAAAAAAGTTGGTCGCCAAGTCATCAGTAAAAAGCAGTTAGACAGCGGCAGTCTTTAAAAGCAACGTGACAGCTCGAAAGTGAGCAAAAATACAAGCCCGAGGTTAACCCTTGGGCTTTTTTATGCCTGCAATCCGGTCAGGGCTCTTGGGTAGAGACGTGCTGCACGACACGTTGAAACCCTACACGCGCAGAGCCCTGAACAGATTGCTGGTTTAGCTCAGCAGGTAGAGCGCCTGCCTTGTAAGCAGGATGTCGGCGGTTCGATTCCGTCAATCAGCACCAGAACTGAGCAAAGGCGGAAAGGCCTAAAATAAGTCTCTACGGGTACCAGGCTGATCACCTGGTCGTTGCTCCACGAAACGGAGCACGCAACAGGTAAGGGCATTGTAAGTAGCATATCTGGGAAATGCGGCTTATGCAGATGCGGTTCGATTCCGCCGCAGTGCTCTTTCCGTTGTGGTGAGAACAGGATCTGTAATGGGTACTCAGCCAAAAAGAACCTTCCTGTAGGGCGCTGAGCTAAGCAGCACGTAGCGGCCAACCACAAACCAATCCCTCTACCTTGGGACCATTACGGCTAACGCGCCGTCACTTTTTACCCTTGGTATTTCTTCCCGCCCTGAGCGGGTTTTTTATTGAGCATGCCCAGCCCTCGGGAATCATCCCCGATGTGCTTTGTTGATAAATCAGCCCGCAGGGTCTGGGCCTCTTTTCCCCTTTACGCACAGCGCCATCCGTCATCAACGGAGGTGAGGTTATGACAAAAATGAGCACCATTTACAGCAGACTTTCATACGGCACCGGGACCGCACTGACGGGCTGCGGTGTCTCAGCAAAGGCGTATGCCGGGGCAGTTAAGGCAGAGGTATGGATTTTGGCCGACAAAATAGCGGGGATGACCCTGAGTGACTGGGCAATTATTGTCGGTATCGCCTGCACCATTACCACCTGTGGGGTAAACTGGTACTACCGGCGGAAAGAACGCGAGGATCGGCTCAATGGCTATGACACCAAAACTGAGGAATAGCGTTATCGCTGCCGTCGGCGGTGGCGCCATAGCCATTGCTTCTGCGCTCATCACCGGCCCAACCGGGAACGATGGTCTTGAAGGTGTGCGGTACGATCCCTATCAGGATGTGGTAGGCGTCTGGACTGTCTGTTATGGCCATACTGGCAAAGACATCATGCTCGGCAAGAAATACACCGAGGCTGAATGCCGCGCGCTGCTCAGTAAAGACCTGAACGCGGTCGCCCGCCAGATTAACCCATACATCCAGAAGCCGATCCCCGAAACAATGCGCGGGGCTCTGTACTCATTCGCGTATAACGTCGGCGCTGGCAACTTCCAGACCTCCACACTGCTGCGCAAAATCAACCAAGGCGACCAGAAAGGTGCATGTGATCAGCTGCGCCGCTGGACCTACGCCAAGGGTAAACAGTGGAAGGGTCTGGTAGCTCGCCGCGAGATTGAGCGCGAAGTTTGTCTTTGGGGGCAGAAATGAGCCGGTTAACCGCCATTATCAGCGCCATTGTGATCTGCCTGGTTGTTTGCCTTGGATGGCTGGCAATGCATTACCACAACGCTGCCAGTAAGCAGGAAGCCAGAGCAGAAAACGCTGAGCAGCAGGTAAATACCACTCAGGCCATCACCTCCAATGTTCTGACCACCATGACCATCTTCAATACCATCGCCGAGGCCAATCAGCATGCAAAAGAGCAGATCGCACTGGACGCATCGGGAGCCTCGGCTGATATCCGGGTTGCTGTTGCGAATGATGATTGCACTAATCGCCCTGTGCCTGCTGGCGCAGTTAAGCGGATGCAACAATTCGCGAACGGTCTACGTCAAAGTGCCGGTGGTCCCGTTACCGGCCAGCCTGACAGCTGACACCCCGCAACCGGAAATCCCTGACAATCTGACGTGGGGCCAGAGCCTCGATTTAAACGTCAGCCTGCTATCAGCGCTTGGGCAGTGCAACCGGGATAAGGCTGATATCAGGCAGGCGGAAACAAAACGTCAGTAGGGCATTACAGAGCCACTTCCAGAGGTGGCTCGATAATGTCACAACGAGGTAAGGACTATGGCAAAACCGGACTGGGGAGCACTGCAACACCAGTTCCTCGCCGAGCATGCCAAAACAGGAATATCCCCGAAAGACTGGTGCGCAGCGCAGGGACTGAATTACTCATCTGCGAAACGCTATATCAAAGTAACGACTTACGGTGCGAATTCGCAAAAAAAAACTGCGAACAAATCTGCGAATTCGCAGAAGGCAGATCATGCGAAAATGAGCGTAAAGCCAGAGCCTGAGGCGCAAAAAAAAACTGCGTCAAAGTTCTCAACGCCTCCTCCTTCTGCGCCAGATGATTTCGGGCTTTCCGACCAGCAGATGATATTTGCACAACACGTCGTCGATGGAAAAACCCGCGTAGATGCATATCGCCTTGCCGGTTATGCGGGGACGGGAAATGCCGCCTATGTGACTGCAAGTCAGCTCCTCAGAAACCCTAAGGTTTCACGCTACGTGCATCACCTGCGTAATGAGCGACAGAAGCGATACGCTGCAGAACTCGATGATGTGATCGGCCAGTTGACCGCAATCATTAACGCTGACCCAAACGAGATATCTCAATACCGTCGCGTTAACTGCCGGTACTGCTGGGGAAGCGATCATAAGTATCAATGGCGTGATATCGCAGAGCAGCTATCAGCTGAGCGCAAGGCTGAATCGGATGGCGCCGCGCCGCCAGATACATCCGGCGGAATTGGCTTTGTCGACAACGCCGATCCAAATCCAGAGTGCCCTCGCTGTAATGGCGAAGGGGTAGGAGAGCCTTTCTTTGCTGACACTCGCGATCTTGAGGGTGACGCTCGCTATCTGCTGCAGGGTGTGAAGCTGGGCAAGTTCGGGATAGAAATCCTGACAGCGGATAAGGATAGCGCCCGGAAAGAGCTTGCTCGCCTTATCCTTTTGCGGTCGACCAGTGAGCGCCAGGCTCAACTTGATATAGAGCGTCTTGAGCTGCAAAACGAGAAACTCAAGCGGGAAATCGATGTGCTGAAAGACGGCGACAAGGATAACGCGATCGTCGTGCATAACTCGCTGCCAATCCCGGGAAGATAAATCATGGCCGACATTTACCTACCCACGCTACACAACGGGCAGTTAACGGTCTGGTCTGACTCCTGGGATCACCAGTTGAATGCGGTTCGCTGTGGTCGACGCTGGGGGAAAACCTTCATGCTGTCGAGCGCTGCGGTGACTTACGCAACGTCGCAGTTTCGGCGCCCGGGCATGGACATCGAGCTGGGCGGGCGGGTCGGTATCTTCACTGCCGAGTATCGCCAGTATCAGGAGATCTACGACAAGCTGGAAGAAATCCTGCTGCCGCTGAAAAAGAGCTTCAGCCGGCAGGAAAAGCGCCTGCTGCTGAAGAACGGCGGGAAGATTGACTTCTGGGTCACCAACGACAACAAACTGGCCGGTCGTGGTCGTGAGTACGAAATTATCCTGATCGATGAGGCGGCGTTTACCAAGTCGCCTGAAATGTTGAAGGAAATTTGGCCTAAGTCGATTAAGCCGACGCTGCTGACGACTAAGGGCCGGGCCTACGTATTCTCAACGCCTGACGGTGTGGACGAAGAAAACTTCTTCTATGCCATCTGCCATAACAAAGACCTCGGCTTCCATGAGCATCATGCTCCGACGTCATCAAACCCCTTCGTTCCTCCCGAGGAGCTGGAGAAAGAGCGGCAGAACAACGATCCTCGCGTTTTCCGGCAGGAGTTCCTGGCCGAGTTCGTCGACTGGTCCGCTGCGTCGCTGTTCGACGTCCGCAAATGGTTCGAGGGTGAAAACCAGGATCAGCCTGTCGATTACCCTGAGATGTGCCAGGCCGTCTTCGCTGTCATGGATACCGCCGTTAAGGGCGGCACTGAGCACGACGGCACGGCGGTGGTTTACTACGCCGTCGACACCAGGCCCGGCATTCAGCGCCTGACCATTCTCGACTGGGATGTGGTGCAGATCGACGGCGCGTTGCTGGAAGAGTGGATTCCGTCAGTTTTCACCCGGTTGAATGAGCTATCCGGCCAGTGCGTCGCTGTAAATGGCAGTCTCGGCGTTTTCATTGAAGACGCCAGCATGGGCAGCATCCTCCTGCAGAAAGGCGAAAGCCTGGGATGGCCGGTCAACAAAATTGAATCCGAACTCACCGGCAAAGGGAAGGACGAGCGCGCAATTATGGCGTCTCCCTACCACTATCGTGAATTGGTGAGAATCTCCAAGCATGCATTCATGAAAACGGCCGTATTTAAAGGCGAAACAGCAAACCATCTGCATAAGCAGGTATCCCGATTCCACCTTGCCGATAAGAAAGCGCACAAGCGCGCCGACGACTTGCTCGACTGCTATACCTACGGGCTGATTATCGCGTTCGGTAGCGGCGACGCACTCTAGCGAGAAAACCAATGAACGAAGATGATATCGCAATCGGCAGTTGCTCGCCGGAGCTGATCACGCTCCTGGATAGCGATGACATTCAGCCGGGTATGTCGGCTGGCTATCAGACCTGCAAAACGATTTACCTCTTCCACCCGTTGGGCGGGAAAATGGTGGATCGCCCGATCAAGATGGCGATGAACGAATCGCGCACCGTTCACATTTCGCAGGCGTATGGCATTGAGCAGCGTCTCCGCGATGCGTTTGAGCGGGAGTGGAAAGCACTTGGCGCCGATAAGCACATCGCTAATGCGGCGCGCATCTCTCGCATTTACGGTGTTTCGGCGATCGCAATGCTGGTTGATAACCAGGAGCCGTCCTCTGCGGTGGACTACCGCACGCTGTATAAGCACAACGTGACATTCAACATTCTCGACCCGCTGAACACCGCGGGGAGCATCGTGCTGAATCAGGACCCGAACGCGCAGGACTTTCAGAAGGTCGACGGGATCAGGGTGGCGGGCAAGCCGTATCACAAATCCCGCTGCGTCGTGCAGCAGAACGAGGACCCTATTTATCTGGCCTATAACTCTGCGGCCTTTGGCTTTACCGGTCGCAGCGTATACCAGCGTGCGCTGTTCCCGCTGAAATCCTTCATCCAGACCATGCGCACTGACGACATGGTTTCCGTGAAGGGTGGCTTGCTGGTAACGAAGATTCAGGGCCCGAGCTCAGTCGTCAACAACATGATGCAGAAGCTCAGCGGCATCAAACGAATGATGCTGAAGCGAGGGAAGACAGGCGAAGTCCTGCAGATCGGCGCAAATGACAGCATCGAATCCATCGACCTGAGCAACCTGGAAAAGCCGCTCGACTCCTCCAGGAATCACATTCTGGAGAACATCGCGGCGGCAGCTGATATGCCGGCTATCATCCTGAACTCGGAAACATTCGCCCAGGGCTTCGGTGAGGGGACGGAAGATGCTCGATCGGTTGCGGTCTACATCGACAATATCCGCGAATGGCTTGAGCCGCTGTATGACTATTTCATCCGCATTTGCCAGTACCGCGCTTGGAGCATTGAGTTCTTCCAGTCGCTGCGTGCTGACTTCCCGGATCTGAAAAACACCTACAGCCTGTACTTCTCATCGTGGATTAACAACTTCGAATATCGCTGGCCGTCATCCCTGAAAGAGCCGGAAAGCGAAAAAGTGAAGGTCGACGAAATCCGGTTTAAGGCGATCGTCAGCATGCTGGAAGTGCTGCTTCCGCAGGTCAACACGGATGATGAAAACCGCTCTCTGCTTATCGAGTGGGCGCAAACCAACGCGAACGCTAACGAAAGCCTGTTCCCGCAGCGTCTCGATCTCGATATCGAATCGTTAAAGGCTAACCGACCTCAGCAGCCGCAGGGAGAAGATCCCGGTGGCGGGATGATGCTATGAAGACTTTCACGCGCACCGTACGCGAGGCGGTGAAGTTCTTTCTGCGCAATGGCTACACCTCGCGGCAGGAGCTTGAGCAATGGCAGGCCATTATCCGGCAGGCAGCTGAAAGCGAAACTGATGACGACTACATGAGCATGGTGTCGGATCGGTTGCGTAAGGCCTATGACCTGCAGGTGAGCAAGGCTGGAGCGCTGGAGCGCCACAGGGGGCTTTCACGCTTCACGCTGAACTACATGGAGCCGAAGTTACGCAGCGAGCTGGATCGCCGCATCATGGCTAGCGCTGACCTGATAAAGCTGAATCGCAAGAAAGCCGTTGACACTACTCTGTCGCGGTTTAGTGGATGGGCCAGCAGCATACCCTCTGCCGACAGCATTGCGCTGACAGGCATTCAGGGAACGATGAGGGAGACAGCGGAGCACATTCAGAAGGCCGCCGAGACGGTGGACTACGAAGCGCGCCGCGTGATGATTGACCAGAGTCATAAGCTGATCGCCAATATCGACAACATCATCGCGACGAGCAACAACGCGATTGCTGCCGAATGGCATAGCCACTGGCGCCAGCCGGGATACGATTACCGGGAAGACCACAAGGAGCGTGACAAGTTGGTCTATCTAATCCGCGGAAACTGGGCGCAGAAAAATGGCTATGTCAAAGTTGGCCCCGCCGGCTATCTCGACGAAATCACACAGCCTGGCGAAGAGGTTTTCTGTCGGTGCTACGTCACCTATCTGTACAACCTCCGCAGCATTCCCGAGGACATGCTGACCCAGAAGGGCCGCAAGTTCCTAGAGTCCATGAAAGCAGCATAGGAGCATTAAAGCGTGGCTATTTTTGGCAGCGGGATAATGTTCCGTCAGGGGAAGTTCGTCTTCCTGATCCAGCGCTCGGATGATGGCACATGGTGCCAGCCGGGCGGGACGATAGAGCCGGGAGAGTTAGCCGTAGACGCCGCACGGCGCGAGGTGCTGGAGGAAACAGGCTATCAGTACGATGGCCCGCTGACGCCGCACAGCGTACATGGTGACTACCTGACCTACCGCGCCGACGTGCCAGAGCAGTTCGAAGCGAAGATAAACGACGAATCGCTGGCCGCCGGATGGTTCCATATTGACGATCTGCCAAAGCCGCTTCATCAGCCATTCGCTGAAATGCTGGCGCAGCAGGCGCTCAATGAAACCGACGTGGCCGCGCTCATCGCTGACGGAACGCTCAGCAGCCCGCAATATTTTTACAACATGTGGATGTTCGCCATCCGGGTGACAGGAACAGGGGTTACCTGGCGATCTGCAGATCAGGAGATGACGTTCCGTAACCCGGATGACTATCTCACCCCTGAATTTCTCCAGCGGGTAGCTGGCGTACCACTAATCTGGCTTCACCCCGAAAAAAGAACACTTGATAGCGACGAGTTCTCAAAGCGCGTTATTGGCACCCTGACAAATGCCTGGGTTGCCGATAAGGGCGAAGTGTGGGCCGTTGCGCGTGTGTACGACGCCGAAGCTGCTGAAATTATGGCAACAAGGCAATTAAGCACCTCGCCAACTGTGAAGTTCTCAGAGGTTGCTCAATCAATCATTGTCGACGGTCAGCCTCTACTGGTGGAGCCATCCCCCGAGCTGCTCGACCACGTTGCAATTTGTGAACAGGGCGTGTGGGACAAGCTCCTTGCCCCTACCGGTGTTAAATCTGATTCCATTCCTGAAGAGGCTGAAAAGATGGACGAGGAAAAAATCGTAGCGCTGATTAATAAGGCGATCGATGCGCGTTTGGCTAAGGCCGACGAAGAGAAGGAAGCGAAAGCCAAGGCTGACGCCGAAGAGGCCGCCAAGAAAGAGAAGGCGGACGCAGAAGACAAAGAAGCGGAAGAGGCGAAAGCTAAAGCCGACGCGGAAGAGAAAGCCGCGAAGGAAAAAGCTGATGCTGAAGCCAAAGCAAAGGCAGATGCCGAAGAGGCTGAGAAAATGGCAAAAGAAAAAGCCGACTCTCAACTGCTCCAGGAAATTGCAGAGCTGCGCTCCCGCATTCCTACCGAACTGAGCGACGAAGAGCGCAACGAAGTTGCAGAAGCGCAGGTGAAAGCAGACAGCGTCTTCTCCAGCTTTGGCAAGCGCGCCCCGATCCCGCTGTCCGGTGAAAAACCGATGGCGTATCGCCGCCGCCTGATGATTCAACTGCAGGAGCATTCGCCGGACTACAAAGCCGTCGATCTCTCTGCCATCGCTGATTCGCAACTGCTGAGCACGGCCGAAAAGCATATCTACGCTGATGCGCAGAAAGCGGCCAGCCTGTCAGTTGGTCCTGGGCAGTTGCGCGAGATTAAGCGCGCCGATGCTACCGGTCGCCAGATCAGCACCTTTGAAGGCGATCCCGCCGTCACCTGGGCGCCGTTCCAGTATGGCAAGCGTCAGGTCACCAGTTTTAACAACCAGGCTTAACGGGAGCTCTGAAGCATGGCTAATTTATCTCTTAACCCGATGGCGACCACGAATGCCGCTGGTTCCTTCGGTGTGCAGTCTGATGGCTTCATTCAGGGCGTTGCTCTGGATGATCCGGCAAACCGCTTTAATCTGGCGTCCGGTACCGTCGCCGCCACCGAAACTAAACCGCTGTGGGGCGGTCTGCCGGTTGCCGAGTTGCTTCCCGGCGTGAACTCCAGTCCTCGCGGGTCTACTATTCGTCGCGCTGTGTCACTGGCTGAGCTCGAGGGCTTCACCGTCTTCAACCAGGCCCACAACGGGCTTACCACTCCGCAATCGCCGGTTCCGCTGTATGCGTCCGGCATGAGCGTTTCATTCTACCGCCTTGGCTCCAACATGCGCGTGCCGCTGAAAGCATCAGCGCAGGTGGTCGCACTGGGAACCGCTGGCGCATCGGTGAAAACGCCGCTGGCGTGGGACTTCGTCAATAACCAGGTCACCACCGCAGCCGCGGCGGCTTTTGCCGGTGCTGACATTGCCACGACCGCTGTTACCTATTCGAACGGCGTGGCCACCGCCACCACCGCCTCCGCGCATGGGCTGACTGCAGGCCAGTACGTGAAGATCAGCGGCGTAGCTCCAGCGGCCTATAACGGCACCGTCGTTGTGCTGACCGTGCCGAATGCGACAACCTTCACCTATGCGCCTGCCAGCGCGCCGGGCGGCTCAGCGACCACGCAGGGCAATATCGGTGCTGTGGCTCAGGCAGACATCACCCTGCCGGTGAAAGTCATCTCCATCGAGAGCGGGAACTCTAAAACTGTCAGCTATGACAGCGCTACGGGCTTCCTTACCTGGAACAACACCGACAGCTGCGCGCTGGTCTTACTTTAATCGGGAGCTTTAAATGGCTGCAATTACCCCCAGCTACACCATCGTCAACCCGTCGTATATTGCGCCGGAGTTGATCATTGGTTACCAGCAGGCGTCCGGTGCGTTCGAAACCATCGCCAGCGGTAACCCGCAGGTCCGCCTTGGCGTAGGCGACCAGTACGTTTATATGCGCCGCCTGGATATCCGCACCCAGGTGACCTCCAGCCAGTCAGGCAACGCCAACCAGCTGCCGAGCGTGGCGCTGGATGCGAAGATGATCCAGACCCCGACGTATCTGTTCCGCTGCCGCGGCATTTACGATCATCATGATGTCGCGGCGGCCGGTAACTGGAACATGGCTCTGCCAGAAGCTCAGCGTCTCGGCATGCGACAGGGCATCTTCCAGCAGTTGCGCTCTGCGCTGCTGTACGGCATGAACCCGGCGGGCGGCGAAGGTCTGCTGAACACAGCAGGCGCGACCACCGAAACCCTGCCGCCGGACAGCAACAGCAACACCACTGTGCTGACCTACGACCATGGACAGATGGCTGTCTATCTGCTGGGCCATGTACAGGCCGCGCTGACCCGCACCATGCAACTGGGTCGCCAGCAGCGTGTTGTTATCCTCGGGCCGCAGCGCGTGCTGGGCGCGATGGAGATTCAGCAGATCGTTCAGCTGACCTCTTATCAGCGTCCTGGCGGCGGTACTGATACCGTCGGCGGCACCGTGAAAGAGGTTCTCCGTGGCGCGAATGTTCAGGTTGACTGGGTGTACGACGACACGCTGATCGGCGCCGGTGCCGGCGGTACTGACGCGGTGGTTATCACCATCCCGGAAGTGGAAGTGCCGATGGTTAACGCCACCGTAAACACCAACGAATTCGCCAAACTGAGCCCGTCTCTGGCGGCGAATGCCCTGATGTTCACCGACATGGCGGCACCGATGGAAATCCCGACACCAATCCCCGGGGGCGCTATCGACGTGCTGTCAGAAATGCGCTCTACGGCTGGCTGGGCAGTCCGTCCGGAAGCTATCACCATCCTGTCGATGGCATACAGCTCCTAAAACGCGAAATTGAGAAGTGCTTAAGCCTCTGCATGGTTCGCTGTGCAGGGGCTTTTTTACGAGGGTAAACAATGAAACTGTACATCGCCAACACTACCAAGCAGCGCCACATCTTCACCTTCCGCCAGCTGGAAACCGGGCGCCTCCGCCAGATCCCCATTGAGCACGGTTCGCAAATGCAGGTTCTGGATGGCTCGACTGAAGAAGTCGAAGCGGTTATTCAGCATCATCAGGTTTACGGCCTGGTTGACTCAACCAAAATCGACCAGAGCCAGGCCTTTGTCGGCCTGTGTTACAGCATCAACAAACCCGTTTCCGCCAGCGTTATTGAGAAAACCATTCGCGATAACGATGGCCATCTGACCCGCGGCGCTCATAACCGCCGGCAGGCATCCGTCGCTGCGCTGGATAACACACTGCGCGAAAGCGGTATCGGCTACGAGGGTGACATGGAATTCAGCGCAGAACAGGCCAAGGGGCGCGATGACCATTCTGACGATCCGACCATCAACGAGAAAATTGTCACGCCGAAAGCCGGGAGCAAGAAGAAATGACCACCAGTCTGTCGGGATTTATCGAATTCGTTCGATCTGATATGGGCATCACCCCCGACCAGGTTCCCGACGACTCGCCGTCTTTTTCTCTCGCCTATGGCGGCGCCGTTGAATGGGTAAACCCTGACATCGCGTGCGTTATGCCGAACATGTACAGCATCGCGGTTTATAACCTTGGGGCGTCGTTTCTCATCAATTACGGGACAGAGGCCGTGTTCGCCAATTTCCGTAGCCAGTATGGGTTGAATGACTTCAAGGCCGGGGTTATCACCGGAGCAGGGGATAACTCTACCAGCGCACAGCGCCTGGTACCTGATTTCTTCAAAGACCTGTCGCTGGCAGACCTGCAGATGCTCCAGGACCCGTGGGGGCGCCGCTACCTGATGATCGCTCAGCAGTTCGGGAGTCTGTGGGGCTTGTCATGATCACCTTTCATCTGGGCGTTATCGATATCCCCTACGAGGGCGAGGACACCACGACGGGGAGCGTAGCGGAAGAGCTGGAAGCAAGGTATCAGATTATGCAGACGTTCTTTGACCGCTACGGGAACGACATCGCTGAGCTGATGAGCAAAGACCTCGCCGCAGCGCTTGAAAACATGTTCGCCGGCGCGCCGCCGGCCAAAGACCCGCTCGCTGAGTCAATGTCCAAAGTTCACGATCTCTTTGTCGGTTTCCTCGATAACACCGAGATGAACGGCCTCCCTGGTGTTCCAACGCGCCGCGCGCTTGAGGGTATATCGAAGCGCTTTAAAGGCAAAAAGGGGCCGCCGCGCCCTTCGTTCATTGACACAGGAACCTATCAGGCAGCTATGCGTGCCTGGGTAAGCGGGGTGCTGAATGCCTTCCCTGAGTGAGTTACAGAACGCCAAAACCGAGCTTAACGCTACCCTGACGCAGGGGCTGGATGATCTGAGCCGGTTCCAGGTGGTGACGTTCACGAAGTACATTAGAAAGGTGCTTCCGCTCGATGGATTCGTGTTCTGGGTGAAAGCCTCGGTTCTGTCTGACGATCCGAACAATGAGCCGGATACGGTTGATGTGAAGGGCTATCTGCACCTGACGACAGAAACCATTCAGGACGACGAGCAGCTGTACGATCGCAACGTGGTGACGTTCACCGCGCAGGCGGACATCGACCCGTTTAACGACATCGGGTCAGAGGTGCTGTACATCGGCGAGTTTTTTGGCGTGCAGTTCTCTTTCTCCCGGCGTACCGGGCTGAATGAACCGGCGAACCTGTACCACTACACCGGAGAGGCGATTTTCCCGCACATGCGGTCGCAGATCATCAACTCTGCGGATGACATAGACCTCTCTGACGTAGTGGTGTCGAGCTCGTTGCCGATCTGGCTGGCCCTGAATCAGTACATGCCGATGTTCCCGGCGATGCTCTCAACGCAGAACCTTTCGCCGCCCTATGCGACAGTGAAATGCAGTAACACGTCACCGATCGCCGGCGCGTTCTATCTGGACGAGAAGCAAAACCAGTATCAGCTGGTATCGGAAGATGTGACGCTTTCGGTCACCGGCCTGCGTAACGCCAGCATTGAAGACTTTGTGCGGTATGTGCAGGAATACACGACCGGCGATGCCCCGGAGATGGGGATCATGAATATTCCCGTCGTGCAGGATGAGCGAGTCACTCAGAACGAGCTCAACATCATCGCCATGCGTAAGACCATCAAATTCAAAATCAATTATTACCAGCAACGGATGCGTAACTTAGCGCGCCAGCTGATCACGTCTGCAATTCCGTCCATTGACCCGGAGAAATAAGTAAATGGCAATTGTTAATATTAACGTGTCGGTGACGAATCCGCCGAAGCCCTCGCAGTTGTTAAAGACCGGGGCGATGATTTCTATGGGCGGCACGACGCTGAATGCCGGTGAATATCAGCTGCTGACCAGTGAAACCGACCTGGCCGACATCCTCGCGCCGGCGAAAACCATCTCGACGCTCGTTTGGGCTACTGGCGTGGTAACCGTCACGCTGGCAGCCGCTCATGGCTGGACTAACGGATCACAGGTCCCGGTGATCATCTCCGGCGCGACTCCAGCGGGATACAATGGCGCCTATACCGCTACGGTGACAGGTGCCAACACCTTCACCTATCCGCTGACGACCAACCCCGGCACCGCAACGGCAATGGGTACGGTAAAAACGGTAGTACAGACCGAAATTTCACAGATGAATACCTCGTTCTGGGCCCAGGGTAAAACGCGGGCTGTTTATGTTCTGGAGCTTGGTGCCGTGTCCATGGAGGCAGCTGTCGCAGCACTGACAACCTTCATCGCTGAAGACGTCTCCATGGGTAACACCTACCAGAAGTTTTTCTCCTATCTGGTGCCGCGTGAATGGGACTCTGTCGATGAATTTAAAACCCTGACCAGCCTCTATACCTCGCCGGGAAGTCTGGTTTACTTCTTCGTCACCACAACGATCGCGACCTATCTGGATTGGGTGGCGACGAAATACAAAACTGTCTTGTCCGGCGTCGAGGCTCCGGACATTCCAGCAAGCGAGTTTTCCATGGCCGGCCCGTTCCAGTCATCCCTGGCGAACGACCCGGGGTCGAGCAACATGGTACCGCCGATGTCGTACCGCTTTATGTACGGCCTGACCGCGTACCCGCTGGAAGGGAACAGCGCACTGCTGAAGTCGCTGCAGGACAACAACATCAACTACATCGGCACCGGCGCCGAAGGTGGCCTCAGCAACAAAGTGCTGTTTACCGGCCGCATGCTCGACGGTAACCCGTTCAACTACTGGTATTCGGTGGCGTGGACGGCGATCAACCTTGAGCTCGACCTGGCAAATGAAATCATCAACGGCTCCAACACGACCGTTAACCCGCTGTACTACGAGCAGAAGGGCATTGACCGCCTGCAGCGTCGCGCTCTGAAAACCTTGCGTAATGGCATCAGCTACGGGCTGATCCTCGGTCGCGTCATCGACACGCAACTGACGCAGGAAGATTTCAACACCGAGTATGACAAAGGCACTTACGCCGGCAACGCCGTGATCAACGCCGTGCCGTTCAGTAACTACAACAGTCTGAACCCCTCCGACTACCAGGAGGGCAAATATAACGGGCTGAGCGCCGTCACGACGCCGCGCCGCGGCTTTGAATCCCTCACGTTTAACGTGAACGTAAGCAACTTTGTAGGGGCGTAAAAAATGGCGAACCCATTAGTACCGCAGGGCTTCCTTAACCGCGTACGCGGGGCTCTTTCCGTCACGGACACACCGGCGCTGAACGTCTCGGCGTCGTACCTGGCAAAGGACGGCATTAGCCTGCGTCCGGACGGCCCGGCGACCGACATCATCCCTACGATGACCGGCACCGTCGGCAGCCAGGCACCGTATCAGCAGGTAACGCTGACCGTGCATCTCCTGAAAACTCAGGGACTGGGCGAAAGCTACCGGCAGCGCTTTTTAACCGACACGTCGCTGGGTGAAATCGTGGTGACGCCGGATGCAACGACGTTCGGCAATATCACGCTGCTCAACTGCTACCTGGTCAACTTCAACGAGCTGGCTTTCAGCGGGATGGACCCGGCTTTTGTGGTAACCATCAGTGGCTATATGGTCACCAACGACAACATGTGGGTGTAATGCATGAAAATTGACAAGAAACTGAATCTGGTCACCAGCGTTACCCGCGAAGACGGCTCGATCGTCTACCTGCATGTGACGCCGTTCCCCTATGAGGTGGTGGAAGAACACTGCATCCTGCTGGGGAACCTGTTCACCAAATTCATCTCGCAGGTTGGTGGTCTTGGCGCCGCCAGAATCGCCGCGATGATGCTGAGGCAGAGCCTGAAAGCGGAAATTGATAACGGTCGGACTGGCCCGAACATCGTTGATGAAATTCAGCGACTGACGGTCGTTATCCACAACGTCGGCGGCCAGTGGAAAACTACGCCTCTTGAAGTCGCATTCAATCAGGGGATTATCGACCCTGACGAGTATCGCGAGGTCGAAGGCGAAGTGGTTTTTTTTATGGTTTCCTCTGCTATTCAGAAGGCAAACCTGATCGCGCCGACCGTGGGAACGGTGATCAAAATGTACGATGGGCAACTAACCTCATCGAGCGTTACGGCGTTCCGCGATTCGTTGCAGACGTCGAAGCCGGTTACCGATACCCCGACCCAGAATGCCCCGCCGGAAACGTCATTTATACCCTCTTAGACTGGGCGTCTAATGAGGGCTTCTGGCAGGTGATAAGGGAGATCACCGGCGAGGAGTATGCCAGCCCGGCGCAGTACCGGCAGCGCTACCTTCTCGCCGCGCTCAAAGAAAGAGGTTTCTTCAATGGTAGCTAAGTCGATCGTCGACATTGACGTAAATGACGACAAGTTTGTCGCGTTTATGGAAAGGTTTCGCGAATACCAGAGCGCGCTGGATGATTTACCGGAAGCCTGGCGGGTAGCTGCCGTTGGTATTGGCGAAAGCAGCAAGCAGACCGAAAAGGCCAAAGGCGAGGCGAAGGGGTTAGGCGCGGAGTTTAATGCCGTGGCCGATGCTATTCTGACCATCAACAGCGGTATCGATCGGCTCAATACCAACCTGGAAGACTCGAAGAAAAAGCAGGACGAATTCAATAAAAGCACCCGATCTGCGAAGGGCTTCCTCAGCGATGCGACGAAAGACGCTAAATCGCTGGCAGGGCATATCAAGGAGGCAACAGCCAGCCTTCTGTCCTGGGGTGGCATTGTCGGGATATTTACCGGCGTCCTGGGCGTTGGCGGCCTGTTTGGCATCAACCGCCTGGCGGCCACCACCGGCGCCCAGCGGTTTACTTCTCTCGGACTCGGGACGAGTATCGGCGCGCTTGATTCCACCGCCATAAACTACCAGAAAGCGCTGGGTAATCCGGCGGGGACGCTGGGCGCTATCCGCGATTCACAAATGGACCTGTCGAAGCGCTGGACGTTTCAGGCGATGGGGATTAACAATCCCGACCAGGACCCTGCAAAACTGCTCCCACAGATGATCCGCAACGCCCGTGATATCTTCGTGCAGAACGGCAGCACGCTGCAGGGCGCACAGGCGCACGGCCTGACAAACTTCTTTACGCTGGACGACCTGAACCGCTTCAAAAACATGAGCGATGAGGAGATCACCGCCATGGAGAAGCGCGCGCAGCAGGATGCGCGCATGTTGCAAATTACCGACCAGCAGGCGCGCCAGTGGCAGGATTTTAACGTCCAGCTCGACTACAGCAGCCAGAGTATCAGAAACACGTTTGTGCGTGGCCTGGGGCCGCTCACGCCGCAACTGAGCAAGCTGTCTGATGCGCTGTCAGGCGCGATCGATACCGTCCTGAGATCCCCCGAACTCGGCAAGTGGATTGATGCGCTGGCCGTTGGCATTGAGCGGTTCGGTAACTACCTGGCTTCGCCGACGTTCAAAAGCGACGTTGAGTCGTTTATGTCGGGCGTTGAGCGGCTGGGGCGCGTCATCATGAAAGTGCTCGGCTGGCTCGATGGCGGATCGTCGGCGATGGACGATATCAAGTCCGGGTCCTCATTCCTGAATAATGACGTCCAGACCGATGCCGGCGGAAACCACTTCGTAAAAGGCGGTCTCAGCGATCCTAACACGCCAGCATTTTCGAAATGGCTGACTCGCCACCTCTACAGCTGGAGCGGAACAGCGCCGAAGGAGTATGACCAGTATTTCCTTGATGCAGCCAATAAGTACAACGTCGACCCGCGTTGGCTTAAAGCCATTACCGCGGGGGAATCCTCTTGGGACCAAAATGCTGTCAGCAAGGCGGGAGCCAAAGGGTTAATGCAGGTGATGCCCGGCAACTTCCTGCCGGGAGAGAATCCATTTGACCCGCGGGACAACATCATGGCTGGAGCCCGAGTTTTCTCCTGGTCGATGCAGAGCGCGAATGGTGATCTCGACGAGGCGCTGCGTTATTACAACGGCGGAAGCCGCCGCGGTAGTGCAGAAAACAGGGCTTATCCCGGAAGAATCAGGGAAAAGTATGCTGCGATGTATGGCGCACCGAAGAACAATGACGCTTCTGGCGTCGATAGTTCAGAGATTGCCAAAAATACCTCGAAAACTAACCAGCTCCTGCAGCAGATCGTCGATAACCACGGTAATAGCGGTAGGGAGATCGTCGTTTACAACAACACGGGCGGGAACGCCATTGTCTCCGGCGCCCTTCTTAGCGGAGTGCGATAGATATGGGATTCACTCGCGAACTGTATAAGCTGGGTTTTGAAGTCTCGCCGGTGATTCTGTGCAACGGGATTGCGCAGAGCATCCCCGGCGGAATGCTGCCCATTGTAGCTTTGACGCAGAGCGCGAGCTTTGTCACAGGGCTTTTGGGCGGCGCATTCAACCTTACTGACCTCGATAAATATTTTTGCCACTGGAAGCCGGTTCAGGGCGGGGCGATGGTCGATTACGACATCGCCAAATATCCGTTTGCTAACCAGACCGTTGCCGCTAACGCGCTACTTGCTCAGCCTTTGCGCATTGCGTTGATGATGGATGCTCCGGTGAATGAAAATACTGGAGCGATGACGAAATTCGTCACTCTCAGTGCGCTGCAAGCTGTTCTGCAGGCGCATGCAAACCTTGGCGGAACCTATATCGTCGCTACGCCAGCGCTGTTTTATAGCGGCTGTATATTGCGTACGGTTAAGGACATGACCAGTTTTAATGAGGCTGTCCCTCAGCGATCCTGGTTATGGGATTTTGAGCAGCCGCTGGTATCTGAAACAGGCGCCGAGCAGGCGGTTAACAGTTTCCTGAGCAAAATCGATGGAGGAACCCGGCAAACGGATGCGTCATGGACAAACACTGTCGCAGCCCTCGGGAATACCTCTCTCGGCGGCACCGTGTCAGGCGCCGCGAATGACATAGTAGGCCTCATCGGTAAGCTGAGCGGGGAGTTTGGCCTATGACGACGGATACCTACACGTTTACCGGCAATGAAAGAGAGAGCGTAGCTTTTACTCCGACACTGGATGGAACAGTTTATAACTGCCAGGTGAAGTGGAATATCGCTGCACAACGCTGGTACATCCTGATCACCGACAATTCCGGCAATACCATTCTGAACACCCCCGCAGTGGGCTCTACCAATGGAACCGGTATAAATCTGATAGCTGGCGTTTTCTCCGGAACAACCATGATCTGGCGGGAGCAAAACGGCGTAATTGAGGTGACCAGCTGATGAGGTATTACGATTTCCAGATTTTTGACCAGAAAGGGAAGTTATACCGCCAATACAAAAGCCTTGATGCCTATGGCAATTATAACCCTGGATGCCTGATGGTGGAGTTCGACATTCAGCGATATGGAATGTCCACGCCTATAGGGTCAAGTCTCGTAAGGGTGTATGGCGTCAGCATTAAAGAAATGCAGCAGGCAGAGCAAAACATGTTCGGCATGACCATTAAGGGATTTGTCGGTATGTCGAAAGGTTTGCCGCTGGCCAAATCCTCCCAGAGCGGGATGATTCTGGAAGGCATTATTCAACAACCATTCGGTAACTGGCAGGGGCTCGATCTGTCTCTGGACATGATTATTACGGCTGGGGCTGGCTCAGTGGATAAGCCGGCGAACATTACAATGCCGTGGATAAAGGGGCAAAAACTGTCTGTGGCACTGTTTTTTGCGCTTCAACGCGCTTTCCCGGAATACAAAATAAATATCAACATCAGCGATTTGCTTGTTCTGAACTACGATTCCCCGATTTACTGCTCGACCATGCAGCAGCTTGCGTCGAACCTGAAAAACCTGAGCCGTAGCATTATCCGTGATGAGAATTATCTCGGCGTGGAAATGGCCATGTTCCCGGGGAAAGAGATCAGGGTATGGGACAGCGCCGCTACTGAGAAAAAGAAAACTCCCATTCAGCTCGAGTTTACCGATCTCGTCGGCCAGCCGGTGTGGATTGAATACAACCGGGTAATGATCACCTGCGTAATGAGGGCTGATATTCAGGTGGGTGACTACGTGAGGATGCCTGCAGGCGCAATGGCAGTAACGCAGGCCTCATCATATTCTCAGTATCGCAATAAAAGCGCCTTTTCCGGCGTGTTCGCTGTGCAGACCTGCAGATGTGTAGGAAACAGCAGGCAGCCAGACGCTGCAAGCTGGGTAACCATCTTCGAGGCGTATGTGACGCAGGAGGCCTGATCATGACTATTAGTCAGCGGCTTAACTTCGCCAAGAGCATGAATAATTTCGCTGAAGTGAAAATTGCCGAAGCAATGGAGCTGGTCGGGAAGGTATTGCCTGCAACTGTCGTCAGGCAGTCAGGGAAAATGATCACTGTCTCGTTCAGCCTGACTAATATCCCATTCACCTTGCCACAGGTAACCATTCCTCTCTTTGGCCCGGAGTATGTGCGCTATCCAATGCAGCCAGGAGATCGGGGGATTGTGATCCCTGCTGATACCTATATCGGCGGAATGAGCGGCCTGGGTGGCGGCGTTGCCGATCTGACTCAGCCGACGAACCTCAGCGCACTGGTTTATCTGCCGATCAGCAATACCGAGTGGCAGGACGTCGACGGACAGGTGGTGACGGTATACGGGCCGGAGGGTGTAACGCTGCGCGACAGCGGCAGCAATACTACTTTTCTCCTGAAGCCTGACAGCATCGCTATTTCCACACCTGACAGCTTCACCGTCACCGTTGGCGGGACGGTCATCTCACTAATCGGGACAAAATGGAGCATTTCAGGCGAGGCAGGGCATCTGCAGGACTCTGTGGCCAGCACCAGCCCGGCAATCATGCACGCCGGGTGGCAATCGCTTCTGGCCTGGTTGAACAGCCATGAACATTCAAACGGCAACGATGGAAATGATACCGGGGGGCCGACTTCAACGTTTAACGGGAGTATCACCGAGTGAGAACCTATGGCCGAAACTCTGAGGGGAAGTGGGTCCTGGTGGAAACCGACGAAAATGGGTTTAATGACTCGGTGTATTTGACCACTCTGATCCAGAATCTGAAACTGGCGCCGCAGGAGTCGCCCTTTTATGCGAACAACGGAATACCGGCCGCCGGGTCGGTGATCCAGCAAATCCTGCCGACGTATTACGTAAACCGTATTCAAAAACAGTTCAGCCAGTATTTTTCCTCGCTGCAGATTGCACTAATCAGCGACGACCCGCCTGTTTATAACATCTCGGCAATCACAAACGCAGGTTCAAAAATAATTACACAGGTGGCCGTATGAGCGATTTACCAGTCAGCTATACGTCAGCAGGCCCGGTTCCTCTGACGCCGGAAGAACTAAGAGCACAGCTCGTTTCACAGGCAATTGCGTTATCTCCGGGACTCACCACGGATTTGCCTGGCTCTCTGATTGAAGACGTGGCCAGCACTGATGTCGGCGCACTTATCGTCTGCGATCAGGCGAGGGTTGACCTGATTAACTCGGTGGGGCCACTAAAGGCTAACCTGGCCATGCTGGAGCTTCTCGCACAGCAGGCTGGTATCCCTGGGCAGAAAACGGCTGGCACAACAACAGTTCCGGTTCAGTTTTCCGGCCCCGCGGGATTTGTTATCCCACAGGGGTTTATTGTTTCTGATGGCACACATACGTATTCCGTTAGTGATGCGACGATAATCTCGTCGTCCGGTGTATCTGCTAGCGTATCATGCGAGGGAACGGAGATCGGGACCTGGGCGGTGCAGGTAAATACGGTTAACCAGATCATATCCAGTCTACCGTCTGACGTCACCATTACCTGCACCAACCCGATCGCCGGCACTCCGGGTGCTGACCCAGAAACGAACTATCAGTTTCGTGATCGCGTATGGCAGGCGCAGATGGCTACCGTTCAGGGATATCCTGGATTTATCCGGCAATATCTCACCAGCCTTGATAACGTGCAGGCGCGCCTGGTTTCTGTCATTCAGGACGGGGATAAGTGGATAGTCATGTGTGCCGGCGGTGATATTTACGATATTGCTGGCGCGCTCTATAAGTCTGCGGGGGATATCAGCCGGCTGAAAGGGTGTTCACTGAACGTAACGGGGATCACGAATGCAAATCCTGGCGTCGTCAGCACAGACCTGACTCATGGTTACACTGACGGTCAGGTTATCCGGATCACTGGCGTTACCGGGATGACGGGTATTAATGACGTCCCTCTGACCGTGACGGTACTGTCTCCTCACACGTTTTCCATCGGGATTGACACCACTTCATCCGGGACCTGGGGAGGCGGCGGCGAGGTGACGCCGAACGTCAGAAACAATACCGTGACGGTGAATGACTGGCCTGATAATTACGTGATCCCATTCGTGACTCCATTGCTGCAGCGCGTAACAGTGACGTATCAGTGGGGCACTGAAAGCGTTAACTACCTGACTGATGCCACGGTCGCCTCTCTGGTCTCGGCGCCTACGATTCAGTATGTGAATGGCATATTCGCCGGGAAACCGCTGAACGTTAACAACCTGAAAGACGCATTCTTACAGGCGATTAACTCGACAATCGACATGGGGCTGATCAGCACTTTAAACGTCGTGGTCACCATCAATGGTGTGATAACGCCACCGGATGCCGGGACGAATATCATCAGCGGCGATAAGTTCAGTTATTTTTATATCGCGTCGGATGGCGTGATCGTAACAGGGGCGTAGCATGCTGGACGATATCATCCGGTCGTATATGTATACGCAATACAACGACGATGACAATCTGCGGGCGTTTTTTACTGCGTATAACTCGATGGCGCAGGGCATTTATGACTGGATGGTTAATGCCAACCTGCCGATTTTCATCGGTGACTACAACACCGGAGATCAACTCCGATGGATTGCCCATGGCATTTATGGCGTGTTGCCGCCGGTGATTTCCAGCAGCGAACAGCAGGAGATAGGCCCATATAACACCTTCGAATTTAACCAGCTGGCATTCAATGAGTACCGGGTGATTGACCAGTCGAACCAGGTTGTTGTCTCCGATGACCTTTTTAAGCGGATCATGACCTGGAATTTTTACAAAGGTGACGGCTTCTATTTCTCTATTCCATGGATAAAGCGGCGTGTTCTGCGGTTCCTGTTGGGAGTGAATGGCACCGATATCCTCAATGACCAGCGGTGGAGTATATCGATCCAGTTTGTGGATGGCGGGATCGTGATATCCATCTATAAGGGGCGCCGCAGGTTCACGCGGAGCGCTATCTACAACGCATCTGCCTATAACTCCAGGAAGTACAACCAGAAGGACACGGCCTTTGTGATCACCGAGGATTTCGAGTTCGCCATTTTCTTCAAGCAGGCCATGGATAGCGGCCTGCTGCACATGCCTTTCTATCAGACAGTAACCGTTGAGATTATTGATTGATGCAATGCACTAATAGTGTAGAATTTATGAGTCAATAAAATTCTCCGGGGTCGTTATGAAAAGAATGATACTTGTATTAACAATTTCATTTTTTCTTGCTGGATGTGGAACGAATGCTTATAAAAAATCTAGAGATTTCTCTTCTGCTGAAACTTTGCAAGAAAAAAGAGATGCCTTAATTAAATGGATGCCATCATATAATAATCAATTGCAAAATTTCCCAAAAATAAGGAATGAGTTAATTGGTTTGAATGGCGAGAATGAAGCATTTCTTAATGGTCTTGTTTTAACCTGCTTCAACTCAAAAGATGAAAGTTGCACTTATGATTACTATTCAAAAGAGGTTGATAGGCTAAATAATCAGAAGTGCGACAAAGACGTTTCATGTGTTAGAAGCAGGGAAGTAATGAATGCATCGAATGAACTCAATAGCGTTTATTACTTGGTTATGGCCAGAAATAAATATGACCAAGCTGAGTTTGATTTGTATATAAGGAACCTTTGCCGTGCTGCTGGTATCGGTCAGAGGCGAGGGATTTCTTTGGAGCAAATGTTAAATGACGTTAACCAAGAGCCAGGGTTATCACCTGAAGTAAGAAGTCAATTTGCTGATGTTGCAAGATCATGTTGGATTCTAAGCAAGAACGGAATTGATGATGCAACAACAACGATACGAAACGCATATTAAAACAAGAGTAATCAACAAAAAATAACCCGCTTCGGCGGGTTTTTTTATGCCTATATCCCGGAGGAGACATGGCACTAACCCTTTTGGCTACAAACAACGCAGAAAGCACGCTGGCTTCTGCTATCAGCGCTACCGACACGTCGCTGATCGTTAGCGCTGGAACTGGTGCCGAGTTCCCTGATGCTGTGGCAGGCGAGAGCTACTTTAAACTTACGCTCACCGATGCCGCCACTGGCTCACAGGTTGAGATCGTGAACGTGACAGCCAAGGCTGGGGACATCTTCACGATTGAACGTGCGCAGGAAGGAACACTGGCGCGCGCATGGCTGGCCAATGATATGGTTGCCAACATGATGACGGCAGATACGCTGAACATTATCTCTCAATATGCCCAGCAGGCAGCTGCATCAGCGGAGCAGGCTGGAGAGTACGCAGGTGATGCTTCTGACTACGCACGGAATAAGTTCACGTTCTATAAGACCGCTAGCGATCCCGATGGCACCATTGCAGGCTTAGCAGCGACTACTGACGGCCAGTCTTTCTGGGTAGCCCAGGGGCCAGATGCGCTTTCTGCTGCATGTCAGTATCAAAACAAAGCAGGCGTGGCCGTATTGCAGGCGAAGCAGCCTGGTACAGCGGCCATAACAGGTACAATCCGCGAATTCCCTACGCTGGCGGCTGCGCAGGCTGATGCAGACGCTGGAAATATTCTGTCAGGCTCTACTGCATTTTACCGTAGCCCTGATGATAGCGCATTGGCCATTGAGGTAATAAATAATTCCGGAACGTTGACAGCAACCGGCCGTAAAATGCCATCTCAATCTTTCGTTGAGAGTGTTGACTCTTTTGCCAGGGAACAATTAAAAATAATTGATTCACCACCAGAAAAGACCCCGCTAATAATAGATGACTCTGCCAATCCCCGCGTTGCGATTTGGGTGGAAGAAGGAAAATTAAATAGCATCCCGTTACATCAGGATTTAGTTGATCAGGTGCAGGAGGGTATGGCTAGCGAGGAGTTCGTTTCTGAGAATTTGGCTAGCCCAACGACAGCGCCAAACAAAACCGTTTTAATTATGGATAATTCACCTCAGCCTCGCGCTGCTGCCTGGCAAGAGGATGGGTTGTGGAATAGCATCCCGTTACATCCGGATATTACGGGGCCCATTGTAGATGAAACATTATCGAAAATACCGCAACAAGTTGTTAGTTCAGGTAAAACACTCTGGCTGTATCGTGCAAAAAAATCAAAATTAGATAATTCAGTATCAACTAATTTAAAAATTGGGTTTAGCGGAGATTCCTGGGCAGAGAACAGAGCTATCCCTCAGCAATTCGCCACCTATCTACAGGGGAAATATGGTAAATCTGGTGAGGGGTGGTTGCAGTTGAACGTAACTGGCAACAGCTTGTTAAATGACGTAACGCTAACCAAAAACGGATGGACTGTTTATGATGCGTCTGGAACAACGGCAAATCCGCCATTTCCAACATCAATGGACGGTCAATACTGTTATGCGACAGGCACTGCAGCCGTGATGAGCGTCGGGAATCTGTTTGCTACATCAATCAGGATATTTTACTACGACGGAAATGGAACATTCCGTTATACAGTTAACGGTGGCTCTCCGGTGGTGATTTCAGGAGGTGGGACTAATGCAATAGTTAGCGTATTGATTTCAGGTCTTACAATCAGTTCGGCAACGACGATAAACATCGACCTGATAGGAAATGTAGGAACTGTAGTTATATATGGATTTTACAGCGTCGGTTCAGGTAATGGTATTGAAATAAATAAAATGGGTAACGGCAGCATTACTGCCGGGCAATACGTTAAAACTTTGCCATATCTGTCTCAGACAGCGTCGTTTGTTAATCCTGATCTGCTTGTCCTGATAATTGGCACTAATGATTATCGGTTAAATGAATCATTGGATACCTTCAAAATCAGCCTGACTCTATGGGTTCAGTCGTGGCAAGCGGCGTGTCCAGATTCTGGAATTATCCTGGTGGCCCCTCCGCAGACCAACTCGACAGGGGATAACCCACTATCTGAATTCAAAAATATAATGCAGGAAGTGGCTACAACTTTAGGCGTTGAATTCTATTCTTTGTTTGATTTTCTGAACGTTCCTTACGCAAAAAGCAATGCGCAAGGGTTATGGAACGACGCTCTTCACTTTAATGCAAATGGCGCGAGATTTCTCATGAATCAAATTAATGAACATTTCCTGGAGATAAGATAATGGCTCTAGTTATCCCTGGCGCTAATTTCTACAATGGCCCGCTGGTTAGCGATTTTGAGTTATTCAGCATAATGAATGATGTCCCTTATAAAACAGGATTGCTGGGCTCATATTTTTTGGGCAGCAGAAATGCAGACCCCACATTCAATTTTGCTAATAACTCATTGCCACTGCTACCAGTTGGCGAAATTTCAACGCAAAACAAATATGCAACTCTAACTAGGGCTGGTTATTACGACACGCAAATTCCATCTCAGACATCAGTTACGATTATAGCGATGGGGCGTCAGCCTGCATCTGGTGTTACAGGGATCGCCGTCTCGTCGTACCAGAAAGACGGGAGCGGAACCACAGGCGATACGCTGATGGACCGCTGGTCTGGGTCTACGGCTCAGGTGTCCTTCTACGCGCAGTCATCTGCAAATGCCGTAACTCAGGCCAGCAGGACTACTGATGTTGTAGCCGGCGGGTACCACGTGTATGGGGCACTAATCACAGATAGTGGGCTGACCATTGGTACCTGGACAATGAGCGAGACAACCGACCCCGGTCATACTGACGTGGTAATGTCAGGAAGGTCGGTGTCATCAAGAACGTTAAGGATTGGCACAACCTATTCAGACACGGATTTCTTAACTGCCACTATAGACCTGTCTGCGGTATTGATTTACAGCGGCAATGTCGGCAGCAGCAATATGACAGCGGTGATGAACTGGCTGAGGAACTCAGTGGGAGTTGCGGCTGGTATTTGGCCTGGGCCAAAATAATCATTGAGTTGCGCCTGATGGTAAAATTGATAGGCGCTATCTCTCTTGATCTGAACCTCCGGGAAAAATACTGTATATAAAAACAGTATCTATCGGAGGGAAGATCATGCTTCGAGAGTCAGACATCGCCGCGGCTTTCCGCGAGGCGGTATTGTGCAACGCCAAAGGCTACCAGTACCTGTACACCCGAGACTTCGTTACTGCGCTTCGCCGGCGCGGCATTCACTTTACCGAGGTGGAGGCGAACTCCTGGATCGCACGCGAACAGACGTATTTTGTCGATAAGACGCCGGACCATAGCGAAAACAGGCTGTGGATGATGGCCAACATGGGGAGGGTGATCTAATGGGCTTTCCTTCACCCGCGACGGATTACGTCGAGCAGCGACTGTCTGTCAATTCGATCTGCAATGTTGGGCCTAATACGTTGCTCTTCGAACGGTCTGGCGGTTACGTTGTGCTGGATATCTCCCTGAAGCCAAAACAGGGGAGCCAGGTTCTGATCCAGCACGGAGGCGCGACGGAACTTGCCACGCTGAGAGGAAGGTCGCTGATTACCGAAGATGGTGAAGTGATCGAGGGTGCAGCCCTGGACGATGTTACTGTCATCGGCGTCGTGACGTTCACTATATGCGATGTTCGTTCTGATAATTCTATTATTTAACTGGGGTATATATGGCGCTGACTCTATTAGCCAATAATAACGCAAAAAGTGTTCTCGCTGCTGGTATTAGCGCGTCCGCTACAGTTATTACCGTCGGTACGGGAGCGGGGGCTTTATTCCCCGTTCCGGTATCTGGCCAGAGTTATTTCAAATTAACGATAACCGATGCAGCCACAAAAACCATTTCCGAAATCATGCACGTCACGTCTGTTTCTGGTGATGTGATGACGGTAATTCGTGGGCAGGAGGGGACCACTCCGCGAGTATGGTCAACAAACGATATTGTTGCGAACTTGATGACCGCAGGAACTTTCACATCCTGCTTGCAAATTGCTAATAACCTCTCAGAAATAAAAGACGCTGGTAGCGAAGCCGTCGACCAGGCGTTATCAAACTTAGGGTTTGCAAAGAGAATATTCGGCGCCTCTGATTATATAAGGATTCCAGATGTTGATGGCGGGCTGATTATTCAGTTTGGCTCTGGAGTTATTAATTCACCTTCAGGTAGCGTTGTCTTCCCTACGCCATTCCCAAACTCTGCTTTGGTTTTTGTGCCTGTAAAAAACTCTGATGCAGCAGCTCGTTTTGTGTCTTTCTCAAACCTGACCAAAACGGGAGTGGATGTTTATGGCTGGATAGCCGGAGGGACCACTACAGCGAACGTCGATAACTTCAACTGGATAGCCATCGGTAACTGATGGCTCACGCTACAGGCAGGTTGTGCATGATTGATTACTCGCCTGCGCGACCATCGATGTAATCAGCCCACCACTGCATCATTTCCCTGCGTTTATCCAGATACTGAGCATGGTTGTAAATTCCACGGATTGACCCGCTGGCGGTGTGCGCGAGTTGTTTTTCAATCGCATCCGCTGGCCAGCCATGCTCATTCATTATTGTGCTGAACTGATGGCGGAATCCGTGCCCGCTCGCCAGCCCCTCATAGCCAATCTGTCGGATAACTAATAATACGGCATTCTCGCTGATGGGCTTTTTCTTATCATTCCGCCCGGCGAACACAAAAGAGGAAACAGGGCTTGTGATCGGTTTGAGAGTATTCAGAAGATTTATTACCTGATCTGACATCGGAACTACATGAACACGGCGCCCTTTCATTACCTCTTCGTCGATGGTTATTATCCTGTTTTCAAAGTCGACGTTTTCCCATTGCATAGAACGGAGTTCTTTTGTACGCAGCGCAGTATATTGCAAAACCTGTGTGGCAATTTTCGAAATAATACTTCCGGAAAAGCCAGATAGCGCGTTATTGAATGCCGGTATCTGATCTGCAGGAAGGAAAGGGTAGTTTTTCTTTCTATATCCCTTCATGGCATCAGCAAGGTCAGGAGCCGGATTATATTTGGCCCTGCCTGTAACGATTGCATACCTGAATACCTCGCCACATCTTCTTCTGGCTTTATTTGCCCTCTCCATTGCCCCACGTTCTTCAAACCTCCGGATCACCTCCAGTATCTGCATCGGCTCAATGTCCTGTATTTCCAGATATCCGATCATTGGCAGAATATCGTCACGGAACATGCGAGAAAGCTCATCAGCATATCCTTCTGACCAAACCTGCCGCTTGTGGTCGTACCATTCATGATAAATAGCTGAAAATGAATTGTCCTTCACAGACAACTTTTTGGCTTTAACCGGATCGACCCCGACAGAAACATCCTTCCTTGCGGTCCACGCTTTATCTCTGGCTTCCTGCAATGACATGAGTGGGTATTTGCCCACGGTCAGCACTCTCTCTTTGCCGTCGAGCTTGTATCGCAGCTGCCACACCTTTTTGCCAGACACCGGAACGTACAGGTACAGGCCATTGCTGTCGAGCATGCGGTATGGTTTGTCTTTAGGCTTGGCGGCCTCTATCTGCTTAACGGTGAGCATGGGTAAAATTCCGGTGGGTAAAGTTGTTTTACTCGTTTTTTACCCGCCAAAAGGTGTGGCTGTCAATGCACTAAGAAAAACTACAGGAGACTGTTGTGGTAGCGAGGGCGGCGATTTTACTGATGATTCGTGAACCAAGTGAGACTATGGGAGACTAGAGAAAAGTGTCCCCTGCAGGAATCGAACCTGCAACTAGCCCTTAGGAGGGGCTCGTTATATCCATTTAACTAAGGGGACAAGGCGGCACGAGTATAGCGTTTTTCGCCCGCCTGAGTAAGAGCTATACTGTCTGACTGCTTAAACCCTCGCCATTCTAAGCGCTTTTTTTATGCCCGGTCGGCATTTTTGGCTTTTGCAGCAGCCTGCGCGCGGGCTTCCGCTTTTCGCTTGTTGCTCATGTCGTTACGGATTTGCGCATGGCTCAGCAGTGCGAAGATGAATGTCCCGCCGCAGATATTACCCGCCAGCGTCGGCAGGGCGAAAGGCCAGATGAAGTCGCTCCAGGGCAGGCTTCCGTTAAATACCAGATAGAGGATCTCCACCGAGCCCACCACGATATGGGTGGTATCCGCCAGGGCGATAAGCCAGGTCATCAGAATGATCACCACGATCTTGGCTGCGCCGGCGAGGGGAAACATCCAGACCATGGTGGCGACCAGCCAGCCGGAAATAATCGCATTGGCGAACATCTCCGTCGGGCTGTTTTTCATCACATCTTCGGCGATGCTGACGAAGGCCTGGCGGGTCGGCTCATCAAAAACAGGCATATAATTGAAGGCCCATGCGGCCACCGCGGTGCCGATGAGATTGCCCGCCAGCACCACAGACCATAGCCGCATGAGTAAACCGACGTTTCCGGGGGTGGGATTGTGCATCACCGGCAGTACGGCGGTGACCGTATTTTCCGTGAACAGCTGCTGGCGGGCCATAATCACGATAATAAAGCCGAAGGTATATCCGAGGTTCTCGAGTAAAAACCCTCCCGGGATCCCTTCCAGCTTGACGTGAAAAATCCCTTTCGCCAGCAACGAGGCGCCCATCGACATACCGGCCGCAATCGCAGACCACAGCAGGGCCAGCGCATCGCGCTCCATCTCTTTTTCCCCTTCCTGACGAATATGTTCATGGATCGCCATCGCCCGCGAGGGAAGACGGTCTTCATCCACTTCTATCTCCTCCCCGCGCTGCTTTTCTTCACTTTCGACCTCACGTTCGTCGTCCGCTGGCTTTAATTTGTTATCATCAAGTTCATCCATTTCGTGGCCCTCGCTATCACTCTGTATAGTAATAGCGTAGCGGCTTTACCTGGCGTCTGGCTGGGCATACTCTGAAATCGCAAAAATGGTAACGTCAGATTTTTGTCGCTCCGCTAGAATAGGAGCCCCGCGATCTCGTTATTCCCAGGCTATGATCAAATCAACAACTTGGGTGATATAGACATCGTTCAACGTGCTGTTACAATCGCTCACATCTGTACGGGCGGAAACGTTGTCTTTCCGTCATGGATGGCAACTCGCGATAGCCATAAAAACCAGGGAGACATCTATGAATTATCGCCTGTCGGCGCTTGCGCTTGGCGCCACATTGCTGGTGGGATGTGCCAGTTCCAGCTCTGGCGATCGGCCGCAGGGGCGCTCAGACCCGTTAGAAGGGTTTAACCGCACGATGTTTGACTTCAACTTTAACGTGGTTGATCCTTACGTGCTTCGTCCCGTCGCGGTGGCATGGCGTGACTATGTTCCGCAGCCGGCGCGCAATGGCTTAAGCAACTTCACCAGCAACCTGGAAGAGCCGGCGGTGATGGTGAACTCCTTCCTGCAGGGCGACCCGTATAAAGGTATGGTCCACTTTACCCGCTTCTTCCTGAACACCATCCTCGGGATGGGGGGGCTGATCGATGTCGCCGGGATGGCTAATCCGCAGCTGCAGCGCGTTGAACCGCATCGTTTCGGCAGTACGCTCGGCCACTATGGCGTCGGCTATGGCCCGTATGTGCAACTGCCATTCTACGGCAGCTTTACCCTGCGTGACGAAGGTGGCGATATGGCCGATGGCCTCTATCCGGTGCTCTCCTGGCTGACCTGGCCGATGTCGATCGGCAAATGGGCGGTAGAAGGGATTGAGACACGCGCTCAGCTGCTGGATTCCGACGGCCTGCTGCGTCAGTCTTCCGATCCTTACATTCTGGTGCGTGAGGCTTACTTCCAGCGTCATGACTTTATCGCCAACGGCGGTAAGCTGACCCCGGCGGACAATCCGAACGCCCAGGCCATTCAGGATGAACTGAAAGATATCGATTCACAGTAATCTGCGAATAAAAAAAGGGTGAACATAATGTTCACCCTTTTTTGTTGCGCGCTGCTTATCAGAAGCGGTAGTTGAAGTTGGCGCCGTACAGCCAGGCGGTCCCTTCGGAGCGGAAGGTATACGGGCCTTCCTTGATTTCCACATGCTGCCCGTGCATATAGGAAATCCCGACGTCAACCGACGCATCCTTGTTGAACGCGTAGGTGGTACCCGCGCTCAGCCACAGGCGATCCTGGTCCGGAATGGAAATGGAGCGATTGTTGGCCGGTACCGGGCTGTCGTCGAAGGCGATACCGGTGCGGAAGGTCCAGTTATCGTCGTAATAATAGGTCGTCCCCAGCGCTACGCGGTAGGCGTCCTTAAAGCCTTCCTCTTTATAGAACAGCGTCTGGCCGTTGCTGCCGGTGGCTTTCAGCTCCTGGAACTGGCTCCAGCTGGTGTAGGTCAGACTGTAGTGGACCGCCCACTGCGGCGCCACGCGGTTATAGCCCGACAGTTCCCACATTTCCGGCAGGTTAAGGGTCAGTGAACCGCCGGTGGTCTGGCCGTTAGTACCCGCCGGCAGACCGAAGTTGCCAAGGATCTGGTTATAGGCCGCTGGCAGACTGCTGCGATAGTTACCGTCGAAATCGATCTTGACCTCGGAACGGTAGGTTAAACCGTAGCGGTTGTTCTTATCCAGCTCATAGAGGATACCGGCGTTCCAGCCAAAGCCCCACGCATTGCCGTTAAGATGGGCGATCTGCGTGTCGGCTGGGATCTTCGCCACCTGGCCTGCCAGCGCCGGCGGCAGCGCGCCAGAGCCAGCGACAATCTGGCCCAGATCGCCTGCATAGCGCTCGATCTTCGCCTTAGCGTAGACCGCATCGAAACCTAAGCCAAAGCTCCAGTTGCTGTCGAGGCGATAGGCGCCGCTCAGGTTGAAGTTAGCCGTAGTCAGGTCGGTTTTACCGCCCATGCTGCCGGCCGCATAATCATCGTTATACTCTGTTGCCAGGCCGTAGTTGGAGGTGATGGACGCCCCCCAACCGAACTGATCGTTAATCGGCGCGACAAAGTGGAAGTTGGGTACCCACGCCGTCGGGGCGATATTGTCCGCATTCAGGCTTTTGCCGGTGGGGGAAGTCCCGGAGACATTGACGCCCGGGTCGACAAAAACGGCGCCCGCCGACATAGTCGGACGGTCAAACATCATAATTAATGCCGGGTTACGACTGGCATTGCCTGCATCGTCTGCGATAGCCCCTTCACCGGAATAGGCCCGACCCAGCCCTGATGAAGAGAATTCGTTGAGCTGGAAGCCTGCTGACCAGGCCTGGGTGGAAACAAGTGCGACAGCCACTGCAAGGGCAGATTGGGTAAAGCGGGTTTTCTGGCTCATGCCCATAACCTCATTGAGTTATTTTTTTTTAAACTATGTTACATGCCGTAACAGAAGCGCGGAAGTGTAGGGTCTGCGGTACAACAGAGAAATCAGACCAGTGCGCTGAGTATAGGTCTGACCAGATGAGTTGTTGCAAGTTTGTTTATGAAGTTTTTCAATTGTGATAACAGAAACGCGATCCAGCTGGCAAAATTGTCGGGGGGAAGGCGACGGAGAAAAGGTGATTTTTGTTTTAGATCATTTTTAAGTGTGATTTCTGTCACTTAACGCCGTGATAGCGATTCTCGGCTGGAGGCAAACCGGAGGGCGGGCGTAAAATAGGCACATTAATTGTCTGGCACCGCAGGTGCATATCCAGAGGAAATCTACGATGAGTAAATGTAGCGCTGATGAAACCCCGGTTTGCTGCTGTATGGATGTTGGGACCATTGTCGACAACACCGACTGCACCGCCTCATACAGCCGCGTATTCGCCAACCGCGCGGAAGCAGAGCAAATGCTCGCCGCGCTGAGCGAAAAAGCCCGCAGTGTGGAATCTGAACCGTGCAAAATTAATCCCGTCTTCGCCGACGTTGACGGCGGCGTAAAGCTGGATATCGATTTTGTATTTAGCTGTGAAGCCGAATCCCTCATATTCCAGTTGGGTCTGCGTTAATCCCTCCGCTTAGCGCCCCGTGAACGGGGCGTTATCTTTTCTGTTCAATGTGTTTTGGCTCGCAATTTTTCGCTTCCCCGATTGGCTTAATGTAAAAAATTAGTTAACAATGCTATCAGGTCAGACCACTTGGTTGTCTTGGTTAACAGGGGAGAGTTATGAGTCAGGCATTACCGCTTATCACCCGTCAGGGCGATCGCATTGCCATTATCACAGGGTTACGCACGCCGTTTGCGCGTCAGGCGACGGCATTTCATGGCGTTCCTGCCGTTGATTTAGGAAAAATGGTGGTTGGCGAAATGCTGGCGCGCAGCGACATTCCTGTGGAAGCCATTGAGCAACTGGTCTTCGGTCAGGTCGTGCAGATGCCGGAGGCGCCGAATATCGCCCGGGAAATTGTGCTCGGTACCGGAATGAGCGTGCACACCGACGCCTACAGCGTCAGTCGCGCCTGCGCCACCAGCTTCCAGGCCGTGGCGAATGTCGCTGAAAGCCTGATGGCCGGCACCATCCGCGCCGGTATCGCCGGCGGTGCCGATTCCTCCTCTGTGCTGCCTGTCGGCGTCAGCAAAACGCTGGCCCGCGCGCTGGTCGATGCGAACAAAGCCCGCACGCTGAGCCAGAAACTGAAGCTGTTTTCCCGCCTGCGGCCGCGCGACCTGCTACCGGTCCCCCCGGCGGTGGCGGAATATTCAACCGGCTTACGGATGGGCGATACCGCCGAACAGATGGCGAAAAGCTGGGGGATCAGCCGGGAACAACAGGATGCGCTGGCGCATCGTTCACATCAGCTGGCGGCTAAAGCCTGGGAAGAGGGAAAGCTGTCCGCGGAGGTGATGACCGCCTATGCGCCCCCCTTCCGCCAGCCGCTGGAGCAGGACAACAACATCCGTAAAAATTCAACCCTCGCAGATTACCAAAAGTTACGCCCGGCCTTCGACCGTAAACATGGCACCGTTACCGCCGCCAACAGCACGCCGCTGACGGATGGCGCGGCGGCGGTGATCCTGATGACCGAGTCGCGGGCCAAAGAGCTGGGTCTGACGCCGCTGGGTTATCTGCGCAGCTATGCCTTTACCGCCATCGACGTCTGGCAGGATATGCTGCTGGGGCCCGCATGGTCCACGCCGCTGGCGCTGGAGCGCGCTGGCCTGACGCTGGCGGATCTCACGCTTATCGATATGCATGAAGCTTTCGCCGCGCAGACGCTGGCCAATCTTCAGTGTCTGGCAAGCGACCGCTTTGCCCGCGAGGTGCTGGGGCGTGCGCAAGCCACCGGTGAGGTGGATGAGAGTAAATTTAACGTCCTCGGCGGCTCTATCGCCTACGGTCATCCCTTTGCCGCCACCGGCGCGCGGATGATCACCCAGACGCTGCATGAGCTGCGGCGACGGGGAGGGGGATTTGGTCTGGTGACGGCCTGCGCGGCAGGCGGTCTGGGCGCGGCGATGATTGTGGAGGCTGAATAATGGATACGGTTTCCGCTTTTAAGCTTGAGGTCCGTGCGGACAACATCGCGGTGATTACCATCGATGCCCCGGGTGAAAAAATGAATACCCTGAAGGCCGAGTTCGGCAATCAGGTGCGGGGACTGATACGCCAGATACGCGACGATAAGTCGGTGCGCGGCGTGGTATTTATCTCCGCCAAAGCCGATAACTTTATCGCCGGCGCAGATATCAACATGATTGCCCGCTGCCGCAGCGCGCAGGAGGCGGAAGCGCTGGCGCGCCAGGGGCAGCAGATTATGGCCGAGATCCATGGCTTGTCGATTCCGGTCATTGCCGCCATCCATGGCGCTTGTCTGGGCGGCGGACTGGAGCTGGCGCTGGCCTGCCATGGCCGCATCTGTAGCGATGACGAAAAAACCCGACTCGGGTTGCCGGAGGTACAGCTTGGCCTGCTGCCGGGTTCCGGCGGGACGCAGCGTTTACCGCGGCTGATCGGCGTCAGCACGGCGCTGGATATGATGCTCACCGGCAGGCAGTTACGGCCGCGCCAGGCGCTGAAGGCCGGTCTGGTGGACGAGGTGGTGCCGCAGACAATTTTACTGCAGGCGGCGGTGGAGCTGGCGTTGAAGGGGCGCCCGGCCAGCCGCGAGGTGCCTGTTCGCGAACGCGTGCTGGCGGGCCCCCTGGGTCGCCATCTGTTATTCCAGTACGTCGGCAAGCAAACGCAGCGCAAGACCCAGGGCAACTACCCGGCGGTGAAGCGAATTTTGCAGGTCGTCGAGAATGGTCTGGCCCATGGCTGCAGCAGCGGTTACGCCGAAGAGGCCCGCGCGTTTGGCGAACTGGCGATGACCCCGCAGTCGCAGGCGCTGCGATCGATCTTCTTTGCCAGTACCGATCTGAAAAAAGACCGTGGCGCCGAGGCGGAACCCGCTCCGCTGAGAAGCGTTGCCGTCCTGGGCGGCGGCCTGATGGGCGGGGGGATCGCCTATGTGACTGCCTGTAAAGGCGGACTGCCGGTGCGAATCAAAGATATTCAGCCGGGCGGGATCAACCACGCCTTAAAGTACAGCTGGGATCTGCTGAACAAACAGGTTCGCCAGCGTCGACTGCGCCCCAGCGAGCGCGATCGTCAACTGGCGCTGATCACAGGCACTACCGACTATCAGGGCTTTACCCATCGCGACGTGGTGATTGAGGCGGTATTCGAGGACCTGGCGCTGAAACAGCGGATGGTCAGTGAAGTGGAGCAAAACGGCGGGCCGCAGACTATCTTTGCCTCGAATACCTCGTCGTTACCGATAGGCGATATAGCCGCCCATGCCAGCCACCCTGAGCGGGTGATCGGCCTGCACTTTTTCAGTCCGGTGGAGAAAATGCCGCTGGTTGAGGTGATCCCGCATAAAGGAACCGATCCGCAGACCATCGCCACGGTGGTGCAACTGGCTAAACGTCAGGGGAAAACGCCGATCGTGGTGGCGGACAAAGCGGGCTTCTATGTAAACCGCATCCTCGCGCCGTATATAAATGAAGCGATGCGTCTGCTGGTGGAGGGAGAACCGGTTGAGGTGATTGATAAGGCGCTGGTGAAATTCGGCTTCCCGGTGGGACCGGTTCAACTGCTGGATGAAGTAGGTATTGATACCGGCACCAAAATTATTCCCGTGCTGGAGAATGCCTTTGGAGAGCGTTTCAGCCCGCCTGCAAACATCATTGACGCGATTTTGAAGGACGATCGCAAAGGTAGAAAAAATAATCGTGGTTTCTATCTTTATGAGACAAAAGGGCGTAAAAGCAAAAAACGGCCCGACCCGGCAGTCTATCCGCTGCTGGGCATCGACCGCCCCCAGTCGCGGTTGTCTGCGCAGCAGGTGGCGGAGCGCTGTGTGATGATGATGCTTAACGAGGCGGCGCGCTGCTTTGATGAGCAGATTATCCGTAGCGCGCGCGATGGTGATATCGGCGCCGTATTTGGTATAGGGTTTCCGCCATTTCTTGGCGGCCCGTTCCGGTATATGGATACTATCGGCGCGGGTGAAGTTGCCGCGATCCTGCAGCGCCTGGCCGCCCAGTACGGCCCACGTTTTACACCCTGTGACACTTTATTACGCATGGCCGAACAGGGGACCACCTTTTGGCCAGCGGATGAACGGATGACCTAAGTTATGGTCAAAGAAGGTAAATCCGGCTGCGGATGACGCTGTTGATTGGCTGTTTTGTAAACAATCATTGACTATACTTACGCCATTGAGGTAAAAAACAGCGTTTCATTCGTTGAATGGATCAGGCACAATGCCCGGCCACCGGGTCACCTGCGTATTGTCTTCGCAGGCCAAACTACGGTGCTTCTGGTTAACAAAAGCGGTGCAATATGCAAGTTTTTATTATGCGTCACGGCGACGCTGCCCTCGATGCAGCCAGCGACTCGGTTCGTCCATTAACCGTATGCGGTTGTGATGAGTCTCGTCAGATGGCAACCTGGCTGAAAGGTCAAAAAGTGGATATTGAGCGCGTTCTTGTCAGTCCCTATCTGCGTGCGGAACAGACGCTGGATATTGTTGGGGAGTGCATGAACCTGCCGAAACATGTCGACGTGATGCCGGAACTCACGCCGTGCGGCGATGTGGGAATGGTGAGCGCCTATCTGCAGGCGCTGGCAAATGAAGGCGTGGCGACGGCGCTGGTCGTCTCCCACCTGCCGCTGGTGGGGTACCTGGTCTCAGAGCTGTGCCCGGGGGAAACGCCCCCGATGTTCACCACCTCGGCTATCGCCTGCGTTAATCTGGACGCCGACGGCAAGGGTGAATACCTCTGGCAGAAAAGCCCCTGCAATCTCAAGATGGCCAACGCCATCTGACGACCCCGGAGCTCGCCGTCAAGGCAGCTCCGGCGGTTGCCACTCCTCGACCTCAATCAGAATCAGCAGTGCGGCGTCACCGCCGTACTCTTTTGGCGCCTGATGAAAAGCCATGATGTGCGGATGCTGCGCCAGCCACAGCGGGGTTTGCTGTTTGAGAATGTGCTTCCCGTGCCCGTGCATCACGCAGGCGCAAAACACATGCTCGCGGCGGCAGGCAGCAATCAGCGCGCCCAGTTCCTGTTTGGCCTGCTGCTGGGTGAGCCCATGCAGATCGAGAAACAGTTCCGGCGAATAATCCCCACGACGCAGCTTTTTCAGCTCAAAATGGCTGACGTCGGCGCGGACATATTTTGTCGAGCCTTCGGTATTCAGTAACGGCTGAAACTCATCGGAAAAATAGTGGCTGTTGTCGGCCTGCTCCTGCAGCAGACGCTTAGGGGCAACCTCGGTGATTTTCTTGCGCTGCGGGCGGTGAACGATGGTGTCCTGTTTGATCTTCCGCGTGCCGGTCATCAGCTGACGGAACAGCGCCTGATCCTCCTCGCTAAGCGATGTCTTCTTTTTCATTGTCCGCTCTCATTAATACTTTGCGCTAGTTTACCCGACTCAATATCCCTTCGGGCAAGGAAAACCTGTTTTTTCCCCCGCCACCCCACGCAAGAATGCTGATTTATCGCCGTCTTCATGGCACACTAGCCGCCGAATTTATAGCAGAGTGTGCCCTGGAGGATGTCGTGGATAAAATTTTTGTTGATGAGGCAGTCAATGAGCTGCATACCATTCAGGACATGCTGCGCTGGGCGGTAAGCCGTTTCAGCGCTGCTAATATCTGGTACGGTCACGGGACTGACAACCCATGGGACGAGGCGGTACAGCTGGTGCTGCCTTCGCTGTATCTGCCGCTGGATATTCCGGAAGATATGCGCACTGCGCGCCTGACCTCCAGCGAGAAACACCGCATTGTAGAGCGGGTGATTCGCCGCGTGAACGAGCGTATTCCCGTCGCCTATCTGACCAACAAAGCGTGGTTCTGCGGCCATGAGTTTTACGTCGATGAGCGAGTGCTGGTGCCGCGCTCCCCGATCGGCGAACTGATCAATAACCAGTTTGCCGGGCTGATTACCCATAAGCCGCAGCATATCCTTGATATGTGCACCGGCAGCGGCTGCATCGCCATTGCCTGCGCCTATGCCTTCCCGGAAGCCGAAGTCGACGCCGTGGATATCTCCCCGGACGCGCTGGCCGTCGCCGAGCACAATGTGGAATCCCATGGCCTGATCCATCACGTGACGCCGATCCGTTCTGACCTGTTCCGCGACCTGCCGAAGCTACAGTACGATCTGATCGTCACTAATCCGCCGTATGTCGATGAAGAGGACATGGCCGATCTGCCGGAAGAGTATGAGCATGAGCCGGTTCTGGGTCTGGCCTCAGGAAGCGATGGCCTGAAGCTGACGCGCCGCATCCTCGGCAATGCGCCGGATTATCTCAGCGACGACGGGATTCTGATTTGTGAAGTCGGTAACAGCATGGTACATCTGATGGAGCAGTATCCGGACGTGCCGTTTACCTGGCTTGAGTTTGATAACGGCGGCGACGGCGTCTTTATGCTGACCAAACAGCAGCTGATTGACGCTCGCGCGCACTTCGGTATTTATAAAGACTAAAAAAAACAACACGCCAACATAACGACAAAGAATGGAGCCGTGATGGCAGGAAATACAATTGGACAACTCTTTCGCGTCACCACCTTCGGCGAGTCGCACGGCCTGGCGCTGGGCTGCATCGTTGACGGCGTGCCGCCGGGCATTCCGCTGACCGAAGCCGATCTGCAGCACGACCTCGATCGTCGTCGCCCGGGTACCTCGCGTTACACCACGCAGCGTCGCGAGCCGGATCAGGTCAAAATCCTCTCCGGCGTCTTCGAAGGCGTCACCACCGGGACCAGTATCGGGCTGCTGATTGAGAACACCGATCAGCGCTCGCAGGATTACGGCGCGATCAAAGATCTGTTCCGTCCTGGCCATGCGGATTACACCTACGAACAAAAGTATGGTCTGCGCGACTATCGCGGCGGCGGTCGCTCCTCCGCCCGCGAAACCGCGATGCGCGTGGCGGCCGGGGCGATTGCCAAAAAATTCCTCGCCGCGAAGTTCGGCATCGTCATTCGCGGCTGCCTGACGCAGATGGGCGACATTCCGCTGGCTATTAAAGACTGGGATCAGGTTGAACAGAATCCTTTCTTCTGCCCGGACCCGGAGAAAATCGACGCTCTCGATGAACTGATGCGCGGTCTGAAAAAAGAGGGCGACTCCATTGGCGCCAAAGTGACCGTCGTCGCCGACGGCGTACCGCCGGGCCTTGGCGAGCCGGTCTTTGACCGCCTTGACGCCGATATCGCCCACGCGCTGATGAGCATCAACGCCGTGAAAGGCGTGGAGATTGGCGACGGTTTCGACGTGGTGAAGCTGCGCGGCAGCGAAAACCGCGATGAGATCACCAAAACCGGATTCCAGAGCAACCACGCCGGCGGCATTCTTGGCGGCATCAGCAGCGGTCAGCAGATCGTTGCCAACATCGCGCTGAAGCCGACCTCCAGTATTACCGTTCCCGGTCATACCATTAACCGCTTTGGCGAAGAGGTGGAGATGATCACCAAAGGGCGTCACGATCCGTGCGTCGGCATACGCGCCGTACCGATCGCTGAGGCGATGCTGGCGATTGTCTTAATGGATCACTTTATGCGTCAGCGCGCGCAGAATGGCGACGTGACGACGACAATTCCACGCTGGTAACCATGAAAAACACCGTTATCGCCCTGCTGGCGCTGCTGGCCAGCGCCGGCAGCCTGGCCGCCACGCCATGGCAGAAGATATCCCAGCCAATTGGCGGCAGCGCGCAGTCGATTGGCGCGTTCTCCAATGGCTGTATCGTTGGCGCCGAGGCGCTGCCGCTGAACGCCGCCGGCTATCAGGTGATGCGAACCGATCAGCGTCGCTACTTCGGTCATCCGGATCTGGTTCAGTTTATTCAGCGCCTGAGCAATCAGGTGCACAATAAAGGCATGGGGACCGTGCTGATTGGCGACATGGGGATGCCGGCAGGCGGCCGCTTTAACGGCGGCCACGCCAGCCATCAGACGGGCCTCGATGTCGATATCTTCCTCCAGCTGCCGCAGACGCGCTGGACTTCGTCCCAGTTGCTGAAGCCGCAGGCCCTGGATCTGGTCGCCAGCGATGGCAAACGCGTGGTGCCGTCGCTGTGGAGTCCGCAAATCAGCCAGCTGATCAAGCTGGCGGCGGAAGATAGCGAAGTGACCCGCATCTTCGTCAACCCGGCGATTAAACAGCAGCTGTGTCTGGATGCGGGCAACGACCGCCAGTGGCTGCGCAAAGTTCGTCCCTGGTTCCAGCATCGCGCCCATATGCACGTCCGTCTGCGCTGCCCGGCGGGCAGCCTGGAGTGCGAAGATCAGGCGCCGCCGCCGGCCGGCGATGGCTGCGGTGCGGAGCTGCAGAGCTGGTTCGAGCCACCTAAACCCGGGTCTACCCCACCTGTGAAGAAGACGCCGCCGCCGTTGCCGCCTTCCTGCCAGGCGCTACTGGATGAGCATGTGCTGTAATGGATAGTTTTATTGAGTTGTTTTCCGTATCGCCGCTGGTGCTGGTGGTGCTTTTCTTTGTCGCCATCCTGGCCGGTTTTATTGACTCACTGGCCGGGGGCGGGGGCTTACTGACCGTGCCGGCGCTAATGGCCGCCGGTATGCCGCCGGCCCAGGCGCTGGCGACCAATAAGCTGCAGGCCTGCGGCGGATCGCTGTCGGCGACCCTCTATTTTGTCCGCCGCAAGGTGGTCAATCTCGCCGATCAGAAGCTGAATATTCTGATGACCTTTATCGGTTCAACCGCCGGCGCGCTGCTGGTTCAGCACGTGCAGTCCGATATTCTTAAGCAGATCCTGCCATTGCTGGTGATCGGCATCGGTCTCTATTTTCTGCTGATGCCGAAACTGGGCGAAGCGGACCGACAGCGTCGGCTCTACGGCCTGCCGTTTGCACTGGTCGCCGGCGGCAGCGTCGGGTTTTACGATGGCTTTTTCGGCCCCGGCGCCGGTTCGTTTTATGCGCTGGCGTTTGTCACCCTGGCCGGGTTTAACCTGGCGAAGTCGACGGCCCACGCCAAACTGCTCAACGCCACCTCGAACGTCGGCGGCCTGCTGCTGTTTATTATCGGCGGAAAGGTTATCTGGGCCACCGGCTTTGTGATGATGGCCGGCCAGTTTATTGGCGCCCGCGCCGGCTCCCGGCTGGTGCTGAGCAAAGGGCAATCGCTGATCCGACCGATGATCGTTATCGTTTCGGCGGTGATGAGCGCGAAACTTCTCTACGACAGCCACGGGGCTGAGATTTTGCAGTGGTTGGGAATTCATTAATGCAACAGCAACACCATTATCAGCAGCTTATTGACCTCTTCGACAGCTGCTTTGCCGCAGATTTTAATACTCGCCTGGTGAAAGGCGACGATGAGCCGATCTACCTCCCGGCGGACGATGACACGCCATATCACCGTATCGTCTTCGCGCACGGTTTTTTTGCCAGCGCTCTGCACGAGATCTCCCACTGGTGCATCGCCGGCAAAGCCCGCCGCGAGCTGGTGGATTTTGGCTACTGGTACTGTCCGGACGGCCGCGATGCGATGACCCAAAGCCAGTTTGAGGACGTGGAGGTGAAACCGCAGGCCCTGGAGTGGCTGTTCTGCGTGGCGGCGGGATTTCCGTTTAACGTCAGCTGCGACAATCTGGAAGGTGACGTTGAACCCGATCGCATCGCCTTTCAGCGCCGGGTACATGCCCGGGTGATGACTCTGCTTGAGCAAGGGATCCCCGAACGTCCGGCGCGTCTTATTCGCGCATTACAACACTATTATCAAACGCCGCCATTGACGGCAGAACACTTTCCGTGGCCGGAAGACCTGCACTAAGGCCACACATTACATGACAAGAGGTAAGATGATGATCGCGGAGTTTGAATCACGCATTCTGGCGCTGATTGACAACATGGTAGACCACGCCAGTGATGATGAACTGTTTGCCGGCGGTTATCTGCGCGGCCACCTGACGCTGGCGGTGGCTGAGCTGGAAGGTGAGGGCGAACATTCAGCGGAAGCGGTACACAGCAAAGTCAGCCATAGCCTGGAGAAAGCCATCGGCGCTGGCGAACTGTCGCCGCCGGACCAAATTCTGGTGCAGGGCATGTGGGAAAACCTGTATCAGCAGGCGAAAAATCAGGCCTAATCCATAATGTAGGTCGGATAAGCGTAGCGCCATCCGTCACGCTAACGGCGCAACCAGGATTTACCCTGTTTGCGCTGTGCTTCGCCGGGCTACCGTGTTGGTCGCCCGGACGAGGCCGGGAATGTCGCGCTTCCCAGGGATTTTTCTCCCCTTGCGCTGTTACTTCACCGCTTTTCCCTTCAGCAGTTTTCTCACCCATAGCCGATTCGGATTCAGCGCCGCCAGGGTGCCGCTATCCAGCGGCAGCGGTTCAGCGCTCATCTGCGCCGCCAGCAGCTCAGCGCT
This sequence comes from Klebsiella sp. TF21-TM, assembly GCF_019753495.1. Taxonomy (NCBI): domain Bacteria; kingdom Pseudomonadati; phylum Pseudomonadota; class Gammaproteobacteria; order Enterobacterales; family Enterobacteriaceae; genus Klebsiella; species Klebsiella sp. TF21-TM. Next base: position 146,800 of record NZ_JAIJYL010000008.1, on the reverse strand, counting down.
TAACGGCGCGGTGCAAATGCCTCGCGATCCGAGGGCGCCAAGCATAAACAGGTTATGAAAGACCGGCGCGCTACCGGCGTTATCCTGCCGTTCGTGGAGGCTGGCGTATTGCGTCAATGTCGCCGCATAGTCCGGCACGTTGCCGACCATCGGCAGATGATCGCGGGTGGCGCAGCGCACGCCGCAGCGGGCGTCACTGGCGCTAATATCCACGTCCTGCGGCCACTCCGCGCCCGGGAAGCAGTCGATCAGCCGTTGCCGGTTGTGCTGCTGATCTTCTTCGCTGAAGGTGGTGTCGGTTTTGCCGCGATGGTAGCTGGCGCCAATGCAGTGCTGCTGATTTTGCGGATTCTGCGGCGTCAGGTAGCCGTCGTAGCACAGCACCTGGCGCAGGTCGGAAAGCCGCGGGGTGGTGGGTATATGGCTGACCTGGCCGCCAACGGGGTAGACCGGCAACGGCGCGGTTTGCGCAAAATCCGATATGCGGTGGCCGTTGGCCAGCACGACCGCCTGATGATAGCGCTGCTGGTTGAGCAGCCAGCCATCGCCCTCCGCGCTCAACGTCTCGACCTGATAACCATAATGCACGTGCAGTCCGCGAGTCGCCGCCAGCGCCAGCAGCTCGGCGGTGAGCTGCTGCGGGCACAGCCAACCGCCGGCTGGATAGGTTATGCCGCCGCAGCCGGTCTCGACGCCGGTCAGCTCCTCGGCCTGCTCCGCCGTCACCGCGCAGGCGATATCAGGGGGCAGCTCCAGATCCAGCATCTGATTGATTTTGTGTGCGCTTTTTTCATCCCAGCCAAGCTGGGTGACCCCGCACCATTGATGATCGAACAGCACCGGCAGCGCGTCGTAGGTGCGGCGGGCGAAGGTAAAGGCGGCCGGGAAAAAGCGCGCCAGCGCCGGATCGTGCTGGCTTAACAGCGGGTAGAGCGCGCCCTGGCGATTACCGGAGGCGCCCTGCGCCGGGGCGTCGTCCGCACAGTAAAGGGTCACCTGCCAGCCGCGACGCAGCAGCGCCAGGGAGAGCAGGGCGCTGGCGATACCGCCGCCGACGATGGCCGCCTCGCGGGCCTCGCTCCCGGGGCGGGCGAACCAGGGCGCGCGCGCCGGAAAGGTCAGCGTTTGCGCCATCTCGCCGGTCAGCATCTCCCGTTTGCGGCCGAAGCCTTTGGTTTTACGCAGGGTGAACCCGGCTTCCTGCAGGCCGCGGCGGACAAAACCGGCGGAGGTAAAAGTGGCCAGCGTCCCGCCGGGACGCGCCAGGCGCGCCATGGCATTGAACAGATCCTGGGTCCACATGTCGGGATTTTTCGCCGGGGCAAAGCCGTCGAGAAACCAGGCGTCCACCTGCTGATTCAGCGAATCATCCAGTTCTCTGGTCAGCTCGTTGATATCGCCAAACCACAGATCGAGCGTGACCCGTCCGCCGTCGAGCAGCAGACGATGGCATCCGGCGAAGGCCGAAGGCCATTGCGCCTGCAGCTGTTCCGCCCATGGGGCCAGCTCTGGCCAGCGCTGGTGCGCCAGGCGGAGATCTTCCGCCTTCAGCGGATATTTCTCAAAACTGATGAAATGTAACCTTTGCAGGGTAACGTCCGGGTTATCGCGAACAAAAACGTCAAACGCCTGCCAGAGGGTGAGGAAATTGAGCCCGGTGCCGAAGCCGCTCTCCGCGACGATCAACAGCGGGCGAGGGTGGCTGGAGAAGCGCTCCGGCAGGCGATTTCCGCCGAGAAAGACGTAGCGTGTCTCTTCCAGACCGTTGTCATTGGAAAAGTAAACATCGTCAAAATCTCGGGAAACAGGTGTACCCTCAGCATTGAATTCCAGGTTGGCGGGTTGTATAGCGTTTTGTTTCACGTAAGTTACTCGAATCACAAGGCGTAGCGCGATCTTAGCGATGTGTGCCTGAGGGCGCAAATTTATACACAAAATGTCTGATCGGACTTGTTCGGCGTACAAGTGTACGCTATCGTGCGACACGAAACTTAAAATAGTGCGACTTACAGAGGTATTTAATGAAACGTGCAGTGATTACTGGCTTGGGCATCGTTTCCAGCATCGGTAATAACCAGCAGGAAGTCCTGGCATCTCTGCGTGAAGGACGTTCAGGGATCACTTTCTCTCAGGAGCTGAAAGATTCAGGGATGCGCAGCCACGTATGGGGCAACGTCAAACTGGATACCACTGGCCTCATTGACCGCAAAGTAGTGCGCTTCATGAGCGACGCCTCCATCTATGCTTACCTGTCCATGGAACAGGCCGTTGCCGACGCAGGTCTGGCGCCGGAAGCATACCAGAATAACCCGCGTGTCGGCCTGATCGCAGGCTCCGGCGGCGGCTCCCCGAAATTCCAGGTCTTCGGCGCCGATGCCATGCGCAGCCCGCGTGGTCTGAAAGCCGTGGGTCCGTATGTGGTCACCAAAGCGATGGCTTCCGGCGTTTCCGCCTGCCTCGCCACGCCGTTTAAAATCCACGGCGTTAACTACTCCATCAGCTCCGCCTGCGCCACTTCCGCACACTGCATCGGTAACGCGGTAGAGCAGATCCAGCTGGGCAAACAGGATATCGTCTTTGCCGGCGGCGGCGAAGAGCTGTGCTGGGAAATGGCCTGCGAGTTCGACGCCATGGGCGCGCTGTCCACCAAATACAACGACACGCCGGAAAAAGCCTCCCGCACCTATGACGCCAACCGTGACGGCTTCGTTATCGCCGGCGGCGGCGGTATGGTCGTGGTGGAAGAGCTGGAACACGCCCTGGCGCGTGGCGCGCACATCTATGCGGAAATCGTCGGCTACGGCGCAACCTCCGATGGCGCAGACATGGTAGCCCCATCCGGTGAAGGCGCAGTGCGCTGCATGCAGATGGCGATGCACGGCGTTGATACCCCGATCGACTACCTGAACTCCCACGGTACTTCCACGCCGGTCGGCGACGTGAAAGAGCTGGGCGCGATCCGCGAAGTGTTCGGCGACAACAGCCCGGCTATCTCGGCGACCAAAGCAATGACCGGTCACTCGCTGGGCGCTGCTGGCGTGCAGGAAGCTATCTACTCCCTGCTGATGCTGGAGCACGGCTTTATCGCGCCGAGCATCAACGTCGAAGAGCTGGACGAGCAGGCTGCCGGCCTGAACATCGTCACCAAACCGACTGACGCTAAGCTGACCACCGTGATGTCCAACAGCTTCGGCTTTGGCGGCACCAACGCCACGCTGGTGATGCGTAAATACAACGCCTAATCGGCACGCGATGCACTGAGGGGAGCCACCGGCTCCCCTTTTTTGTCATCTTGACAGGGTAAGAGCCCGCAGGCACACTGCTGGCGGATCCATTAGTCTCTCCACTAATGCGTAAGCGTTTAACGTCAACCAACGCGCCTTAACCCTGATAGTCAGGTGGAGGGGGCGTGTCGCTTTGCTCGCCTTACTCTGCGAATCTGGAGTAATGCATGTCCGCAGTCACTGAAACAACATCTCATTCATCCGCGAATTTGTCGCTTTTTCGCATTACGCTCGCCGTCTTTTTGACCTATATGACCGTCGGTTTGCCGCTGCCGGTGATCCCGCTGTTTGTCCATCAGGAGCTGGGATTGGGTAACACCATGGTCGGCGTAGCGGTGGGGATCCAGTTCCTCGCCACCGTTCTTACCCGCGGCTACGCCGGGCGCCTGGCAGACCAGTACGGCGCCAAACGCTCCGTCCTGCAAGGGATGCTGGCCTGCGCCCTGGCCGGCGCGGCCTGGCTGGCCGCTGCGCTGCTGCCGCTGCCGGTGTTCGCGAAGCTGGGCCTGTTGCTGCTGGGCCGCCTGATCCTCGGGTTTGGCGAAAGCCAGCTGCTGACCGGCAACCTGAGCTGGGGGATGGGGCTGGTGGGGCCGGCCCGCTCCGGCAAAGTGATGTCATGGAACGGCATGGCGATGTACGGCTCGCTGGCGGTGGGCGCCCCGCTGGGATTGTTAATTTACAGCCACTTTGGCGTGGCGGTCCTGGCCTGCGTCACCATGGGACTACCGCTTGTCGCCTTGCTCATCAACGGCACGGTGCGCAAAGTGACGGCGCACGGCGGCGAGCGGCCTTCACTGTGGAGCGTCATCGGCATGATCTGGCGGCCGGGTATTGGCCTGGGCCTGCAGGGCGTCGGCTTTGCGGTGATCGGCACCTTCGTTTCTCTCTATTTTGCCAGCCAGAACTGGCCGATGGCCGGATTTACCCTGACGGCGTTTGGCGGCGCCTTTGTGCTGATGCGGGTGCTGTTTGGCTGGATGCCGGATCGGTTTGGCGGCGTTAAAGTGGCGATGGTCTCGCTGCTGATAGAGGCGGTCGGTCTGACGCTGCTGGGACTGGCGCCCGGCGTCTGGGTGGCGCTGGCCGGCGCGGCGCTGACCGGATGCGGCTGTTCGCTTATTTTCCCGTCGCTTGGCGTGGAGGTGGTGAAGCGCGTCCCGGCGCAGGTGCGCGGCACTGCGCTCGGCGGCTATGCGGCCTTTCAGGATATCTCTTATGGCCTGACCGGGCCGCTGACCGGTCTGCTGGCCACTTCGCTGGGCTACTCGTCGGTATTCCTTGCCGGCGCCCTCTGCGCGGCGCTGGGGATCCTCGTCACCCTCATCTCATTTCGCCGCTAGGTTGTTGTCAGACCAGAAACCGCCGTAGTAAACACTGCGGCGTTTGGCATCAAAGGGTGCCGTGAACGCCGCCAGTGCCTGCTGGGCTACAGCAGGAGCCACAGCACCAGGAGCAGGACAACCGCGCCCAGCGCCAGCTGCCAAGGCTTAGCGGCCCATGCCCGCCGGGGCGCGGGCTCCTCCTGCGGGATCGCCAGCGTCTCCTGGGCGCGGGCCACCCGCAGCACAAACACCTTATTCAGCAGCGCCAGGATCTGCGCCGGGCTCAGCGTGGTCTGCGGCGTGACCTGCCAGTTGCGACGGGCAAAGTCGACAATCTTCTGCCACTCCGCGGCCTCCAGCGGCTGCTTGAGCGCCCCCTGCAGCGAGGTAAGCGTGGGCGCGCTTTGCGCGCTGAGCGTCTGCCGCGCCTGCAGCCAGTACGAAAGCGGCGTGAAGTGCGTCGCCGGGATCAGCTCCCCGGACTTGACGCCGCAAAGTTCCAGCATGGACTGCCAAATCAGTTTGCTTGGTTCGCCGGTGGCGGCCGCCAGCTTAGTCACCAGCTGATTGAGCGTGTTGTGCTCGGCCGGCAGCAGTGGACGAAGGGTCGGCGGGCGCTGCTGCGGCTGCGGGATCGACAGCTGACCGCGCTGCAGCAGATGCAGAATGTTCTCCAGTTGCGACTGGCTGAGGGCATGCAGCGCCGTTTGCCCATAATGCTGACGAATATAATCGCTCACCGCCTGGCGGTTATTGCCCTGGCCGAGCAGATCGCTGAGCTGCGCCAGGGTCTGGCGATGATGATGATTATCCTGCGCGGCGGCCAGGCGCTGGTTGAGACTGGCCTCGGCGGCGCTGAAATGGCGGGCCAGCAGGGGCGTGTCGCCTTTCAGTCCGAGGTCATGTTTGACGCAGGCCCACACTTCCGCATTCTGCTGCGAGGTCAGCGCCACCAGGCGCGTGATCAGTCGCTCCAGGACGGTGCGTTGCTGCATGGAAAGCGAAGGTTCGCCGGTGGCGGCAGTGCCTGATGGGCCTCGCCCTGGAGGACGGTCTGGCATATCTGCAAGGGGGTGCGTCATGATTCATCCTTTCGATATCGCGGTGCTGGAACCAGGTGATGAGTATGCCTGGCGGCCAGATTATGGCACACTTCCCCGGTTAACTCTCGTTCTCAGACAGGTACTGAACTGTGAAAATCCTCGTTGATGAAAATATGCCCTATGCCCGTGAGCTTTTTAGCCGTTTAGGCGACGTGCAGGCGATCCCGGGCCGCCCGGTCCCGGCCGATGCCCTGACCGATGCGGATGCCTTAATGGTGCGCTCGGTCACCCGGGTCAATGAAGCATTGCTTGCCGGCAAGGCCATCAGGTTCGTCGGCACCGCGACCGCAGGCACCGATCATGTCGATCAGGCGTGGCTGCAGCAGGCGGGGATTGGTTTCTCCGCGGCGCCAGGCTGCAACGCCATTGCGGTGGTGGAGTATGTCTTTTCATCGCTGCTGATGCTGGCCGAACGTGACGGCTTCTCGCTGCGCGATCGCACCGTCGGGATTGTCGGCGTCGGTAACGTCGGCGGGCGGCTGCAAAAGCGTCTGGAGGCGCTGGGCATCAAAACTCTGCTCTGCGATCCGCCGCGCGCTGACCGCGGCGACGAAGGCGACTTCCGCTCCCTTGACGATCTGGTCCAGCAGGCCGATGTCCTCACCTTCCATACCCCGCTGTATAAAGAAGGACAATATAAAACGTTGCATCTGGCGGATGAGGCGCTGATTAGCCGCCTGAAGCCCGGAACGATTTTGATCAATGCCTGCCGCGGGCCGGTGGTGGATAACGCCGCGTTGCTGAAACGCCTGGAAGCCGGTCAGTCCCTGAGCGTGGTGCTGGACGTTTGGGAGCCGGAGCCGGATCTCAACATAGCGCTTCTCAAGCGGGTGGATATCGGCACGGCGCATATCGCCGGCTACACCCTTGAAGGGAAGGCGCGCGGGACGACGCAGGTATTCGAAGCCTATAGCGCCTTTATCGGTCATCCGCAGCAGGTGGCGCTGGACACCCTGCTGCCGGCCCCGGAGTTTGGCCGCATCACCCTGCATGGCCCGCTCGATCAGCCGACGCTGAAAAGACTGGTTCATTTGGTGTATGATGTGCGCCGCGATGATGCGCCGCTGCGGAAGGTGGCGGGCGTCGCCGGTGAATTCGACAAGCTGCGTAAAAATTATCAGGAACGTCGCGAATGGTCTTCGCTGTACGTGCAGTGCAGCGATGAGCAGGCGGCGACGCTGTTGCGCCAGCTCGGTTTTAACGCCGTGCATCATCCTGTTCGTTAATGTCTTCTTAATGCCCCTGCCGGATACTCCGGCAGGGCCGCTTTATTTCTGGAGTAAACCACCATGTCTGAAGGCTGGAATATTGCCGTACTGGGCGCAACGGGCGCCGTAGGCGAAGCCCTGCTCGAAACTCTCGCTGAACGCCAGTTCCCGGTGGGGGAGATTTTTGCTCTGGCGCGCAACGAAAGCGCGGGCGAACATCTGCGTTTTGGTGGCAAGTCGGTGATCGTCAAGGACGCCGCCGAGTTTGACTGGACCCAGGCCCAGCTGGCTTTCTTTGCCGCAGGCGTCGAAGCCAGCGCAGCGTATGTCGAAGATGCGACAAACGCCGGATGTCTGGTTATCGATCTCAGCGGCCTGTTTGCGCTGGAGCCGGACGTACCGCTGGTGGTGCCGGACGTGAACCCGTTCGTGTTAGGCGATTACCGCAACCGCAATCTGATTGCGGTGCCCAATAGTTTGACCAGCCAGCTGCTGACGGCGCTGAAGCCGCTTATCGATCAGGGTGGACTGTCGCGCATTAGCGTCACTAACCTGCTCTCCGCCTCTGGGCAGGGGAAAAAAGCGGTGGATGCGCTGGCAGGGCAGAGCGCCAAGCTGCTGAACGGCATCCCCATCGATGAAGACGATTTCTTTGGCCGCCAGCTGGCCTTCAACATGCTGCCGCTGCTGCCGGATCGTGAAGGTAGCGTGCGCGAAGAGCGCCGTATCGTCGATGAAGCGCGCAAAATTCTTCAGGATGACGGGCTGATGATCTCCGCCAGCGTCGTCCAGTCGCCGGTCTTCTACGGCCATGCGCAGATGGTGAACTTTGAAGCGATGCGTCCGCTGGCGGCGGAAGAGGCGCGTGACGCCTTTACCCGCGGCGAGGAGATCGAACTTTCTGAAGAGGGCGAATTCCCCACTCAGGTTGGCGACGCCTCCGGCAACGCCCGTCTCTCCATCGGCTGCGTGCATAATGATTACGGCATGCCGGAGCAAGTCCAGTTCTGGTCGGTGGCGGATAACGTCCGCTTCGGCGGCGCGCTGATGGCGGTGAAGATCGCCGAGAAGCTGATTGAGGAGTACCTGTACTGATGTCTGAGATGGAGCAACAGCCGGTCTGTAAAATCGCGCTGGGCATCGAGTACGACGGTAGCAAATATTACGGCTGGCAGCGGCAAAACGAAGTACGCAGCGTGCAGGAGAAGCTGGAAAAGGCGCTCTCGCAGGTGGCGAACGAACCCATTACCGTCTTTTGCGCTGGCCGCACCGACGCCGGTGTCCATGGCACCGGCCAGGTGGTGCATTTCGAAACCCGGGCGCAGCGTAAAGATGCCGCCTGGACGCTGGGGGTAAATGCGAATTTACCTGGTGACATCGCGGTGCGTTGGGTCAAACATGTCCCGGCGGATTTTCACGCCCGGTTCAGCGCCACGGCGCGCCGCTATCGTTACGTCATCTATAATCATCGCCTGCGTCCGGCGGTATTAAGTCAGGGCGTCACGCATTTTCACCAGCCGCTCGACGCCGCGCGCATGCAGCGTGCCGCACAGTGTCTGCTGGGGGAGAATGACTTTACCTCGTTTCGCGCGGTGCAGTGCCAGTCGCGTACCCCGTGGCGCAACGTGATGCATATTAACGTTACCCGCTACGGCGCTTATGTGGTGGTGGATATCAAAGCGAATGCCTTTGTACATCATATGGTCAGGAATATTGTGGGCAGCCTGATGGAAATCGGGGCCGGAAACCAGCCGGAGAGCTGGATGGCAGAACTGCTGGCAGCAAAAGACAGGACGCTCGCTGCGGCAACGGCAAAAGCGGAAGGGTTGTATCTGGTGTCGGTGGATTACCCGGCCCATTATGATTTACCGGTGCTGCCAATGGGCCCGCTGTTTCTGGCGGACTAATAGGGTCATTAAGGGTAAAGACAAACATGGACTTGATTCACTTTTTAATTGATTTCATCCTGCATATTGATGTGCACCTGGCCGAGCTGGTCGCCCAGTATGGCGTCTGGGTTTATGCCATTCTGTTTTTGATTCTGTTCTGCGAAACCGGGCTGGTGGTAACGCCGTTCCTGCCGGGGGATTCCCTGCTGTTCGTCGCGGGCGCGCTCTCGGCCCTGCCCACCAACGATCTGAATGTCCACCTGATGGTATTGCTGATGGTCATCGCGGCTATCGTCGGCGATGCGGTCAACTACACCATTGGCCGGCTGTTCGGCGAAAAGCTGTTCAGCAACCCGAACTCGAAGATTTTCCGTCGCAGCTATCTGGATAAAACCCATAGCTTCTACGAACGTCACGGCGGAAAAACCATTATCCTGGCGCGCTTTGTGCCGATAGTCCGAACCTTCGCGCCGTTTGTGGCGGGAATGGGGCATATGTCCTATCGTCATTTTGCGGCCTATAACGTCGTCGGGGCGCTGCTGTGGGTGCTGCTGTTCACCTACGCCGGCTATCTGTTTGGCGATCTGCCGGTGGTGCAGGAGAACCTGAAGCTGCTGATCGTGGCGATCATCGTGCTTTCCGTCCTGCCGGGCGTGATTGAGATTATTCGCCATAAGCGGGCGGCGGCGAAGCAGGCGAAGTAGTTTAGCCTGCGTTGCGCGTGACGGTGCACGAGCGTCACGCGCAGCGGTTTGACCACTTTTTTATCCCATGTTCCGGGATGATATGATTTAATGTGCAACATTCATGGTCTGTAAGAGGCAAAAATGGCATTATGCGCCCCTTACGACAAAACTGGCATCGACCAGGTTCAGGCAGAAAGGTTATCAATGAGCTGGATTGAACGAATTAAAAGCAACATCACTCCCACCCGCAAGGCGAGCATTCCTGAGGGTGTATGGACCAAGTGCGACAGCTGCGGTCAGGTACTCTACCGCGCCGAGCTGGAGCGCAACCTGGAGGTTTGTCCTAAGTGCGATCACCATATGCGCATGTCGGCGCGTAATCGCCTGCATAGCCTGTTGGATGAAGGTTCCCTGGTGGAACTGGGTAGCGAACTTGAGCCAAAAGATGTGCTGAAGTTCCGCGATTCAAAAAAATACAAAGACCGCCTGGCGTCCGCTCAAAAAGAGACGGGCGAAAAAGACGCGCTGGTGGTGATGAAAGGTACGCTCTACGCGATGCCGGTGGTGGCCGCGGCCTTTGAATTCTCCTTTATGGGGGGATCGATGGGTTCCGTCGTTGGCGCACGCTTTGTGCGCGCGGTGGAGCAGGCGCTGGAAGATAACTGCCCGCTGATCTGCTTCTCCGCCTCCGGTGGCGCCCGTATGCAGGAAGCGCTGATGTCGCTGATGCAGATGGCGAAAACCTCCGCGGCGCTGGCAAAAATGCAGGAGCGCGGATTACCGTACATCTCTGTGCTGACCGACCCGACCATGGGCGGCGTATCGGCGAGCTTTGCGATGCTGGGCGACCTGAACATTGCCGAGCCGAAAGCGCTGATCGGCTTTGCCGGTCCTCGCGTCATTGAGCAGACCGTACGTGAGAAGCTGCCGCCGGGATTCCAGCGCAGTGAGTTCCTGATTGAAAAAGGGGCGATCGATATGATCGTTCGCCGTCCGGAAATGCGTCTCAAGCTGGCCAGCATTCTGGCGAAGCTGATGAACCTGCCGGCGCCGGTTGCCGCTTCGGAAACGCCTCATGAAGGCGTGGTGGTGCCGCCGGCACCGGATCAGGAACCCGAGGCCTGATAAAGCAGAGGGCAGGGCCTGGCGGCGCTGCCCTTTTTTATTCAAACGCGTTAACCGTCAATTCTTGCGGGCATCATGGAAAAAGATCCTCTTCCTCAGGCCACGTCGCCCCTGGCTACGTGGCTTTCTTATCTGGAACATCTGCACAGTAAAACCATCGACCTGGGGCTGGCGCGCGTCAGCGAGGTCGCGCGGCAGATGGATATCGTCAAACCGGCGCCGTTCGTCTTTACGGTCGCGGGCACCAATGGCAAAGGCACCACCTGCCGCACGCTGGAAACGGTCCTGATGGCGGCCGGCTATAAAGTGGGTGTTTACAGCTCTCCGCATCTGGTGCGCTACACCGAACGCGTGCGCATTCAGGGCGCGGAACTGCCGGAGGCGGCGCATACGGCCTCGTTTGCGGAGATTGAAGCGGCGCGGGGCGACATCTCGCTGACCTATTTTGAGTACGGCACGCTCTCTGCGCTATGGTTGTTTAAGCAGGCGCAGCTGGATGTGGTGATCCTGGAGGTGGGCCTCGGCGGCCGTCTCGACGCTACCAATATCGTGGATGCCGACGTCGCCGTGGTCACCAGCATCGCCCTCGATCATACCGACTGGCTGGGACCGGATCGCGACAGTATCGGCCGGGAGAAAGCCGGTATCTTCCGTGCCGGTAAACCGGCGGTGGTAGGGGAGCCGGATATGCCGCACACCATTGCTGAAGTGGCGCGCGAGAAAGGCGCGCTGCTCCAGCGCCGCGGCGTCGACTGGCGCTATGAGGTGGAAGGCGAGACATGGTCCTTCCGCGACGCGGGCGGGGCGTTAAGCCGCCTGCCGCTGCCTCAGGTGCCGTTGCCGAATGCCGCCACGGCCGTGGCGGCGCTGCGCGCCAGCGGCCTTGCCGTGGATGACGCTATCCTGCGCGCGGGGATCCGCGACGCGATGCTGCCGGGACGCTTTCAGATAATCTGCGACGCCCCGCGGGTGATCCTCGATGTGGCGCATAACCCGCACGCGGCGGCTTATCTCGCCGGGCGTCTCAAAACGTTAGCGAAAACGGGACGCGTGCTGGCGGTTATTGGTATGCTGCATGATAAGGACATCGCCGGTACGCTGGCCAATCTGACGCCGGAAGTTGACGTCTGGTACTGCGCGCCGCTGGAGGGTCCGCGCGGGGCGACGGCGGAGCAGCTGGTGGAACATTTGCGTGGCGGCACAGTCTATAGCAGCGTGGCGCAGGCATGGCGCGCGGCCATGGCTGACGCTAAAGCGGAAGATACAGTGCTGGTGTGTGGTTCATTTCACACGGTAGCGCAGGTAATGGAAGAGATTGACGCGGGGAGAATCGGTGGCGAGTAAGTTTCAGAACCGTTTAGTCGGGACAATCGTGCTGGTGGCGCTGGGGGTGATTATCCTGCCAGGGCTGCTGGACGGGCAGAAAAAGCATTATCAGGATGAGTTTGCCGCGATCCCGCTGGTGCCGAAACCCGGCGATCGCGATGAACCGGATATGCTGCCGGCGGCGACTCAGGCGCTGCCTTCGCAGCCGCCGGAAGGGGCGGCGGAGGAGGTGCGGGCTGGCGATGCCGCTGCGCCATCGTTAGATCCGTCGCGTATCCCGGTGAACAGCAACAGCTTCGATGACGTTCAGGAGCCAGTGGTTGCCGCGAAACCGCAGCCTAAACCCCAGCCGAAGCCGCAGCCGAAGCCGCAACAGCAGGCTGCGACGCCTACCCCTCCGCCGGCTAAGCCTCAGCAGCAGCAACCACCGCAGCAGCAGGCGGCCCTGCCGGCGCCGACCGGCAAGGCCTATGTGGTCCAGCTGGGCGCGTTGAAGAACGCCGATAAGGTGAACGAGATCGTCGGTAAGCTACGGGCATCGGGCTTCAAAGTCTATACGTCGCCTTCGACGCCGGTACAGGGTAAAATTACCCGTATCCTCGTCGGCCCGGATGCGTCAAAAGACAAGCTGAAGGGCCAGCTGGGCGATCTGCAACAGATCTCCGGGCTCAGCGGGGTGGTGATGGGCTTCACCCCGAACTGATGGTTTTTTTCCGCCATGCGGAGAGAACGCGGCGGGGCTAAACGCCCCGTAAACCCTGTCTCAGCCGCCCTGAAGAGGCGAAAGGCAGTCTGGCGTTGAATGTTTTTTCAGCGCCATTTTTATTTCTGTAGGGCAAGGAAATCCCTACGCAAACGTTTTCTTTTTCTGTTAGAATGCGCCCCGAACTGGACGACAGGGCGTAAAATCGTGGGACGTATATGGTCTGGATTGATTACGCCATTATGGCGGTGCTGGGTCTTTCTTGCCTGGTCAGCCTGATCCGCGGCTTCGTTCGCGAAGCTTTATCGTTAGTCACGTGGGGTTGCGCGTTTTATGTCGCCAGCCACTACTACGCTGACCTGTCTGTCTGGTTTACGGGCTTTGAGGATGAACGGGTTCGAAATGGGATTGCTATTGCGGCGCTGTTTATCGTGACGCTCATCGTTGGCGCTATCGTGAACTATGTGATAGGCCAGCTGGTGGAGAAGACCGGTTTGTCAGGTACCGACAGGGTATTGGGGATCTGCTTCGGCGCGCTACGTGGGGTGCTGATCATCGCCGCTATCCTGTTCTTCCTTGACACCTTTACCGGGATGGCGAAGAGCGATGACTGGCAGCAGTCGCAGTTTATTCCCTATTTTACCCCCGTCATCAGATGGTTTTTTGAATACCTGCAAAGCTCGTCAAGTTTCTTGCCTAAAGTATAGACTTTGGGTCGTTGCTGAACGAGGAAAAGACGTATGTGCGGTATTGTCGGTATCGCCGGTGTTATGCCGGTTAACCAGTCGATTTATGATGCGCTAACGGTGCTCCAGCACCGTGGACAGGATGCCGCTGGCATCATCACCATTGATGCCAACAACTGCTTCCGGTTGCGTAAGGCTAACGGGCTGGTAAGCGACGTATTCGAAGCCCGCCATATGCAGCGTATGCAGGGCAATATGGGGATTGGCCACGTGCGTTACCCCACGGCGGGCAGCTCCAGCGCCTCCGAAGCGCAGCCGTTTTACGTCAACTCGCCGTATGGCATCACGTTGGCGCATAACGGCAACCTGACCAACGCCCATGAGCTGCGTAAAAAGCTGTTTGAAGAAAAACGCCGCCATATCAATACCACCTCAGATTCCGAAATCCTCCTCAATATTTTCGCCAGTGAGCTGGATAACTTCCGTCACTACCCACTGGAAGCGGACAACATCTTTGCCGCGATTGCGGCGACCAACCGCCTGATCCGCGGCGCGTACGCTTGCGTGGCGATGATCATCGGTCATGGCATGGTGGCCTTCCGCGACCCGAACGGCATTCGTCCGCTGGTGCTGGGCAAACGTGACGTAGGCGATGGCCGCACCGAGTATATGGTGGCCTCGGAAAGCGTGGCGCTTGACACCCTTGGCTTTGAATTCCTGCGCGATGTGGCGCCGGGCGAAGCGGTTTATATTACCGAGAAGGGCCAGCTGTTTACCCGTCAGTGCGCCGATAACCCGGTCAGCAACCCGTGCCTGTTCGAGTATGTCTATTTTGCCCGTCCGGACTCGTTTATCGACAAAATTTCCGTCTACAGCGCCCGCGTCAATATGGGGACTAAGCTTGGCGAAAAGATTGCCCGCGAGTGGGAAGATCTGGATATTGACGTCGTTATCCCGATCCCGGAGACCTCCTGCGATATCGCGCTGGAGATCGCCCGCATCCTTGACAAGCCTTATCGTCAGGGCTTCGTGAAGAACCGCTACGTCGGCCGCACATTTATCATGCCGGGTCAGCAGCTGCGTCGTAAGTCTGTGCGCCGCAAGCTCAACGCCAACCGTGCGGAGTTCCGCGATAAGAACGTGCTGCTGGTGGACGATTCCATCGTCCGCGGCACCACCTCGGAGCAGATCATCGAGATGGCGCGCGAAGCAGGGGCGAAAAAAGTGTATCTGGCCTCAGCCGCGCCGGAAATTCGTTTCCCGAACGTGTACGGTATCGATATGCCGACCGCCAACGAACTCATCGCCCATGGCCGCGAAGTGGATGAGATCCGCCAGATCATCGGCGCCGATGGCCTGATTTTCCAGGATCTCAACGATCTGATCGAAGCGGTGCGCGCGGAAAATCCGGATATTCAGCAGTTTGAATGCTCAGTGTTCAACGGGGTATACGTCACCCGGGATGTCGACCAGCAGTACCTCGACTACCTCGATTCCCTGCGTAACGATGATGCCAAAGCGGTTCAGCTGCAGAACGAAGTCGAAAACCTCGAGATGCACAACGAGGGTTAAGCCGTTCGCGCGTCGCGGGCCCGCCGTTCCTGATGGACGGCGGGCCTTTTTTTCGCCCGGCAACCGTGCGTCAATGGTTGCGCCAACGGCTATAATCCGGCAAAGTCTGCGGCACGACGCGCAAGGGGTAACTGAACGTGAAACGACTGATTATTGGCATTTCCGGCGCCAGCGGCGCCATCTATGGCGTGCGGATGCTGCAGGTGCTACGGGATGTGCCGGATATTGAAACCCATTTGATCCTCAGCCAGGCGGCGCGCCAGACGCTGGCGATGGAGACCGACTTTACCGTGCGTGAAGTGCAGGCGCTGGCTGATGTGGTGCATGATGCCCGCGACATCGCCGCCAGCATCTCCTCCGGCTCGTTTAAAACCGCCGGGATGGTGATTTTACCCTGCTCAATGAAAACGCTCTCGGGTATTGTCCATAGCTACACGGATGGTCTGCTGACGCGGGCGGCGGATGTGGTGCTGAAGGAGCGTCGTCCGCTTGTGCTCTGCGTGCGGGAGACCCCGTTCCATCTTGGCCATCTGCGCCTGCTGGTGCAGGCCGCGGAGCTGGGGGCGGTGATTATGCCGCCGGTGCCGGCCTTCTACCATCGGCCGCAAAGCCTGGATGATGTTATCAACCAGACCGTCAACCGGGTGCTCGATCAGTTCGACATTAGCCTGGAACAAGACTTGTTTACTCGCTGGCAAGGGGCACAGGATTGCACCAAATAGGTGCGTGAAATGTACGCTTGCGCTGCGGTGGTGCAAATTTGTCGCCCCGATCAAATCCTCGACATTTATTTCGTCTTTTTGCGCTCAGGCGCTGCGGTTTCGCCAGTAATGCTGGTATCTTCCCTTTTAAGACAATCCTGCAACTTTATTTTAACAAATTTAACCCTGTTCCCGGCACGCACCGGGAAGATGGCACAAAAACTGCAGGATTGCTCGGCAATCACCATAACAAGCAACGCACCACATCACGACACTTAAGGGTACTGTATGAAGAAGACGATTCTGGCTCTCTCTTTACTCGTGGGAATGAGCAGCACGGCCAGCGTGTTCGCTGCTCTGCCGCAGAGCATTCGCATTGGCACTGACGCGACCTATGCGCCGTTTTCGTCGAAAGACGCGAAAGGGGACTTTGTTGGCTTTGATATCGATTTAGGCAATGAACTGTGCTCCCGTATTAAGGTGAAATGTACCTGGGTCGGCAGTGATTTTGACTCCCTGATCCCCTCCCTCAAGGCGAAGAAAATTGACGCCATCATCTCCTCGCTCTCCATCACCGAGAAGCGCCAGCAAGAGATCGCCTTCTCTGACAAGCTTTATGCCGCCGACTCCCGTCTGATCGCGGCCAAAGGCTCGCCGATCCAGCCGACGCTGGAGGCGCTGAAAGGTAAACACGTCGGCGTGCTGCAGGGCTCCACGCAGGAAGCCTATGCTAACGATCGCTGGCGCAGCCAGGGCGTTGACGTGGTGGCCTATCAAAACCAGGACCTGATCTATTCCGACCTCTCCGCGGGTCGTCTGGATGCGGCGCTGCAGGATGAAGTCGCCGCCAGCGAAGGCTTCCTCAAACAGCCCGCCGGGAAAGATTTCGCCTTCGCCGGCCCGTCGGTTAAAGACAAAAAGTACTTTGGCGACGGCACCGGTATCGGCCTGCGTAAGGACGACGTCGAGCTGAAAGCCGCGTTTGATAAAGCGCTGGGCGAGATGCGCAAAGACGGCACCTACGACAAAATGGCGAAGAAATACTTCGATTTTAACGTCTACGGCGACTAAGACTGCCGCAGGCCCGCGCTATCGGGTGGGCCTGCCGCCATGCTCGTGTAAAAGCCCTGAAAAGGTGCATCGCCAGACGCTGTGGATCATATTAGTGCAAAGGCGGCCGCTTTTGTGGCTAAAAAATGCATAGTTAAGCGTTTGTGATGCAAAAAAATGGCCTTTCTGGTGCATAAATCTTTGCCCTCAAGGGGCGAATAATGGCACGATAACTGGTGTTAATAGTTCTAATAAACCCGTTAGAATGACAGTCTGTCGAGGATAGTTATGAAAAAACTGGCGTTGTCTCTCTCTTTAGCGCTGGCCCTTTCCAGCGTTTCCACGGTCTTTGCCGCTATTCCGCAAAAAATTCGTATCGGTACCGATCCGACTTATGCTCCCTTCGAATCGAAGAATGCGCAGGGGGAATTGGTGGGTTTTGATATCGATCTGGCAAAAGAGCTGTGTAAGCGTATTAATACCCAATGTACCTTTGTGGAAAACCCGCTGGATGCGCTGATCCCCTCTTTAAAAGCGAAGAAAATCGACGCGATTATGTCTTCGCTGTCGATTACCGAAAAGCGTCAACAGGAAATCGCTTTCACCGACAAACTGTATGCGGCTGATTCTCGTCTGGTGGTGAAAAAGGGCAGCCCCGTGACGCCGGACCTCGCCACCCTGAAGGGGAAGCGCGTGGGCGTGCTGCAGGGCACGACGCAGGAAACTTATGGTAATGAGCACTGGGCGCCGAAAGGTATCGAGATTGTCTCTTATCAGGGACAGGACAATATCTATTCCGACCTGACCGCCGGCCGTATTGATGCCGCTTTCCAGGATGAGGTCGCGGCCAGCGAAGGGTTCCTGAAACAGCCTATCGGTAAAGATTACCAGTTTGGCGGTCCGTCGATTAAAGACGAAAAGCTGTTCGGCGTCGGCACCGGTATGGGGCTGCGTAAGGAAGACAACGAACTGCGTGAAGCGCTGAATAAGGCGTTTGCAGAGATGCGTAAGGACGGCACCTACGACAAGCTGGCGAAAAAATATTTCGATTTTAACGTATACGGCGAATAATTCTCACGCCTCACCACTGCGCGTCCGATTCACGCGCAGTGGTGGATGACAGACAGGGTAGGCAGCATGCTGTATGGGTTTTCACAGGTTATTTTGCAGGGTGCGCTCGTCACCCTGGAGCTTGCGCTCAGCTCGGTCGTTCTCGCCGTCCTGATCGGGCTGGCGGGCGCGGGCGCAAAGCTATCGAGCAACCGTCCTCTGGCGCTGGTGTTTGAAGGCTATACCACACTGATCCGCGGCGTCCCCGACCTGGTGCTGATGCTGTTGATTTTCTACGGCCTGCAAATTGCGCTCAACAGCGTCACCGACGCGTTGGGCATGTCGCAGTTTGATATTGACCCGATGATCGCCGGGATAATTACCCTTGGCTTTATCTATGGCGCCTATTTTACGGAAACCTTCCGCGGCGCCTACCTGGCGGTGCCGAAGGGGCATATCGAAGCGGCCACCGCCTTTGGCTTCAGCGGCGGGCAGACGTTCCGGCGCATCCTGTTCCCGGCGATGATGCGCTACGCGCTGCCGGGGATCGGCAACAACTGGCAGGTTATCCTCAAGGCGACGGCGCTGGTCTCGCTGCTGGGGCTGGAGGATGTGGTCAAAGCCACGCAGCTGGCGGGCAAAAGCACCTGGCAGCCGTTCTACTTCGCCATCGTCTGCGGTCTGATTTATCTGGTGTTTACCACCCTGTCTAATGGCGTACTGCTGCTGCTCGAACGCCGCTATACCGTTGGCGTGAAGAGGGCTGACCTGTGATTGAAATTATTCAGGAGTACTGGAAATCACTGCTGTGGACCGACGGCTATCGCTTTACCGGCGTGGCGATTACCTTATGGTTGCTGATCTCTTCGGTGGTCATGGGGGGCATCCTGGCGGTCTTTCTGGCAATCGGCCGCGTTTCGAGCAATAAGTTCATCCAGTTTCCCATCTGGCTGTTTACTTACATATTTCGCGGCACGCCGCTGTACGTGCAGCTATTGGTCTTTTACTCCGGCATGTACACCCTGGAAATCGTCAAAGGCACTGAACTGCTGAACGCCTTTTTCCGCAGCGGGTTAAACTGTACGGTGCTGGCGCTGACCCTGAACACCTGCGCCTATACCACCGAAATTTTCGCCGGCGCGATCCGCTCGGTACCGGCGGGCGAAATTGAAGCGGCGCGGGCCTACGGCTTCTCTTCGGTCAAACTGTACCGCTGCATCATCCTGCCTTCCGCGCTGCGGATTGCGCTGCCGGCCTACAGTAACGAAGTGATCCTGATGCTGCACTCAACGGCGCTGGCGTTTACCGCCACGGTGCCGGATCTGCTGAAAATCGCCCGCGATATCAACTCGGCCACCTATCAACCGTTCACCGCCTTCGGCATCGCCGCGGTGCTCTATTTAATTATCTCGTATGTGCTGATTAGCTTGTTCCGCAAAGCGGAAAAGCGCTGGTTGCAGCATATCAAACCTTCTTCAACGCATTGAGAACGCCATGTCCGACAATAAATTAAACGTTATCGATCTGCATAAACGCTATGGGGAACACGAGGTGCTGAAGGGCGTCTCGCTGCAGGCGAAAGCCGGGGACGTTATCAGTATCATCGGTTCATCGGGTTCCGGGAAAAGTACCTTTTTGCGTTGTATTAACTTCCTTGAAAAACCGAGCGAAGGCACGATCGTCGTCAGCGGCCAGAATATTGGCCTGGTACGGGATAAAGACGGCCAGCTGAAGGTAGCCGACAAGAACCAGCTGCGCCTGCTGCGCACCCGGTTGACCATGGTGTTTCAGCATTTCAATCTGTGGAGCCATATGACGGTGCTGGAGAACGTCATGGAGGCGCCGATTCAGGTGCTGGGCTTAAGCAAACAGGAAGCGCGCGAACGGGCGGTAAAATACCTGGCCAAGGTCGGGATAGACGAACGTCAGCAGGCGAAATACCCGGTGCATCTTTCCGGCGGCCAGCAGCAGCGTGTCTCTATTGCCCGCGCGCTGGCGATGGAGCCGGAGGTGCTGCTGTTTGATGAGCCGACCTCCGCGCTGGATCCGGAGCTGGTGGGCGAAGTGTTACGCATTATGCAGCAGCTGGCGGAAGAGGGGAAAACCATGGTGGTGGTGACCCACGAAATGGGCTTTGCCCGCCACGTCTCTTCGCATGTCATTTTCCTGCATCAGGGAAAAATTGAAGAAGAAGGGCATCCGGACGCGCTGTTCGGCGCGCCGAAAAGCCCGCGCCTGCAGCAGTTTCTGAAAGGGTCGCTGAAATAAACGGCTCACCCGGCGTCCGCGGGCGCCGGGTGGGATCCACGCTCCAGCCGGTAGATCCAGTCATCGTAATCGACGCCGTTCAGATGATAGGCTTTCTCCAGCACCTGCGTGCGTACAAAGCCCTGCTTCTCCAGCAGGCGCGATGAGCCACGATTCTCTGCCAAAACCCAGGCATTGATAGCCCGCACCCCCAGCGTACTGAAACCATAATCGCAGATCGCCCGCAGCGCTTCGCTGGCATACCCTTTTCCCTGAGCCTCGGGCAGCAGCGCATAGCCGACGTCGGCCTCGTGCGGATTTTTAGGGCTGACGCGAAGCCCAATATCGCCCAGCGCATCGCCGCGCTGATTACGCAGAACATACACGCCGGGATCGGCGCAGCGACTGGCAAACACGCTGCGCAACGCCTCCTCGCTTAACATTTCGCCCATAAAACGCATCACCTGCGGATCCTGGCGCAGGCGCAGAAAAAAGGGCCAGTCATCGGTAACAAAGCGGGTAAGCGAAAGGCGAGGCGTGGTGATGGTCGTCATAAAGCAGTCAATACAAAGAAGGAAAGGCCTACCTTAGCACTTTACTCCGCCTGTTAACACCGGCCCGGCCCGCTGGCGATGAACTCAGGCGCTTCAGGGCGCGGGTTGTCCGGGATAGGGCGACGCTGCAGCGCCAGGCTGAGACCATCCTGGCGTGGGGCATTAGCCAGCAGAATGGAATCAGGGGAGCCAATGCTCCCCCGTGTCAGCCATTAACTCAGCACATCCTTTAGCGCTTCGTCGAGATCGTACCAGCGGAAGGCGAAGCCGGCGGCTTCCAGCCGCTTAGGCAGCGCGCGCTGACCGCCGAGCACCAGGACGGCGGATTCGCCCATCAGCAGGCGGATGGCGGCGGCGGGGACGCGGAAAATCGCCGGTCGATTGAGCGCATGACCCAGCGCGTGGGCGAACTGCTCGTTATGCACGGGATAGGGCGAAACCATATTGAACGGGCCGCGCAGATCGTTATCCAGCAGCCACAGAATGCCGTTAACCATATCGTCGATATGGATCCAGGCCAGGTACTGTCTGCCGCTGCCGATAGGCCCGCCGAGGCCGAGCTTAAAGGCTGGGGTCATTTTGCCGAGAATACCGCCCCGCGGCGCCAGTACCACGCCGGTGCGCAGCAGACAGACGCGAGTGCGCTCGCTTTGCGCTTCGCAGGCAATTTGCTCCCAGCGGGCGCAGAGCTTATGGGTAAACTCATTGTGCGGCGGCTCTTCTTCGGTCACTACCACTTCGCCGAGGTCGCCGTAATAGCCGGTGGCTGACCCGCTGATCAGCACGGAGGGAGGGGTGTCGCTGGCGTGGATCAGGCCCACCAACCGCTGAGTGAGATCCCAGCGACTATGGCATAAGCGCTGTTTCTGTTCGGCGGTCCAGCGTTTATCGGCGATGGGCTCGCCCGCCAGATTGATGACGGCATCGATGTCATTGAGGTGGTGATGGCCCTCGAAATCGCGCCACAGCGTGACGCGCGGATCGAGACGGGCGCGGGCGGTATCCGGATGCCGGGTGGAGACCGTGACGCTATGCCCGAGCTCCAGCAATCTGGGTATCAGATGTCGGCCAATCAGGCCGGTACCACCAGTAAGCAGGATCTTCATACCACCTCCCTGACATGGTTAGCGCCGCCAGCTCATGGTCATGGATACCGAGTCGGCATAGCGCAGCGCGTGAAGTTTATCGATCTCCACTTCAGCATATGTGACCCAGTGATGTTCGCATGCGATATTCAGCACATCCTGAGTTAATTTTTCCAGCAATGAAAAACGACCATTCTCAAGATGGCTGATGATGCGTTTGGTAATGGTGCGGTAGTTCAACGCATCATTAATGTCCTCGCTGTCGCGCGCTTTATCGGCAGGGTAGTGAATGGCCACATTCACCACCACGTCCTGGCGGTTGGCGATCTCTTCCTCTTTAATACCAATAAAAGTACGCAGGCGCAGGTTCTTAATACGAATAATGGCGTCTGGTTGAGACATTGCAGGCTTCCTCCGTGGTGTAAGTCCTGCAATCATACAACAAAGCGCGACGGGCGAGCAGGGGGTTAATAAGACTGAATTTTTAGCATCGCTTCCACTGTCGCCGGCCGCTGCTTAATGCGCTCATACCAGTTATGCACCGCCGGATAGTTCGCCAGATCGATCCGCTGGCGGACATGGCAGTTCACCCAGGGCCAGGCGGCGATGTCGGCGATGCTGTAGTGGTCCCCGCCCAGCCACGGGCTGGATCCCAGGCGGTGATTCAGTACCCCGTAGAGTCGCTGGGTTTCCACCTGAAAACGCTCAATCGCGTAGGGCACGGTTTGCGGCGCTGAGTGGGAAAAATGCTGATTTTGCCCCAGCATCGGTCCCAGGCCGCCGACCTGCCAGAACAGCCACTGCAGGGTGGTATAGCGCGCCCGCAGCTCCCCGCTCAGCAGCTTGCCGCTTTTTTCCGCCAGATAGAGCAGAATGGCGCCGGACTCAAAGACGCTCAACGGCGCGCCGCCGTCAGCAGGCATGTGGTCGACGATAGCCGGAATTTTGTTATTCGGCGAAATCGCCAGAAACTGCGGATGAAACTGCTCCCCTTTACCGATATCGACCCGGATTAGCCGATAAGCCAGCTGCGCCTCTTCGAGAAAGAGGGTGATTTTGTGGCCGTTTGGGGTGGGCGCATAGTAGAGATCGATCATAATATTTCCCGCCGTCGTGGGTCGCAAACTGATCGAGTATAGGTGAAGCTGCGCGACCCGGGAGAAAATCCGCGAGCGGCGCGTCGGTCTGTCGCCAGCCACGCAGCGGGCGAGCAGTGACATCGCCTGTAAGACAGGCTATGTTGGTTTATTGCCCTGTCTACCAACCCTGAGGAAGCTATGAGCCAGCCTGTGATTACCCTGTGGTCCGATGCCGATTTTTTCTCACCGTACGTGATGTCTGTCTATGTCGCGCTGCAGGAAAAGAGCCTGCCTTTTAGCCTTAAAACCATCGACCTGAACCGCGGCGAACATCTGCAGGCCGGCTGGACGGGCTATACCGCCACCCGTCGCGTACCGCTGCTGGAGGTTGACGATTTCGCGCTGAGCGAGTCTTCGGCGATTACCGAATATCTGGATGAGCGTTTCGCGCCGCCTGAGTGGGAGCGCCTTTATCCACACGATCTGCAAAAGCGGGCCCGCGCCCGGCAGATCCAGGCCTGGCTGCGCAGCGATCTGGTGCCCATTCGTGAAGAGCGATCCACCGCCGTGGTGTTTGGCGGAGTGAAAATGCCGGCGCTCAGCGAGGCAGGCAAGCGGTCGGCGGAAAAACTGTTTGCCACCGCGACCACACTGCTGGCCCACGGCGGGCAAAATTTATTCGGCGAATGGTCTATAGCCGACGCCGACCTGGCGCTGATGCTCAATCGTCTGGTTCTCAATGGCGATGAGGTGCCGGAGGCGCTGGCGGATTATGCGGCGTTCCAGTGGCAGCGGGCCTCAATCCAGCGTTACGTGGCGCTTTCCGCCAAACGCGGAGGCTGATAACCCGCTGCGCTTCCGCTATCATAGAGGCATCGTAACCAGTGGAGATGGAACCTATGAAGCTGATGTTTGCCTCCGATATTCATGGTTCGCTGCCCGCCACGGAACGCGTGCTTGAACGGTTCGCGCAAAGTGGCGCCAGGTGGCTGATCATCCTCGGCGATGTGCTTAATCACGGACCGCGCAACGCGTTGCCGGAGGGCTATGCGCCGGCGGAGGTGGCCGAGCGGCTGAACAGCGTGGCGGAGCGCATCATTGCCGTCCGCGGTAACTGCGACAGCGAAGTGGATCAAATGCTGCTTCGTTTTCCCATGACCGCACCCTGGCAGCAGGTGCTTGGCGAAGGCTATCGCCTGTTTCTGACCCACGGTCATCTGTATAGCCCGGACAATTTGCCGCCACTTGCCGCTGGCGATGTCCTGGCGTATGGCCATACTCATATTCCGGTTGCTGAAAAACGCGGGGCGATCTCTCTGTTTAATCCAGGCTCAGTGAGTATCCCGAAAGGGGGATATTCCGCCAGCTATGGGCTACTGGATGAGGGGCGTCTGCAGGTTTTAGCACTCAATGATAATCAGGTTATTGCAGAGGTCGCAATTTACCCGTAATTTAGCCCTCAATCATAAAGACGCGCCGCAAGAGCGCTTTTAAAGTAAGGTTTCCTGATGGCGGAACAGAATCATTTGGCAAGCACAGAATGGGTCGATATTGTTAATGAAAACAATGAGGTGATAGCACAGTCCAGCCGCGAGCAGATGCGCGCGCAGTGCCTGCGCCACCGGGCGACCTATATCGTCGTTCACGACGGAATGGGGAAAATTCTGGTGCAGCGACGCACCGAGACAAAAGACTTTCATCCGGGCATGCTGGATGCCACCGCCGGCGGCGTCGTGCAGGCTGATGAGCAATTGCTGGAGTCGGCCCGCCGCGAGGCGGAAGAGGAGTTAGGCATCGCCGGGGTGCCGTTCGCCGATCACGGCCAGTTCTACTACGAAGATAAATTCTGCCGCGTCTGGGGAAGCCTGTTCAGCTGCGTTTCCCACGGGCCGTTTGCCCTGCAGGAAGAAGAGGTAAGCGAGGTGTGCTGGTTAACGCCGGAAGAGATCACCGCCCGCTGCGATGAGTTCACGCCCGACTCCCTGAAAGCGCTGGCGCTGTGGATGACCCGCAACGCCGGTAACGAGTATGATGACGCGGAAGAGAGCGAGCGCGAATAATCGCGCGAACGCGTGGCAGCAAACGCTGTTCGCCTCCTGACAAAAAAAGGCAGCCATCTGGCTGCCTTTTGCTTTTCTCTCAGCGAGCGATTACTTCTGCTGCTGAGCTGACTGGATCGCGGTCAGTGCGATGGTGTAGACGATATCGTCTACCAGCGCGCCACGAGACAGATCGTTGACCGGCTTGCGCATACCCTGCAGCATCGGCCCGATGGAGATCAGGTCGGCAGAGCGTTGTACCGCTTTGTAAGTGGTGTTACCGGTGTTCAGATCCGGGAAGATGAACACGGTCGCGCGGCCAGCTACCGGCGAGTTCGGCGCTTTGGATTTCGCGACGTCAGCCATCACCGCGGCGTCATACTGCAGCGGACCGTCGATCATCAGGTCAGGACGTTTTTCCTGCGCCAGGCGGGTCGCTTCGCGGACTTTTTCTACATCGCTACCCGCGCCGGAAGTACCGGTGGAGTAGGAGAGCATCGCCACGCGCGGTTCGATGCCGAAGGCAATCGCGGAGTCAGCGGACTGAATCGCGATTTCCGCCAGCTGCTCTGCGGTCGGATCCGGGTTGATCGCGCAGTCGCCGTAAACGTAAACCTGTTCCGGCAGCAGCATGAAGAACACCGAAGAGACCAGCGAGCTGCCCGGTGCGGTTTTGATCAGCTGCAGCGGCGGACGAATGGTGTTGGCGGTGGTGTGTACCGCGCCGGACACCAGGCCGTCGACTTCGTCTTGTTCCAGCATCAGGGTGCCGAGAACCACGTTATCTTCCAGCTGCTCGCGGGCGACCGCTTCGGTCATGCCCTTGCTCTTACGCAGTTCGACCAGGCGAGCCACGTAGCTTTCGCGTACCACTTCCGGGTCGACGATTTCGATACCGGCGCCCAGCTCAACGCCCTGCGCTGCCGCAACGCGGTTGATCTCATCCGGGTTACCCAGCAGCACACAGGTGGCGATCCCGCGTTCGGCGCAGATAGCGGCGGCTTTCACGGTACGCGGCTCGTCGCCTTCCGGCAGAACCACGCGTTTGCCGGCTTTGCGCGCCAGCTCGGTCAGCTGGTAGCGGAAGGCTGGCGGGGAGAGACGACGGCTGCGCTCGGAGGTCGCGGTCAGCGATTCGATCCAGTCGGCGTTGATGTAGTTGGCGACGTATTCCTGAACTTTCTCAATGCGCTCGTGATCGTCAACCGGTACTTCGAGGTTGAAGCTCTGCAGGCTCAGGGAGGTCTGCCAGGTGTTGGTGTTGACCATGAATACCGGCAGGCCGGTGGCGAAGGCGCGTTCGCACAGCTTGCTGATGCGCGCGTCCATTTCATAGCCGCCGGTCAGCAGGATGGCGCCGATTTCCACGCCGTTCATCGCAGCCAGGCAGGCGGCAACCAGCACGTCAGGACGATCTGCGGAGGTAACCAGCAGCGAGCCCGCGCGGAAGTGCTCCAGCATGTGCGGGATGCTGCGCGCGCAGAAGGTCACGGATTTGACACGGCGGGTGTTGATGTCGCCTTCGTTGATGATGGTCGCATTCAGGTGATGGGCCATGTCGATCGCGCGGGTGGCGATCAGATCGAAGCTCCACGGTACGGCGCCCAGCACCGGCAGCGCGCTGCCGTTTTGCAGCTGAGCCGGGTCGATCTTCACGACTTTCGCTTTGGATGAGTCGTCGAAGATTTCTGACAGGTCAGGACGGGTACGGCCCTGCTCGTCGACCGGCGCATTCAGTTTGTTGATGATAACGCCGGTGATGCTGGTGTTTTTCGCGCCGCCAAAGCTGTTGCGGGTCAGTTCAATACGCTCGTTCAGCTGTTCTGGCGTATCGGTGCCCTGCGACATCACGAAGACGATTTCCGCGTTCAGGGTTTTGGCGATTTCAAAGTTCAGCGCCTGGGCGAACTGATGCTTACGGGTCGGCACCAGGCCTTCCACCAGTACCACTTCCGCGTCCTGAGTGTTCGCGTGGTAGTTGGCGATGATCTCTTCCATCAGCACATCTTTCTGATTGCTGGAGAGCAGAGACTCAACGTGGTTCATCTTCAGCGGTTCAGCAGCGGTGGTGGTGGAGGAGCTGGCGCGAACGATGGTGGTGGTCTGGTCCGGGGCATCGCCGCCGGAGCGCGGCTGGGCGATAGGTTTAAAGACGCTCAGACGAACGCCTTTGCGTTCCATAGCGCGGATCACACCGAGGCTGACGCTGGTCAGGCCTACGCTGGTACCGGTAGGAATTAACATGATAGTACGGGACACGGTATATCCTCTTTCGTTACCGCCAGTATCAGGCGGGATACAAAACAGCACCACCAGCGACCCGTCATACTCCACGTTGCACGTGCGTTGGCTCTACTTGCTCACCCCGGTCGCGTACGCGCTGTACGCGCCGGGGATCTGCTGTGTCGCCGCCTTCCTGCAGCTCGAAGTATTGCGGGTCAGGGCTGGCGGTGTGGAATTATGCGGTCAGACGGCTGGCGTCTTGCGCGATGACCAGCTCTTCGTTGGTCGGGATAACCACGGCAGGACGGGTGCCTTCTTTGTTGATGAAGCCAGACTTGCCGAAGCGGGCAGCCAGGTTACGCTCATGGTCAACTTCAAAGCCCAGTACGCCCAGTTTGCCCAGCGACAGCTCACGCACCATCGCGGCGTTTTCACCGATGCCACCGGTGAAGATCACGGCGTCGAGACGGCCGTCCATCAGCGCGGTGTAGGAGCCGATGTATTTCGCCAGGCGGTGGCAGTAGACGTCCATCGCGCGTTTAGCGTCGGCTTTTTCCTGGTAGTTGTCTTCCACGTAGCGGCAGTCGCTGGTGACTTCGGTCAGGCCCAGCAGGCCGGACTCTTTGGTCAGCATTTTGTTGATGGCGTCAACGCTCATGCCCAGGGTGTCGTGCAGATGGAAGATGATGGCCGGATCGATATCGCCGGAGCGGGTACCCATCACCAGGCCTTCCAGCGGGGTCAGACCCATGGAGGTGTCAACGCACTTGCCGTTACGAATAGCGGAAACCGAACCACCGTTGCCGAGGTGGCAGGTGATGATGTTCAGCTCTTCAACCGGCTTGTTCAGGATCTTAGCGGCTTCCTGAGTCACGTAGAAGTGGCTGGTGCCGTGCGCGCCGTAACGACGAACGCCGTGCTCTTTGTACAGGCTGTACGGCAGGGCGTAGAGATAGGATTCTTCCGGCATGGTCTGGTGGAACGCCGTATCGAATACTGCCACGTTTTTGTCTTTCAGGTGCGGGAAGGATTTCAGCGCTTCAGCGATGCCGATCAGGTGTGCCGGGTTGTGCAGCGGGGCGAAGGACGCGGCGTCTTTAATGCCCTGAATCACGGACTCGTCGATGACTACGGAGCTGGTGTATTTTTCACCGCCGTGGACGATACGGTGGCCGATTGCGGTCAGCTGAGCAGACAGTTCTGGTTTTTGTGCCAGAATAGTGTTAACGATAAAGTTCAGTGCTTCGCTGTGCGCGGCGCCCGCGCCTAATTCGGCTTCTTGTTTGCCGCCGTCAATTTTCCATTTGATACGGGCTTCCGGCAGGTGGAAGCATTCCGCTAAACCGGACAGGTATTCGTCGCCGTTCACGGCGTCAAGGATAGCAAATTTCAGAGAGGAGCTACCGCAGTTCAGAACCAGTACTAACTTACTCGACATGGAAGTACCTTTTTATGATACGTGGCTAAAAAAACGTCAGTGTGTCATTAGCGTAGCGCAGGATGACCTCGACATTTATGATTAACATCATGCCTTGTTCTGTTTTCAGGCACGATGAGATAAGTACATTTGATTTTATGCCATTTTGCATAATTTTCAGCCAATGGCAGAATATGCGATAATTTGACTAGCCTGGCAAAAGAGTCTATCCGCCCTTTCAGGCGGGCACAGGATACCTGATTGCGGTATCCTTTGCCAAAATCTTTTGAACGATGTCATGCATAGTTGGTGTTTTGCACGAATTTTTTAAGTTTTATATGTAAAGTTGAGGTAAAGCCATGTCGACCCCTGAGAAACGCCCCGTTAGCTTCTTTAGCTTGTTCAACCGCGGGCAGCACTACGCCAAGACCTGGCCTCTCGACAAGCGCCTCGCGCCGGTATTTATCGAAAACCGCATCATTCGTGCCACCCGCTACGCCATCCGCATCATGCCGCCGATCGCCATTTTCACTCTCTGCTGGCAGATAGCGCTGGGCGGCCAGCTGGGTCCCGCCGTGGCCACCGCGCTGTTTGCATTGAGCCTGCCGATGCAGGGGTTATGGTGGTTGGGTAAACGTTCAGTGACGCCGCTGCCGCCTTCCATTCTTAACTGGTTCTACGAAGTACGCGGCAAACTGCAGGAGGCGGGGCAGGCGCTGGCGCCTGTCGAAGGCAAGCCCGATTATCAGGCGCTGGCTGACACGCTTAAGCGCGCCTTCAAACAACTCGATAAAACTTTCCTTGATGATTTGTAATTCACTACGGAAAACGCATATAAAAGAAGGCGCATGATTTATGCGCCTTCTTTATTTCACGCCCTACCGTGCTACAGGAGTCACAACATGGAAATGACCAATGCGCAGCGTCTGATTTTATCCAATCAGTACAAAATGATGACGATGCTCGACCCGGACAATGCGGAGCGCTACCGTCGTCTGCAAACCATCATTGAGCGTGGGTATGGGCTGCAGATGCGTGAACTGGACCGCGAGTTCGGCCAGTTGACGGAAGAAACCTGCCGTACCGTTATCGACATCATGGAGATGTACCACGCGCTACACGTCTCCTGGACCAACCTGAAAGACGCGGAGGGTATCGACGAGCGTCGGGTCACCTTCCTCGGCTTTGATGCCGCCACCGAAGCGCGTTTTCTCGGCTACGTGCGCTTTATGGTCAATGTTGAAGGCCGTTACAGCCACTTTGACGCCGGCACCCATGGCTTTAACTCGCAGACCCCGATGTGGGAGAAATATCAGCGGATGCTGAGCGTCTGGCACGCCTGCCCGCGCCAGTATCATCTGAGCAGTAACGAAATTAACCAAATCATCAATGCCTGAGGGAGGTGCCCGTGCAGTGTAAAGGTTTCCTGTTCGATTTAGACGGGACGCTGGTGGATTCCTTGCCGGTGGTGGAGCGTTCATGGTGCAAGTGGGGGGATCGTTTCGCCATCGACCATGATGAAATTCTCAGTTTTATTCACGGCAAGCAGGCCATTACCTCCATTCGCCATTTTATGCCGGGTCGCAGCGAGGAGGATATCCAGGCCGAATTCCGTTATCTCGAGCAGATGGAAGCCACTGATATCGAAGGCATCGTCGCCCTGCCGGGGGCGTTAGCCCTGCTGAATTCGCTCAATGAGGCTGGGATCCCGTGGGCGATTGTCACCTCCGGCTCGATTCCGGTTGCGCACGCGCGTCACCGCGCGGCGGGCCTGCCGATGCCGGAGGTGTTTGTCACCGCTGAGCAAGTGAAGCACGGCAAGCCGGCGCCGGACGCCTATCTGCTGGGCGCCGAGCGGCTGGGGCTGCCTGCCGGGGAGTGCGCGGTGGTGGAAGATGCGCCGGCGGGGCTGCTCTCCGGGCTGACGGCAGGCTGTCGCACCATCGCGGTCAAGGTGCCTGCCGATGCCCCCCGTCTGGATGAAGCCGACCTCGTGCTGAGCAGCCTGGAAGATCTGCTGGTTGAACGCCAGGCCGACGGCGTGGTGAATGTGCGTCTTAAAGCGTAAACCCATGATTTCGCCCCGCGTCGTCGGGGCTTTTTTATGCCACTATGTCGACTCCCACTTGTGACAAGGAAACGTTGTGAACGGTGAATTGATTTGGGTTTTATCCCTCCTGGCCATCGCGGTTGTGCTGTTTGCTACCGGCAAGGTGCGCATGGATGCTATCGCCCTGATGGTCATTGTCGCCTTTGTCCTCAGCGGCACGCTGACGCTGACCGAAGCTTTTTCCGGGTTCAGCGATCCTAACGTGATCCTGATTGCCGCCCTGTTTATTATCGGCGACGGCCTCGTGCGTACCGGGGTAGCCACCAAGATGGGCGCCTGGCTGGTGAGCGTAGCAGGCAACAGCGAAACCAAAATGCTGATCTACCTGATGCTCACCGTCGCCGGGCTGGGCGCGTTTATGAGCTCCACCGGCGTGGTCGCCATTTTCATTCCGGTGGTCCTTAGCGTCTCGGCGCGGATGAATACCTCCCCCTCGCGGCTGATGATGCCGCTGAGCTTTGCCGGGCTTATCAGCGGGATGATGACCCTGGTGGCGACGCCGCCCAACCTGGTGGTCAACAGCGAACTGCTGCGCGAAGGGCTGCACGGCTTCAGTTTTTTCAGCGTCACGCCGATTGGCCTGGTGGTGCTGATCCTGGGCATCGTCTATATGCTGGCGGTGCGCTTTATGCTGAAGACGGATAATGGCGAATCCGCGCGCGATGGACGAAAAAGAAGCACCTTCCGCGATTTGATTCGCGAATATCACCTCACCGGCCGCGCCCGCCGGCTGGCGATCCGACCCGGTTCGCCGATGATCGGTCAGCGGCTGGATGATTTAAAGCTGCGTGAGCGCTACTGTGCCAACGTCATCGGCGTTGAGCGCTGGCGGCGGTTCCGTCGGGTGATTGTTAACGTCAACGGGGTATCGGAATTTCGCGCCCGCGACGTCCTGCTGATCGATATGTCCGCCTCCGATGTCGACCTGCGCCAGTTCTGCGGCGAGCAAATGCTCGAGCCGATGGTGCTGCGCGGCGAGTATTTTGCCGATCAGGCGCTGGATGTGGGGATGGCGGAGGTGGCGCTGATCCCGGATTCAGAGATGATAGGCAAAACGGTGCGTGAGATAGCCTTCCGCACCCGGTTTGGTCTCAATATCGTCGGCATGAAGCGCGATGGCAAAGCGATGGATGGTTCCGTGGTCGATGAGCCGCTGCAGCTCGGCGATATCCTGCTGGTGGTCGGCAACTGGCGGCAAATTGCCCTGCTGGCGAAGCGCGGTCGGGATTTCGTGGTGCTCAATATGCCGGTTGAGGTCGATGACGCTTCGCCGGCCCACAGCCAGGCTCCGCACGCGATTTTCTGTCTGGTGCTGATGGTGGCCCTGATGCTGACGGATGAAATCCCCAACCCTATCGCCGCGATCATCGCCTGTCTGCTGATGGGCAAATTCCGCTGCATCAACGCCGAAAGCGCCTACAAGGCGATCCACTGGCCGAGCATTATTCTGATTGTCGGGATGATGCCGTTTGCCCTGGCCTTGCAGAAAACCGGTGGGGTGGATCTGGTGGTCAAGGGACTGATGGACGTTGCCGGAGGCGAGGGGCCTTATCTGATGCTCGGCTGCCTGTTTGTGATGTGCGCGGCGATAGGCCTGTTTATCTCTAACACGGCCACCGCAGTGCTGATGGCGCCTATTGCCTTAGCGGCGGCGAAGTCGATGGGCGTGTCGCCCTATCCCTTTGCCATGGTGGTGGCGATGGCGGCTTCGGCGGCGTTTATGACCCCGGTCTCCTCGCCGGTCAACACCCTGGTGCTTGGCCCGGGTAAGTATTCCTTCAGCGACTTTGTAAAGATTGGCGTGCCCTTTACCGTGCTGGTAATGGTGGTCTGCGTCCTGCTGATCCCGGTGCTCTTCCCGTTTTAAGGTATGCAGGCCGGGTAGGGGGCGACCGCGGCCCGGCCTGAAAAATTACAGCGGCGAATCCTGGCTGATTTCATCCAGCGACAGCTGGAAGCTCGGGACAAACACCTGCATAAAGTAATCCATCTCCGCGCTGCGCCGCGACGCCAGCGTTTTTTCCAGACGGCCTTTGGCCAGCAGAAATTCGTTGTTGCCCGCCGACAGCTCTTCGAGGCATTTCAGGTAGGCGCAGAGGGCGTCAGCCTGTTTGACGATCGACTGCTCTTCCTCACTGTAGTGATGCTCGTCAATCAGCGGTTCGAAAATATCGCGCAGCTCGTCAGGCACCATATCCACCAGCTTCTGCTGGGCGATTTTCTCAATCGCCTTATATTCCTGGGCAATCTGCGAATTGAAATATTTCACCGGAGTAGGGAGATCGCCAGTTAAGACTTCCGAGGCGTCATGGTACATCGCTAACAAGGCGATACGCTCGGCGTTGACCTGGCCGCCGAATTTGCGGTTTTTGATCGCCGCCAGCGCGTGGGCGACCATCGCCACCTGCAGGCTGTGCTCGGAGACATTTTCAGTGCGCACGTTGCGCATCAGCGGCCAGCGGTTAATCAGTTTCAGACGGGAGAGGTGGGCAAAGAAATGACTCTGACTCATAGGAACCCTTAATCAGTGACAACATCGGGTTCCATTGTGCGCAGGGATCGCCGCCGGATGCAAATGCCGGCGGCGGCACGATTACAGCTGATGGTAGCCGGAGAGGAAGCGGCCGAAGCGGGAGATCGCCATCTCCAGGTCGTCTTCGCGAGGCAGGGTCACAATGCGTACGTGATCCGGCCACGGCCAGTTAAAGGCAGTACCCTGCACCAGCAGCACTTTCTCCTGCAGCAGGAAATCGAGCACCATTTTCTGGTCATCGTGAATATTGAAGCGTTTGGCGTCGATTTTCGGGAACATGTACAGCGCGCCTTTTGGCTTCATGCAGGAGACGCCCGGAATATCGTTGATCAACTCCCAGGCGCGGTTGCGTTGTTCATACAGACGCCCGCCGGGAATGATGAATTCGCTGATACTCTGGTAGCCGCCCAGCGCCGTCTGGATAGCATGCTGGGCCGGCACGTTGGCGCACAGACGCATTGACGCCAGCATTTCCAGTCCTTCGATATAGCCTTTCGCATGTTTTTTCGGGCCATTCAGCACCATCCAGCCCTGACGGAAGCCGGCGACGCGGTAAGTTTTCGACAGTCCGTTGAAGGTCACCGTCAGCAGATCGGGCGCCAGAGCGGCAATGGAGTGATGCTGGGCTTCGTCGTAGAGGATCTTGTCGTAGATCTCATCGGCGAAAATAATCAGGTTGTGCTGGCGGGCGATCTCCACGATCTCCTGCAGCAGCTCTTTGGAATAGACCGCGCCGGTGGGGTTGTTGGGGTTGATGATCACGATCCCGCGGGTGCGAGGCGTAATTTTAGCGCGGATATCGTCAAGATCCGGGAACCAGTCAGAGGATTCGTCACACAGATAGTGCACCGCTTTACCGCTGGAAAGGGACACCGCCGCCGTCCACAGCGGGTAGTCCGGGGCGGGAACCAGCATCTCATCGCCGCTGTTTAACAGCGCCTGCATCGCCTGGACAATCAGTTCGGACACGCCGTTGCCGATGTAAATATCTTCCACGGTGACATCGCGCATTCCCCGCGCCTGGTAATGCTGCATGATGGCTTTACGCGCCGAGTACAATCCTTTCGAATCGCAGTAACCCTGGGCGGTAGGCAGATTGCGGATGACGTCGACGAGGATCTCGTCAGGGGCTTCGAAGCCGAAGGGCGCCGGGTTGCCGATGTTCAGTTTCAGAACCTTATTGCCTTCTTCTTCAAGACGTTTCGCTTCTTTCAGAACCGGGCCGCGGATGTCATAACAGACGTTCTCTAACTTGCTGGATTTTTCGATGGGGGACATGAATCTTGACCTTTTAGCTGTTATCGCCACTCCCTGCCGTGGAAGTCAGCACGGAACAATGTACTCCGCCTCCCCGCTGTTTTGAAGGCTTTGCAGGAGAAGATTTTGCTAACGCAGGATTTTAAGCGTAATTGATTTATCTGCTGCTTGCTGATTTTTCCTGTGGTTTATGCCTTTTCATGGCATTTTTTCGGTCGTCTATGTTGAGGTAGTGCCTTTTTTACCATCATTTATCTGGTTTGTTTGTCGGGTAAACGGGGGGGCTGAAGAATGGATGGCCGCAAAAAAACGCTATCCTTAATGTAATAGCGGTTGATTTGTAATCTTGATGTTAAGTAATTTTAATAAAAAACTGTGCGCAAGCGCATTATTATTATTTTTGACAGGTAATAATCTGAGGTTTGTTAATTTATATAAAATGTTGAAAAA
Source organism: Klebsiella sp. TF21-TM (assembly GCF_019753495.1). Lineage (NCBI taxonomy): Bacteria > Pseudomonadati > Pseudomonadota > Gammaproteobacteria > Enterobacterales > Enterobacteriaceae > Klebsiella > Klebsiella sp. TF21-TM. Next base: position 112,098 of record NZ_JAIJYL010000008.1, on the reverse strand, counting down.
AATTTAAAATTAACTCAGTTAATCCTTATTAAGGCTTATAAAAAGGATGGGAATCGGTTAGAATATCGCCGTTAATATCAGTGGTAGTCGGTATGATTTACGGCTGAATTGGTATCTAATATATTGTTATTACAGAATTTTATTGTTCGTTTTTCGCCAAAAAGAAGTCCGGCGAAAGAGAGGCTTTCTCACCACCACTGTGCGATTTCCCGGGGCGACGTATGACGCCTTGCTGGCCGTGGTAATTAATAATAATGAGGAATACGAACAATATATTACTCCGGTGTTCTGCGCATTTGCTCAGATGAGTACTTTGGCATGTAATAACGTTCGTCCAGTTGTTTATCCGCCATCTGACGGTGAGCACAAGGCTCAGGGAATAGCCGGAAACCTGGCGTAAAGCATCAACAAGGCAGGTCAGCGTTAGCCACCTGTAAGTGAAGAAAGATGATTAATACAACACGTCCGATACTCAACCTCGATCTCGATCTGCTGCGCACCTTTGTAGCCGTCGCTGATTTGAACACCTTCGCCGCCGCCGCCGCTGCAGTGTGCCGTACCCAGTCCGCGGTCAGCCAGCAAATGCAACGCCTGGAGCAGCTGGTTGGCAAGGAGCTTTTCGCTCGTCACGGACGCAATAAACTGCTGACCGAGCAGGGCATCCAGCTGCTGGGCTATGCCCGCAAAATCCTGCGCTTTAACGATGAAGCCTGCATGTCGCTGATGTATGGCAGTCTGCAGGGGGGACTGACTATCGGCGCGTCGGAAGAAACCGCTGATACTATCCTGCCGTTTCTGTTAAACCGCATCGGCTGCTTCTATCCCAGAATGACGCTGGAGATTAAAGTCCATCCCCACGCCGTCATCATGGCGATGCTGAGCGGGGGAGAGGTCGATCTGGCATTAACCACCCATCAGCTTCCCGGTTTTACCGCTTTTACGCTGAGAACGTCGCCTACCCTCTGGTACTGTGCGGCGGACTACGTGCTGGCGAAAGGGGAATCGATCCCCCTGATCCTGCTCGAAGAGCCTGGCCCGTTCCGTGAGGACATCATCGCCGCGCTGGAGGCTGCCCGCGTCTCCTGGCATCTGGCCCACGGCGCCTCGTCGCTCTCCGGGGTGAAAGCGGCAGTGAAAGCCGGGCTGGGGGTCACCGCGCGTCCGGTCGAAATGATGAGCCCGGATTTGCGCGTGGCCGGCATTAGCGATGGCCTGCCGGTACTGCCGGATACCCGGTACGTGGTCAGCTGCAATCCGCAGACGGTGAGCGAACTACCGCAGGCGATTTTTCAGTCCCTGAGCCAGGAGAGCGATCCCTGGCGCGCGGGGCCGGCCCTTACTCCGGAAGAGGGAGGAAGCACCTTCATTTTGTGAGGTTATTTTGCTAACAAAGATCACAAAAACTGGTAACAGAATGTAAGTGTCCAAAAAGAGCCTCAGGGGTGGGTTTCTCGTCTGGTGGCTCTTTTTTTTGCACTCTTATTGATGTTTTGAATCTTTTTTTTATTTCTTTGCAGAAAAATCAGCATATTGGCGTGACCGGGCGCTCACCTTGTCGACTTTTTCCTGCACTTTCAACACTTCCTGCTAATGTTAAAAAACCGGATGGATTGTTGCCGATTTCCTGGGGTAATTAACAAAACCGTGTCGCAGATCAAGAAAATACCCCTCTTTGGGGGGAGGAATCGAGGCTAAATCCTGTCAAAATAGCAGGGATTTTTGATTTACGACGGAAACGGACACGATTCAACAACACTAAAACCGAACAGTATGCAAGGTTATTTCGCATAAAAGGGCATTTAATGTTAATGAAAAGATTCCAATGTAAATTAATGTTATGAAAACTTTTGTTAAAGTTGACAAAAGGTTAAAGAAAGGGGTAAAAAGCCACGGCATCTGGGCTTCTCACATCTTCCAGGGACGCTTTTTTGCACGGTTATTTTTTATTCCTCCCGTGAAACGCTGTGGCGTTCATCTGCCAGTAAGAGCAGAGGGTTTTGGCGCTACACTTTTTTGGTTAAGCAATGCGTATGTCAACATCCACTGAAGTCATCGCTCATCACTGGGCATTCGCTATATTTCTCATCATCGCTATCGGTCTGTGCTGCCTGATGCTCGTCGGCGGCTGGTACCTTGGCGGTCGCGCGCGCGCGCGTAGCAAAAACACGCCGTTTGAATCGGGGATCGACTCCGTTGGTTCGGCCCGCTTACGTCTTTCTGCGAAGTTTTATCTGGTTGCCATGTTCTTCGTGATCTTCGACGTGGAAGCCCTGTATCTCTACGCATGGTCGACCTCCATCCGCGAGAGCGGCTGGGTCGGCTTTGTGGAAGCCGCAATTTTCATTTTAGTGCTACTGGCTGGTCTGGTTTATCTCGTTCGCATCGGCGCACTGGACTGGACGCCCGCGCGTTCCCGTCGCACGCTGGTTAACCCGGAAACAGACAGTCCCACTAACCGTCATATGCAGTAAAAGCGAGGCAATAAGATGGATTATACGCTCACCCGCATAGATCCTAACGGTGAGAACGACCGTTACCCCCTGCAGAAACAGGAGATCGTTACCGACCCCCTGGAGCAGGAAGTCAACAAAAGCGTGTATATGGGGAAACTCGAACACGCGCTGCATGACATGGTGAACTGGGGCCGTAAGAACTCAATTTGGCCGTATAACTTCGGCCTTTCTTGCTGTTATGTGGAAATGGTGACGTCATTCACTGCGGTGCATGACGTTGCGCGCTTTGGGGCCGAAGTTCTGCGCGCCTCTCCGCGTCAGGCGGACCTGATGGTGGTCGCCGGAACCTGCTTCACCAAAATGGCGCCGGTTATTCAGCGTCTCTATGATCAGATGCTGGAGCCGAAGTGGGTGATCTCCATGGGCGCCTGCGCGAACTCCGGCGGCATGTACGACATCTATTCCGTCGTCCAGGGCGTGGATAAGTTTATTCCGGTCGATGTGTACATCCCGGGCTGCCCGCCGCGTCCGGAGGCCTATATGCAGGCGCTGATGCTGCTGCAGGAGTCCATTGGTAAAGAACGTCGTCCGCTCTCATGGGTGGTTGGCGATCAGGGCGTCTATCGCGCCAATATGCAGTCGGAACGCGAGCGTAAACGCGGCGAACGTATTGCAGTGACCAATCTGCGGACGCCGGACGAGATTTAATTTGCGCCTGCGGGCGGGAGAACCACTTCGCAAATCAATCTACAACAGCGCGAAGTCTCGCCCGGCAGTCACCACGGACCTTTTGCAATGGTGAACAATATGACCGATTTAACCGCGCATGACGCCGCACCAGCCTGGCAAACCCGCGATCACCTTGATGACCCGGTGATCGGCGAACTGCGCAACCGCTTTGGGCCGGATGCCTTTACCGTTCAGCCAACCCGTACCGGCGTACCGGTGGTATGGGTCAAGCGCGAGCAGCTGCTTGAGGTGGGTGATTTCCTGAAGAAATTGCCGAAGCCTTACGTGATGCTGTTTGACCTGCACGGCATGGACGAACGTCTGCGCACGCACCGCGATGGCCTGCCCGCCGCGGATTTTTCCGTTTTCTATCACCTGATTTCCATCGACCGCAACCGCGACATCATGCTCAAGGTGGCGCTGTCTGAAAACGATCTGCATCTGCCGACCTTCACCAAACTGTTCCCCAACGCCAACTGGTATGAGCGTGAAACCTGGGAAATGTTTGGTATTACCTTCGATGGCCATCCGAACCTGCGTCGCATCATGATGCCGCCGACCTGGGAAGGCCACCCGCTGCGTAAAGACTACCCGGCGCGCGCCACCGAATTCGATCCGTTTGAGCTGACCAAAGCCAAACAGGATCTGGAGATGGAAGCGCTGACTTTCAAACCGGAAGAGTGGGGCATGAAGCGCGGCACCGACAACGAGGACTTCATGTTCCTCAACCTCGGTCCGAACCACCCCTCCGCGCACGGTGCGTTCCGCATTATTCTGCAGCTGGATGGCGAAGAGATCGTCGACTGCGTGCCGGACATCGGTTACCACCACCGCGGCGCCGAGAAGATGGGCGAGCGCCAGTCCTGGCACAGCTACATCCCGTACACCGACCGTATCGAATACCTTGGCGGCTGCGTCAACGAGATGCCGTACGTGCTGGCCGTGGAAAAACTGGCCGGGATCACCGTGCCGGATCGCGTCAACGTGATCCGCGTAATGCTCTCCGAACTGTTCCGCATCAACAGCCACCTGCTGTATATCTCTACCTTTATTCAGGACGTCGGCGCGATGACCCCGGTCTTCTTCGCCTTTACCGATCGGCAGAAAATCTACGATCTGGTGGAAGCGATCACCGGTTTCCGTATGCACCCGGCGTGGTTCCGCATCGGCGGTGTCGCGCACGATCTGCCGCGCGGCTGGGATCGTCTGCTGCGTGAGTTCCTCGAGTGGATGCCGAAGCGTCTGGACTCCTATGAAAAAGCCGCCCTGCGCAACACCATTCTGAAGGGCCGTTCCGTCGGCGTGGCAGCCTATACCGCTAAAGAGGCGCTGGAGTGGGGCACCACCGGCGCAGGCCTGCGCGCCACCGGTATCGGCTTCGACGTGCGTAAATGGCGTCCTTATTCTGGCTATGAAAACTTCGACTTCGAAGTCCCGACCGGGGGCGGCGTCTCTGACTGCTACACCCGCGTGATGCTGAAAGTCGAAGAGCTGCGCCAGAGCCTGCGCATTCTTCAGCAGTGCCTCGACAATATGCCGGAAGGGCCGTTCAAAGCGGATCACCCGCTGACCACGCCGCCGCCGAAAGAGCGCACGCTGCAGCATATCGAAACCCTGATCACCCACTTCCTGCAGGTATCGTGGGGCCCGGTCATGCCGGCCAACGAATCCTTCCAGATGATTGAGGCGACCAAGGGGATTAACAGTTACTACCTGACCAGCGACGGCAGCACCATGAGCTACCGTACCCGCGTCCGCACGCCGAGCTTTGCGCACCTGCAGCAGATCCCGTCGGCGATCCGCGGCAGCCTGGTATCCGACCTGATCGTCTATCTGGGTAGTATCGATTTTGTTATGTCAGACGTGGACCGCTAATTATGCACGAGAATCAACAACCACAAACCGAGGCTTTTGAGCTGAGTGCGGCAGAGCGTGAGGCTATTGAGCACGAGAAGCACCACTACGAAGACCCGCGTGCGGCGTCCATCGAAGCGCTGAAAATCGTTCAGAAACAGCGCGGCTGGGTGCCGGATGGCGCGATCTACGCCATTGCCGATGTGCTGGGCATCCCGGCCAGCGACGTCGAAGGCGTGGCGACGTTCTACAGCCAGATTTTCCGCCAGCCGGTTGGCCGTCACGTGATCCGCTACTGCGACAGCGTGGTGTGCCACATTACCGGCTATCAGGGGATTCAGGCCGCCATCGAGAAGAAGCTGAACATCAAGCCAGGGCAGACCACCTTTGATGGCCGCTTTACCCTGCTGCCGACCTGCTGCCTGGGCAACTGCGACAAGGGACCGACCATGATGATTGATGAGGACACTCACAGCCATCTGACGCCGGAGGCAATTCCTGACCTGCTGGAGCAGTACAAATGAAAACCGTAATTCGTACTGCGGAAACGCATCCGCTCACCTGGCGCCTGCGCGACGACAAGCAGCCGGTCTGGCTGGACGAGTATCGCAGCAAAAATGGCTATGAAGGGGCGCGAAAAGCGCTGACCGGCATGGCGCCGGACGAGATCGTCACGGCGGTAAAAGACGCTGGCCTGAAAGGGCGCGGCGGCGCGGGCTTCTCCACCGGTCTGAAGTGGAGCCTGATGCCGAAAGACGAGTCCATGAATATCCGTTACCTGCTGTGTAACGCCGATGAAATGGAGCCGGGCACCTATAAAGACCGCCTGCTGATGGAGCAGCTGCCGCACCTGCTGGTGGAAGGCATGCTGATCTCCGCGTTTGCGCTGAAGGCTTACCGCGGCTACATCTTCCTGCGCGGAGAGTATATCGAAGCGGCCCAGCATCTGCGCCGCGCGATTGCCGAAGCCACCGAGGCGGGCCTGCTGGGGAAAAACATCCTCGGCACCGGTTTTGACTTCGAGCTGTTTGTCCACACCGGGGCAGGGCGCTATATCTGCGGCGAAGAGACGGCGCTGATTAACTCCCTGGAAGGTCGCCGCGCTAACCCGCGCTCCAAGCCGCCGTTCCCGGCGAGCTCCGGCGTGTGGGGTAAGCCGACCTGCGTCAACAACGTGGAAACCCTGTGCAACGTGCCGGCGATTTTGGCCAACGGCGTTGAGTGGTACCAGAACATCTCCACCAGTAAAGATGCCGGCACCAAGCTGATGGGCTTCTCCGGCCGCGTGAAGAACCCGGGCGTCTGGGAGCTGCCGTTCGGCACCACTGCCCGCGAGATCCTGGAAGATTACGCCGGCGGCATGCGCGATGGCCTGAAGTTTAAAGCCTGGCAGCCGGGTGGGGCAGGGACCGACTTCCTCACCGAAGCGCACCTCGATCTGCCGATGGAGTTCGAAAGCATTGGTAAAGCGGGCAGCCGTCTGGGCACCTCGCTGGCGATGGCCGTTGACCACGAGATCAACATGGTCTCGCTAGTGCGCAACCTCGAAGAGTTCTTCGCCCGCGAGTCCTGCGGCTGGTGTACGCCGTGCCGCGATGGGCTGCCGTGGAGCGTGAAGATCCTGCGCGCCCTGGAGCGCGGCGAAGGCCAGCCTGGCGATATCGAAACCCTTGAGCAACTGTGTCGATTCCTGGGCCCGGGTAAAACCTTCTGCGCGCACGCGCCGGGCGCGGTTGAGCCGCTGCAGAGCGCGATTAAATATTTCCGCGAAGAATTCGAGGCTGGCATTAAGCAGCAGTTCAGCAATACCCATGCAATCAACGGGATTCAGCCGAACCTGCTTAAGACGCGCTGGTAATCTAAAGGTTTTTTTATTTTTGGAAGCACGCTAATGGCTACGATTCATGTAGACGGCAAAGAATACGAGGTCAACGGAGCGGACAACCTGCTGGAGGCTTGTCTCTCTCTTGGGCTTGATATTCCCTACTTTTGCTGGCACCCGGCGCTAGGGAGCGTCGGTGCTTGCCGCCAGTGTGCGGTGAAGCAATATCAGAACGCGGAAGACACGCGTGGTCGCCTGGTGATGTCCTGTATGACTCCGGCATCCGACGGCACCTTTATTTCTATCGACGATGGCGAAGCGAAGCAGTTCCGCGAAAGCGTGGTGGAGTGGCTGATGACCAACCACCCGCACGACTGCCCGGTCTGCGAAGAGGGCGGCAACTGCCACCTGCAGGATATGACGGTGATGACCGGCCATAGCTTCCGCCGCTATCGTTTTACCAAGCGTACCCACCGCAATCAGGATCTGGGGCCGTTTATTTCTCATGAAATGAACCGCTGCATCGCCTGCTACCGCTGCGTGCGCTACTACAAAGATTATGCCGACGGCACCGATCTGGGCGTCTATGGCGCCCACGACAACGTCTACTTCGGCCGCCCGGAAGATGGCACCCTGGAGAGTGAATTCTCCGGCAACCTGGTGGAAGTCTGCCCGACCGGCGTCTTCACCGATAAAACCCACTCCGAGCGCTATAACCGTAAATGGGACATGCAGTTTGCGCCGAGCATCTGCCAGCAGTGTTCCATCGGCTGTAACATCAGTCCGGGCGAACGCTATGGCGAACTGCGTCGTATCGAAAACCGTTATAACGGGACCGTTAACCGCTACTTCCTCTGCGACCGCGGTCGTTTCGGCTATGGCTACGTGAACCTGAAAGACCGTCCGCGTCAGCCGGTTCAGCGCCGCGGCGACGATCTGATTACCCTCAACGCCGAGCAGGCGATGCAGGGCGCGGCGGATATTCTGCGCCAGTCGAAGAAAGTGATCGGCATCGGCTCCCCGCGCGCCAGCATTGAAAGCAACTTCGCGCTGCGCGAGCTGGTGGGCGCCGACAACTTCTATACCGGCATCGCCAAAGGCGAACAAGCGCGCCTGCAGATGATGCTGAAAGTGCTGCGTGAAGGTGGGATCCACACCCCAAGCCTGCGCGATATCGAATCCTACGACGCGGTACTGGTGCTGGGCGAAGACATTACCCAGACCGGCGCGCGCGTCGCGCTGGCGGTGCGTCAGGCGGTGAAAGGGAAAGCACGCGAAATGGCGGCGGCGCAGAAAGTGGCCGACTGGCAGATTGCCGCGATCCTCAACATCGGCCAGCGCGCCAAACACCCGCTATTCGTCACCAACATCGATGACACCCGCCTGGATGACATCGCCGCGTGGACCTACCGCGCGCCGGTGGAAGATCAGGCGCGTCTCGGCTTCGCCATCGCCCATGCGCTGGACGACAGCGCGCCGGCGGTTGACGGCCTGAGCCGCGAACTGCAGGGTAAAGTCGATGTCATCGTCCAGGCGCTGGCCGGGGCGAAAAAACCACTGATTATTTCCGGGACCAACGCCGGCAGCATGGAGATCATCCAGGCCGCCGCTAACGTGGCGAAAGCCCTGAAAGGCCGCGGTGCCGACGTCGGCGTGACGATGGTTGCCCGCGCGGTGAATAGCGTCGGTCTGGGTATGATCGGCGGCGGCTCGCTTGAAGAGGCGCTGGACGAACTGGAAAGCGGCGCCGCAGACGCGGTTATCGTGCTGGAAAACGACCTTCACCGTCATGCTTCCGCCGCCCGCGTCGACGCAGCGCTCTCCAAAGCGCCGCTGGTGATGGTGGTTGACCATCAGCGCACGGCGATTATGGACAAAGCGCACCTGGTGCTCTCCGCGGCAAGCTTTGCGGAAAGCGACGGTACCGTGGTCAACAACGAAGGCCGCGCTCAGCGCTTCTTCCAGGTCTACGACCCGGCCTACTACGACGCGAAAACCGTCATGCTGGAAAGCTGGCGCTGGCTGCATTCCCTGCACAGCACCGTTAACAACCGTCAGGTTGACTGGACGCAGCTGGACCACGTCATCGATGCCGCGATTGCCGCACTGCCGCAGCTGGCGGGCATTAAAGACGCCGCGCCGGATGCGACCTTCCGCATTCGCGGTCAGAAGCTGGCGCGTGAACCGCACCGCTACAGCGGCCGCACAGCGATGCGCGCCAACATCAGCGTCCACGAACCGCGTCAGCCGCAGGATAAAGACACCATGTTCGCCTTCTCCATGGAAGGGAACAACCAGCCGTCCGCCCCGCGTTCGCAGATCCCGTTCGCCTGGGCGCCGGGCTGGAACTCCCCGCAGGCATGGAACAAGTTCCAGGATGAAGTGGGCGGGAAACTGCGCCACGGCGATCCGGGCGTCCGTCTGTTTGAAGCGTCCGCCAGCGGGCTGGAATACTTCACGGCGGTGCCGGCCAGCTTCCAGGCGGAAGACGGGAAATGGCGTATCGCGCCGTACTACCACCTGTTTGGCAGCGATGAGCTGTCGCAGCGCGCGCCGGTGTTCCAGAGCCGGATGCCTGAGCCGTACATCAAGCTGAACCCGGCGGATGCCGCGAAGCTTGGCGTCAACGCCGGGGCGATGCTCTCCTTTAGCGTGGAAGGCCAGACCCTGCGTCTGCCGCTGGTTATCTCTGAAGGTCTGACCGCAGGACAGGTTGGCTTACCGATGGGCATGCCGGGCATTGCGCCGGTACTGACCGGATCGCGTATTGATTCACTGCAGGAGGCGAAAGCATGAGCTGGTTAACGCCGGATCTTATCGACATTCTGTTAAGCATCCTGAAGGCCGTGGTCATTCTGCTGGTGGTGGTCACCTGCGGCGCGTTCATGAGCTTCGGCGAGCGTCGTCTGCTCGGTCTGTTCCAGAACCGCTACGGGCCAAACCGGGTAGGCTGGGGCGGTTCGCTGCAGCTGGTCGCCGACATGATCAAAATGTTCTTTAAAGAGGACTGGGTTCCGCGCTTCTCGGATCGCGTGATCTTTACTCTGGCGCCGGTGATCGCCTTTACTTCGCTGCTGCTGGCCTTCGCCATTGTGCCGGTCAGCCCGACGTGGGTGGTGGCCGATCTGAACATCGGGATCCTGTTCTTCCTGATGATGGCAGGCCTGGCGGTATACGCGGTGCTGTTCGCCGGTTGGTCGAGCAACAACAAATACTCCCTGCTGGGGGCGATGCGTGCTTCCGCGCAGACCCTGAGCTACGAAGTGTTCCTCGGCCTCTCCCTGATGGGCGTGGTGGCGCAGGCGGGGTCATTCAACATGACCGATATCGTCAACAACCAGGCGCATCTGTGGAACGTTATTCCGCAGTTCTTCGGCTTCGTGACGTTCGCCATCGCCGGCGTGGCGGTGTGTCACCGTCACCCGTTCGACCAGCCGGAAGCGGAGCAGGAGCTGGCCGATGGTTACCACATTGAATATTCCGGCATGAAGTTCGGTCTGTTCTTCGTCGGTGAATACATCGGTATCGTCACCGTTTCAGCGCTGATCGTCACGCTGTTCTTCGGCGGCTGGAATGGCCCGTGGTTACCTCCTTTCATCTGGTTCGCGCTGAAAACCGCGTTCTTCATGATGATGTTCATTTTGATCCGCGCATCATTACCGCGTCCGCGCTATGACCAGGTAATGTCCTTTGGCTGGAAGGTATGCCTGCCGTTAACGCTGGTCAACTTGTTGGTAACGGCGGCTGTCATTCTCTGGCAGGCGCAATAAGGGGTGAATTGAACATGACCTTAAAAGAATTATTGGTGGGGTTCGGCACCCAGGTCCGCAGTATCTGGATGATTGGCCTGCATGCCTTCGCCAAACGTGAAACCAGGATGTACCCGGAAGAGCCGGTCTATCTGCCGCCGCGCTATCGCGGCCGGATCGTGCTGACGCGCGATCCGGACGGTGCAGAGCGCTGCGTCGCCTGTAACCTGTGTGCGGTAGCCTGCCCGGTGGGCTGTATTTCGCTGCAGAAAGCAGAGACGGTAGACGGCCGCTGGTACCCTGAGTTCTTCCGCATCAACTTCTCACGCTGCATTTTCTGCGGTCTGTGCGAAGAAGCGTGCCCGACCACGGCGATCCAGTTGACCCCGGACTTTGAGCTGGGTGAATACAAGCGTCAGGATCTGGTGTACGAAAAAGAGGATCTGCTGATTTCCGGTCCGGGCAAATACCCGGAATATAACTTCTACCGGATGGCGGGTATGGCAATCGACGGCAAAGATAAGGGCGAAGCGGAAAACGAAGCTAAGCCGATCGACGTCAAGAGCCTGTTACCGTAAGGAGAGGGCAATGGAATTCGCTTTTTATATCTGTGGCCTGATCGCCATCCTCGCAACCTTGCGGGTCGTCACCCACACCAATCCGGTGCATGCGCTGCTGTACCTGATCATTTCGCTGTTAGCGATTGCCGGGGTGTTCTTCTCGCTGGGCGCTTACTTCGCCGGGGCGCTGGAGATTATCGTCTACGCCGGGGCCATTATGGTGCTGTTCGTCTTCGTGGTGATGATGCTCAACCTGGGCGGCAGCGAAATCGAACAGGAACGCAAATGGCTGCAGCCGGGGATCTGGATTGGCCCGGCCATCCTCTCCGCGGTGCTGCTGGTGGTTATCGTTTACGCCATCCTGGGGATTAACGACCAGGGTATCGACGGCGCGGCGATCAACGCCAAAGAAGTGGGTATTGCGCTGTTTGGGCCGTACGTCCTGGCGGTGGAGCTGGCCTCCATGCTGCTGCTGGCGGGCCTGGTGGTCGCCTTCCATATCGGCCGCGAAGAGCGCGCCGGCGAGGTGCTGAGCAACCGCGTGAACGACAGCGACAAAAGAAAAACGGAGGAACACGCATGATCCCCTTAACACATGGACTGATCCTCGCGGCCATCCTGTTTGTGCTTGGTCTGACGGGGCTGGTGATCCGCCGCAATCTGCTGTTTATGTTGATCAGCCTGGAAATCATGATTAACGCCGCCGCGCTGGCCTTTGTGGTGGCGGGCAGCTACTGGGGCCAGACTGATGGTCAGATTATGTATATCCTCGCTATCAGCCTCGCGGCTGCGGAAGCGAGTATCGGTCTGGCGCTGCTGCTGCAGCTCCATCGTCGCCGCCAGAACCTGAACATCGATTCAGTAAGTGAGTTGCGTGGATGAACATGCTTGCCTTAACCATTCTTTTGCCATTGATTGGCTTTGTGCTGCTGGCCTTTTCCCGCGGGCGCTGGTCGGAAAACCTTTCCGCCACCGTTGGCATGGGCTCGGTAGGCCTGGCGGCGCTGGTCACCGCCTACGTCGGCGTTGACTTTTTCGCTAACGGCAAACAGGCGGTCAGCGTGCCGCTGTGGACCTGGATGTCGGTTGGGGATTTCAACATCGGCTTCAACCTGGTGCTGGACGGCCTGTCGCTGACCATGCTCTCCGTGGTGACCGGCGTCGGCTTCCTGATCCATATGTTCGCCTCCTGGTATATGCGCGGTGAAGAGGGCTATTCCCGCTTCTTCGCCTACACCAACCTGTTTATCGCCAGCATGGTGGTTCTGGTACTGGCCGATAACCTGCTGCTGATGTACCTGGGTTGGGAAGGGGTGGGTCTCTGCTCTTACCTGCTGATCGGTTTCTACTATACCGATCCGAAGAACGGCGCCGCAGCGATGAAAGCGTTTGTGGTGACCCGCGTCGGCGACGTGTTCCTCGCCTTCGCGCTGTTCATTCTTTATAACGAACTGGGTACCCTCAACTTCCGCGAAATGGTTGAGCTGGCGCCGCAGCACTTCGCTAACGGCAGCACCACGCTGCAGTGGGCGACGCTGATGCTGCTCGGCGGCGCGGTCGGTAAATCCGCCCAGCTGCCGCTGCAAACGTGGCTTGCCGATGCGATGGCGGGTCCGACGCCAGTCTCCGCGCTGATCCACGCCGCCACCATGGTTACCGCGGGCGTCTACCTGATCGCCCGTACCCACGGTCTGTTCCTGATGACACCGGAAGTGCTGCATCTGGTCGGGATCGTCGGGGCGATAACGCTGGTGCTGGCGGGCTTCGCCGCGCTGGTGCAGACCGACATCAAACGCGTTCTCGCTTACTCCACCATGAGTCAGATTGGCTACATGTTCCTCGCGCTGGGCGTGCAGGCATGGGATGCGGCGATTTTCCATCTGATGACCCACGCGTTCTTTAAAGCGCTGCTGTTCCTGTCGTCGGGTTCGGTGATTCTCGCCTGCCATCACGAACAGAACATCTTCAAGATGGGCGGCCTGCGCAAATCTATTCCGCTGGTGTACGTCTGCTTCCTGGTGGGGGGCGCGGCGCTGTCCGCTCTGCCGCTCATTACCGCAGGCTTCTTCAGTAAGGATGAGATTCTGGCGGGGGCGATGGCCAACGGCCATATCAACCTGATGGTGGCGGGCCTGGTCGGCGCCTTTATGACCTCGCTGTACACCTTCCGCATGATTTTCATCGTGTTCCACGGTAAAGAGCAAATTCACGCGCACGCAGGGAAGGGGATCACCCATCATCTGCCGCTGATTGTGCTGCTGGTGCTGTCCACCTTCGTTGGCGCGCTGATCGTGCCGCCGCTGGAAGGCGTCCTGCCGCAGACCACTGAACTGGCGCACGGCAACGTGATGACGCTGGAGATTGCCTCCGGGATCATCGCCATTGCCGGCATCCTGATCGCCGCATGGCTGTGGCTGGGCAAACGCACCCTGGTGACCTCTATCGCCAACAGCGCGCCTGGCCGCTTCTTCGGTACCTGGTGGTTCCATGCCTGGGGCTTCGACTGGTTATACGACAAAGTCTTCGTTAAGCCATTCCTCGGCATTGCCTGGCTGCTGAAGAGCGATCCGCTGAACGCATTGATGAACATCCCGGCGATCCTCTCCCGCTTCGCAGGTAAAGGCCTGCTGGTGAGCGAGAACGGCTATCTGCGCTGGTATGTGGCGTCAATGAGCATCGGCGCGGTGGTGGTGCTGGCGCTGCTGATGGTATTGCGTTGAGTTTGAGAACCATTGTGTTGCCCGGCGGCGCGCTGCTTGCCGGGCCTACGGGACCGTAGGTCGGGTAAGCGTTAGCGCCACCCGACAAAACAAGCCTCAAACCGAAGTGAATTTTCTGTGAGAATTCGTTGAAAATCAGGTCGTAAAGGACAGGCATTATCGACGAAGTCAACGTGGACGCCGCCTGCGCGGAGCAACCGGAGCGTATTAAAGTACGTGAGGATTGTGAGCACAGCCGGAGTTCGCTATGACGAGTAAGATAGCCTGAACCGGACTTAAATAAGGAATAAAAATCACCATGTTATTGCCTTGGTTGATATTAATCCCCTTTATCGGCGGCTTCCTGTGCTGGCAGACCGAACGCTTTGGCGTGAAAGTGCCGCGCTGGATCGCGCTGATTACTATGGGACTGACGCTGGCGCTTGGCCTGCAGCTGTGGATGCAGGGCGGCTATTCTCTGACGCAATCCGCGGGTATTCCGCAGTGGCAGTCTGAGTTCGTGCTGCCGTGGATCCCACGCTTCGGCATTAGCATTCATCTGGCGATCGACGGCCTGTCGCTGCTGATGGTGGTGCTGACCGGCCTGCTCGGCGTGCTGGCGGTGCTCTGTTCCTGGCGCGAAATCGAAAAATACCAGGGATTCTTCCACCTCAACCTGATGTGGATCCTGGGCGGCGTCATCGGCGTGTTCCTCGCCATCGACATGTTCCTGTTCTTCTTCTTCTGGGAAATGATGTTGGTGCCGATGTACTTCCTGATCGCGCTGTGGGGCCACAAAGCCTCTGACGGTAAAACGCGTATCACGGCGGCCACCAAGTTCTTCATCTACACCCAGGCGAGCGGCCTGGTGATGCTGATCGCCATTCTGGCGCTGGCATTCGTCCACTTCAACGCCACCGGCGTGTGGACTTTCAACTATGAAGAGCTGTTGAAAACCCCGATGTCCCACGGCGTGGAATACCTGCTGATGCTCGGCTTCTTCATCGCCTTCGCGGTGAAAATGCCGGTGGTGCCGCTGCACGGCTGGCTGCCGGACGCCCACTCCCAGGCGCCGACCGCCGGTTCCGTCGACCTCGCGGGGATCCTGCTGAAAACCGCGGCCTACGGTCTGCTGCGCTTTGCGCTGCCGTTGTTCCCGAACGCCTCCGCCGAGTTTGCGCCCATCGCGATGTGGCTGGGCGTGATCGGGATCTTCTACGGCGCGTGGATGGCCTTTGCACAGACGGATATCAAACGTCTTATCGCCTACACCTCCGTGTCCCACATGGGCTTCGTGCTGATTGCTATCTACACCGGCAGCCAGCTGGCGTATCAGGGGGCGGTGATCCAGATGATTGCTCACGGTCTCTCCGCGGCGGGTCTGTTTATTCTCTGCGGCCAGCTGTACGAACGTCTGCATACCCGTGACATGCGTCAGATGGGCGGTCTGTGGAGCAAAATCAAATGGCTGCCGGCGATGTCGATGTTCTTCGCCGTCGCCACCCTGGGGATGCCGGGCACGGGTAACTTCGTCGGCGAATTTATGATCCTGTTCGGCAGCTATAAAGTGGTGCCGGTGATCACCGTGATCTCGACCTTTGGTCTGGTATTCGCGTCCGTTTACTCGCTGTCGATGCTGCATCGCGCTTATTTCGGTAAAGCGAAAAGCGAAATCGCGGCGAAAGCGCTGCCGGGGATGTCCCTGCGTGAACTGTCTATCATCCTGCTGCTGGTGGTGCTGCTGGTGCTGTTGGGCTTCTTCCCGCAGCCGATCCTCGACACCTCGCATGCTGCGATGAGCAACATTCAGCAGTGGTTTGTTAATTCTGTTTCTACTACAAGGCCGTAATTCGCCATGACAATAACTCCACAACAACTGATCGCACTGCTACCGCTGCTGATCGTCGGCTTGACGGTGGTGGTTGTGATGCTCTCCATTGCGTGGCGACGCAATCATTTTCTCAATGCCACGCTGTCGGTTCTCGGGCTTAACGCCGCGCTGGTCTCGCTCTGGTTCGTCGGCCAGAACGGGGCGATGGACGTCACGCCGCTGATCCGCGTTGACGGCTACGCTATGCTCTATACCGGGCTGGTGCTGCTGGCGAGCCTCGCGACCTGTACTTTCGCCTACCCGTGGCTTGAGGGTTACAAGGACAACAAAGAAGAGTTCTACCTGCTGGTGTTGATTGCCGCCCTGGGCGGCATTCTGCTGGCCGGTGCGAATCATCTGGCGGCGCTGTTCCTCGGCATCGAGTTGATCTCCTTGCCGCTGTTCGGCCTGGTCGGCTACGCCTTCCGCCAGAAGCGTTCGCTGGAAGCGAGCATCAAATACACCATCCTCTCCGCGGCAGCCTCCTCTTTCCTGCTGTTCGGTATGGCGCTGGTGTATGCGAACTCCGGCAACCTGTCCTTCCTTGCGCTGGGCAAGAGCCTGGCGGACAACACCCTGCACGAGCCGCTGCTGCTGGCGGGGCTCGGCCTGATGATCGTCGGTCTTGGCTTTAAACTGTCGCTGGTGCCGTTCCACCTGTGGACGCCGGACGTTTACCAGGGGGCGCCTGCGCCGGTCTCCACCTTCCTGGCGACCGCCAGCAAGATTGCTATCTTCGGCGTGGTGATGCGTCTGTTCCTGTACATGCCGGTGGGCAACAGCGAAGCGGTGCGCGTGGTGCTGGGGCTGATCGCCTTCGCCTCTATCATCTTCGGTAACCTGATGGCGCTGAGCCAGACCAATATCAAACGTCTGCTCGGTTACTCTTCTATCTCCCACCTCGGCTATCTGCTGGTGGCGCTGATCGCCCTGCAAAGCGGCGAAATGTCGATGGAAGCCGTTGGCGTCTACCTGGCCGGCTACCTGTTCAGCAGCCTCGGCGCGTTCGGCGTGGTCAGCCTGATGTCCAGTCCATACCGTGGCCCGGACGCGGACTCGCTGTTCTCCTACCGCGGTCTGTTCTGGCACCGTCCGATCCTGTCGGCGGTGATGACGGTGATGATGCTCTCCCTGGCCGGTATCCCAATGACGCTCGGCTTTATCGGTAAGTTCTACGTGCTGGCCGTCGGTGTTCACGCCCATCTGTGGTGGCTGGTTGCCGCGGTGGTTGTCGGCTCGGCGATCGGTCTCTACTACTACCTGCGCGTGGCGGTGAGTTTGTACCTGAGCGCGCCGGAGCAGCTGAACCGTGATGCGCCGTCGAACTGGCAGTACAGCGCGGGCGGTATCGTGGTGCTGATCTCTGCCCTGCTGGTGCTGGTGCTCGGTATCTGGCCGCAGCCGCTGATTAGCATCGTGCAGCTGGCGACGCCGCTGATGTAAGTTGATTGCCTCAATAAAAAAACCGCCGGAATGGCGGTTTTTTTATGCCCGGAATGTTACGCCACCCTGTAGACCATAAAGTCTTCCGCCAGCAGGGTGTCCGGGAAAATCTCCCGGCATTCCGCCAGCATCCGCAGGCAGCCTTCGGCATCGTAGCGTGAGCTAAAGTGGGTGGCGATTAGCGTGCCGACCCCCGCTTCTTTGGCAAGCGCTGCGGTCTGCTGACTGGAAGAGTGGCCGCGGCTATTGGCTTTCTCCGCCATCGCCTGCTCCAGCGTGGTTTCGTGCACCATCACATCCACCCCGCGCGCCATTTCCAGCGCCTGCGGGCAGGGGGCGGTATCGCCGAAGATGGCCAGCGTTTTACCCGGCGTAGCGGGTCCCAGGTAGCGGCTGCCGTCGATCGTCCGGCCATCCGCCAGCGTGACCTGTTCACCGCGCTTAAGCCGGTGAAACAGCGGTCCGGGGGGCACGCCGTCGGCAATCAGCTGGGCGGCGTCGAGGGCGCCGGGCTTGTCATGCTGCTCAATGCGATACCCGTAGCACTCCACCGGATGGCTGAGCGGGAACGCGGTGACCCGATAGCCCTCTTCGTCGAACACCAGACCGGGGCCGACTTCGATGATGGTCAGGGGATAGTCGGTCCACGAACCGCTGAGGCGCAGCGCGGTGTCAATGAATTCCTTTATTCCTTTTGGTCCGTAGACCGTCAGCGGCAGCGAATTCCCCTGCATCGAGCGGCTGCACAGCAGGCCGGGCAGGCCGAACAGATGGTCGCCGTGCAGATGGGTAATAAAGATCTTATTCAGTTTGCCTGGATGATGGGGCGTATGCAGAAATTGATGCTGGGTCCCTTCGCCGCAGTCAAACAACCACATTTCGGCGCGGGTTGGCTGTTGCAAATTGAGTATTATCGACGTCATATTACGCGTGCGGGTCGGCACCCCGGCGGATGTCCCCAAAAAAGTTAATTCCATCGTCCAGTGTCCTCAGGGCGAGTCGCAAAGTATCAGTATATCAATAAGGAGCAGCAGATGATGACCTGGCAGGATCTCCATCATAGTGAACTTACCGTTCCCCAGCTGTATGCGCTGCTGAAGCTGCGCAGCGAAGTCTTTGTCGTGGAGCAGCAGTGCGCCTATCAGGATGTCGACGGCGATGATTTGGTCGGGGAAAATCGCCATCTGCTCGGCTGGCGCGATGGCGAACTGGTGGCCTATGCGCGGATCCTTAAAAGCGAAGAGACGTACGATCCGGTGGTGATTGGCCGGGTTATCGTCAGCCCCGCCGCGCGCGGCGAAAAGCTCGGCCATCAGCTGATGGCGCAGGCGCTGGCCAGCTGTCAGCGGCACTGGCCGCAAAAGGCGATTTACCTCGGGGCGCAGGCGCATCTGCAAGCCTTTTACGCCCACTTCGGTTTTACGCCAGTGACTGAGGTCTATGATGAGGATGGCATTCCGCACATCGGCATGGCGCGGGAAAGCCGCGCTCTCTGACCCCTGAACACTCGCGTCCCAACCTTGTTCCGGGCCGGCGAGCGGGGGAGTTAAAACCCGCTCCCTCGTCATGGGTACTGCTATTCCGCCGTTGAACCCCTTATAATGTGGGGTTTTACTACCGTGGAGGTTTGCGTGCTGTCTGTTTCCACTGCGCTGGCCCGTTTACGTGACGGCCTGAGTGAGCCCTTTCCTGACTCACCCGGCACGCGAATTATCGATATTGCCTTTCCGCTGAATGATGCCTTCGATCCGCTGCTATGGTGCGGCCAGCAGCCGCAGTGGCCGCAGTTCTACTGGCAGCAGCGCAATGGCGACGAGGAGCTGGCGGCGCTGGGGGCGGTAAAAAGCTTTCCCTCGCTCGACGCCGCAAACCGCTTTTTACACCAGGCCGGGCGGCAGGATCTGCGCATCTGCGGCCTGAATGCGTTTGCCCCGCAGCAGGGCCGGCTGGTGCTGCCGCGTCTGGAGTGGCGTCGGTGCGGCGGCAGGGCCGTGATGCGGCTGGTGCTGCACAGCGACCTCTCCCTGCGCGACGATGCCGTGACGGCGCGTGATTTTCTCGCCAGTCTGACCACCGCCCAGGCGACCCCTGGCGGCGTGCCGCCGCTGCTGAGCGAGCGCCACTCCTCCGATTATCCCCAGTGGCAGGCAATGATAGACCAGGCGACGCAGGCCATCGCCGCCGGCGACATGGATAAAGTGGTGCTGGCGCGGGCAACCGACCTGCAGTTTGCCGCCCCGCTGGATGCCGTGAGCATCATGGCCGCCAGCCGCAGCCGCAATCTTAACTGTTTTCATTTCCTGATGGCGTTCAATGCCCGGCAGGCGTTTTTCGGCTCCACGCCGGAGCGGCTGTGGCGCCGGCGCGGCGCGCTGCTGCGCACCGAAGCGCTGGCGGGCACCGTCGCTAATCATCAGGATGACGTGAAGGCGCAGCAGCTGGCCGACTGGTTGATGAAAGACGACAAAAATCAGCGGGAAAACATGCTGGTGGTGGAGGATATCTGCCAGCGCCTGCAGAGTGAGGCCTCGACGCTGGACGTTCTGCCGCCGCAGGTGGTGAGGCTGCGCAAGGTGCAGCATCTCCGACGCTGCATCTGGACCGAGCTGGCGGAGCCTGACGACAGCCGCTGTCTGCTGCAGCTCCAGCCCACCGCCGCGGTGGCCGGCCTGCCGCGGCGGGCGGCGCTGGCATTCATTCAGCGCCATGAACCTTTTTCCCGTGAATGGTACGCCGGCTCCGCCGGGTATCTGTCACTGGCGCAAAGCGAGTTTTGCGTGGCGCTGCGTTCGGCGAAAGTGGACAACGACACTCTGCGACTGTATGCCGGGGCGGGGATCGTCAGCGGCTCCGATGCGCAGGAGGAGTGGCAGGAGATTGACAACAAAGCGGCCGGGCTGCGCTCGCTGCTGTGTCCATAAGACGGGAATGACGATGCATATCAAAACGCCGTCACTTTGCCTTATCTATACTTAGCATCAATATTTGATACCGGACAATTTCATGTCAGTAAGCGCATTTAACCGACGCTGGGCGGCGGTGATCCTGGAAGCTTTAACGCGCCACGGCGTGCAGCATATCTGCATTGCGCCGGGCTCGCGCTCGACACCCTTAACCCTGGCGGCGGCGGAAAACCGCGCCTTTATCCATCATACCCATTTTGACGAACGCGGCCTTGGCCACCTGGCGCTCGGTCTGGCGAAAGCCAGTCGCCAGCCGGTGGCGGTTATTGTGACCTCCGGGACCGCCACCGCGAACCTATATCCGGCGCTGATTGAGGCGGGGCTTACCGGGGAAAAGCTGATTCTCCTGACCGCCGACCGTCCGCCGGAGCTGATCGACTGCGGCGCCAATCAGGCGATTCGTCAGCCGGGGATGTTCGCCTCCCATCCGTCGCAGACGATTTCTCTGCCGCGTCCCTCGCAGGATATTTCCGCCCGCTGGCTGGTCTCGACCCTCGACCAGGCCTTGGGCGAGCTGCACGCCGGCGGGGTGCATATCAACTGCCCGTTCGCCGAACCGCTGTATGGCGATATGGATGATACCGGCGTGGAGTGGCAGCAGCAGCTCGGCAACTGGTGGCAGAGCGATAAACCCTGGTTACGTCAGGCGCTGCAGATGGAAAGTGAGAAACAGCGCGACTGGTTCTTCTGGCGGCAAAAGCGCGGCGTGGTCGTGGCGGGCAGAATGAGCGCCGCCGAAGGGAAAAAAGTGGCCGAGTGGGCGCAAACCCTCGGCTGGCCGCTGATCGGCGATATCCTGTCACAGACCGGGCAGCCGCTGCCGTGCGCTGACCTGTGGCTGGGCAACGGCAAAGCGGTGAGCGAGCTGGCGCAGGCGCAGATCGTGGTTCAGCTCGGCAGCAGCCTGACCGGCAAGCGGGTCCTCCAGTGGCAGGCCACCTGCGAGCCTGATGAATACTGGCTGGTGGATAATCTGCCCGGCCGTCTCGATCCGGCGCAGCACCGCGGCCGTCGTCTGCTCGCCAGCATTGACCGCTGGCTTGAGCTTCACCCGGCGGAGAAACGCCAGCCGTGGGCGACGGCTATTCCTGAGCTGGCGCGACAGGCGTGGGAGGCGGCGGTCGCCAGCAACGAACCCTTTGGCGAAGCGCAGCTGGCGCAGCGAATTCGGCGCTACCTGCCGGAACAGGGGCAACTGTTTGTCGGCAACAGCCTGGTGGTGCGCCTGATCGACGCCCTGGCGCAGCTGCCGGCTGGCTACCCGGTTTACAGCAACCGCGGCGCCAGCGGCATTGATGGCTTGATCGCCACCGCCGCCGGCGTCCAGCGCGCCAGCGCCCGGCCAACCCTGGCTATCGTCGGCGATCTTTCGGCGCTGTACGATCTCAACTCGCTGGCCCTGCTGCGCCAGGCGTCGGCGCCGTTGGTGCTGATCGTGGTGAACAACAACGGCGGGCAGATTTTCTCCATGCTGCCGACGCCGCAGGACGAGCGGCGCCAGTTCTACTTAATGCCGCAGGACGTTGATTTCAGCCACGCGGCGGCGATGTTCGGCCTGGTCTATCATCGCCCGGCTGACTGGCAGGCGCTGGATGAGGCGCTGGCCGGCGCCTGGCGCAGGGCAGGGGCGACGGTGATTGAGCTGGCGGTCAATGAGACCGACGGCACGCAGACCCTCCAGCAGCTGCTGGCGCAGGTAAGTCGCCTGTGACCCTCAGCGCTGCAGTCGAACATGGCCAGCCGGGTTATCCCTGGCTGGTCTTTCTGCACGGTTTTTCCGGCGACCGCCATGAGTGGCGGGAAGTAGGCGACGCGTTTCGCGCCTGGCCGCGGCTGTATCTCGATCTGCCGGGCCACGGCGGCTCGGCGGATATCGCGGTGCAGGACTTTGCCGGGGTCAATATTCTGCTGCAGGCTACGCTTAATAGTTACAACATACTTAACTACTGGCTGATCGGTTACTCGCTGGGGGGCCGGGTGGCGATGAACTTCGCCTGCCAGCCGCGCGCGGGCCTGTGCGGCCTCGTCGTTGAGGGCGGCCATCCGGGGCTGCAGGATGCCGAAGCGCGGCAGGCGCGGCGCAGCAACGACAGCGCCTGGGCGGAACGTTTTCGCCATGAGCCGTTGGCGCAGGTCTTTGCCGACTGGTATCAGCAGCCGGTCTTCGCTTCACTGGATGCCGGGCAGCGCGCGGCGCTGGTCGCCTTACGCAGCCGGAACAACGGCGCGACGCTGGCCGAGATGCTGCAGGCGACCTCCCTTGCCGGGCAGGCCGATCTGCGCGCGTCCCTGCAGGCGCGCGATTTCCCCTTTCATTACCTGTGCGGCGAGCGCGACGCGAAGTTTCGCGCCATCGCGCAGGCGCTCGCGGCGGATCTCCATCTTATTCACCATGCCGGACACAACGCGCACCGGGACAACCCGGCGGCGGTGATTGCCTGTCTGGCGCAGATTCTGGCAAGTTAACTGAAGGACATTCTATGATCTCTCTTGATGAAGCAATGCTCTATGCCCCTGTTGAATGGCACGATTGTTCCGAAGGCTATACCGATATTCGCTATCACAAATCGGCCGACGGCATTGCCAAAATCACAATCAATCGCCCGCAGGTGCGCAACGCCTTCCGCCCGCTGACCGTCAAAGAGATGATCCAGGCGCTGGCGGATGCTCGTTATGACGACAATATCGGGGTGATTGTCCTGACCGGGGAAGGTGAGAAAGCCTTTTGCGCCGGCGGCGATCAGAAAGTCCGCGGCGATTACGGCGGCTATCAGGACGACTCCGGCGTGCATCATCTCAACGTACTCGACTTTCAGCGCCAGATCCGCACCTGCCCGAAGCCGGTGGTAGCGATGGTGGCCGGCTACTCTATCGGCGGCGGCCACGTGCTGCACATGATGTGCGATCTGACCATCGCGGCGGAAAACGCCATCTTCGGTCAGACCGGGCCGAAAGTCGGCTCCTTCGACGGCGGCTGGGGCGCCTCCTATATGGCGCGCATCGTCGGGCAGAAAAAAGCGCGCGAAATCTGGTTCCTCTGCCGTCAGTATGACGCGCAGCAGGCGCTGGACATGGGGCTGGTGAACACCGTGGTGCCGCTGGCGGATCTGGAAAAAGAGACGGTGCGCTGGTGTCGTGAAATGCTGCAGAACAGCCCAATGGCGCTGCGCTGCCTGAAAGCGGCGCTGAACGCCGACTGCGACGGCCAGGCCGGTCTGCAGGAGCTGGCGGGCAACGCCACTATGCTGTTCTACATGACGGAAGAGGGACAGGAAGGCCGCAATGCCTTCAACCAGAAACGTCAGCCGGACTTCAGCAAATTTAAACGGAATCCCTAATGCGCGTTTCGCAGGTTTACCGCTGGCAGATACCGATGGACGCGGGCGTGGTGCTGCGAGAACGGCGGTTAAAAACCCGCGACGGGCTGTTCATCCACCTGCGGGAGGGTGAGCGGGAGGGCTGGGGGGAAATTTCTCCCCTGCCGGGATTCAGCGCAGAGACCCTGGCGGAGGCGCAGGCGGCGCTGCTGCCCTGGGCTCAGGCCTGGCGCGACGGCGCGGAGCCGGCGCTTCCTGCGCTGCCCTCTGTCGCGTTTGGCATCAGCTGCGCGCAGGCGGAGCTCAGCGGCGAGCTGCCGCAGGCCGCGGATTATCGCGCGGCGCCGCTCTGCTCCGGCGATCCGGATGAGCTGTTCGCCAGACTGGCGGCGATGCCCGGCGAGAAAGTCGCTAAGGTGAAAGTGGGGCTCTGGGAGGCGGTCCGCGACGGCATGGTGGTTAATCTGCTGCTGGAAGCCATCCCCGACCTGCAGCTGCGTCTGGATGCCAACCGGGCCTGGACGCCGCTGAAAGCGCAGCAGTTTGCGAAATATGTCGATCCGGCGTATCGCCAGCGCATTGCCTTTCTTGAAGAACCTTGTAAAACGCGGGAGGACTCGCGGGCCTTTAGCCGTGAAACCGGGATCGCTATCGCCTGGGATGAAAGCCTGCGCGAGGCGGATTTTCGCTTCGTCGCCGAGCCTGGCGTGCGCGCGGTGGTGATCAAGCCGACGCTAACCGGCAGTTTACACCGGGTTCAGCAGCAGGTCGCCGCGGCCCATGCGCTGGGGCTGAGCGCGGTGATCAGCTCGTCGATCGAGTCCAGCCTCGGGTTAACCCAGCTGGCGCGGGTTGCCGCCTGGCTGACGCCGCAGACCATCCCCGGACTGGACACCCTGTCGCTGATGGGCGCCCAGCTGGTGCGGGCGTGGCCGGAAAGCCCCCTGCCGATGCTTAGCATCGATACGCTGGAGCCGCTGCTGTGACCTTTCGCGACTGGCCCTGGCGCCACTGGCGCCAGCGGCGCGGAGAGGCGCAGGCGCTGCGCCTGAATGACCAGCCGCTGACCTGGCGCGACCTGTGCGCCCGCGTTGACGCGCTGGCGGCCGGGTTTGCCGCGCAGGGCGTAACCGAAGGTCACGGGGTGGCGCTGCAGGCTTTTAACCAGCCGTCGACGCTGCTGGCCTGGCTGGCGCTGCTGCAGTGCGGCGCGCGGGTGCTGCCGCTGAATCCGCAGCTGCCGACGGCGTTGCTGCAGGAACTGCTGCCAGCGTTGACCGTCCAGCATCAGCTGGTGCTTAACGGCGATGCGCTGCCGGGGGATTTACCGGCGTTAACCCTGCAGGCGACAGCGGGAACCCATGCTGTGCCGTGGCGTGGGGATCGTTTCGCCTCAATGACGCTGACCTCGGGGTCGACCGGTTTGCCGAAGGCGGCAGTGCATCATGCCAGCGCCCATCTGGCCAGCGCCGCCGGCGTGCTGGCGCTGATGCCGTTTGCCGCAGAAGATGACTGGCTGCTGTCGCTACCGCTGTTTCATGTCTCCGGCCAGGGGATTATGTGGCGCTGGCTGCTGGCCGGCGCGCGGCTGACGGTGCGCGATAAACAGCCGCTGGCGCAGATGCTGCAGGGCTGTACCCATGCTTCGCTGGTGCCGACTCAGCTGTGGCGCCTGCTGAATGACGATGCTGCGCTTACCCTCAAGGCGGTGCTGCTCGGCGGCGCGGCGATCCCGGTCGAATTGACCGAGCGGGCGCGGGGGCAGGGGGTACGCACCTACTGCGGTTACGGCCTGACCGAATTCGCTTCCACCGTCTGCGCTAAAGAGGCCGACGGCGCGGCGGATGTGGGCGCGCCGTTGCCGGGGCGGGAGATGAAAATCGTTGCCGGCGAGGTCTGGCTGCGGGCGGCGAGCATGGCCGCGGGCTACTGGCGCGACGGTCAATTGTTGCCATTGACCAACGACGAAGGGTGGTTTGCCACCCGCGATCGCGGCGAGATCATCGATGGACGGCTTACTCTCCTCGGGCGCCTGGATAATCTCTTTTTCAGCGGTGGGGAAGGGATCCAGCCGGAGGAGGTGGAACGGATCATCGGGGCGCATCCGCAGATACAGCAGGCGTTTGTCGTGCCGCTGGACGATGCGGAATATGGCCAGCGTCCGGTAGCGGTGGTGGAATGCGATGACGGCTGC
The DNA here is from genome assembly GCF_019753495.1 of Klebsiella sp. TF21-TM. NCBI lineage: Bacteria > Pseudomonadati > Pseudomonadota > Gammaproteobacteria > Enterobacterales > Enterobacteriaceae > Klebsiella > Klebsiella sp. TF21-TM. Next base: position 86,445 of record NZ_JAIJYL010000008.1, on the reverse strand, counting down.
GAAATGAGCGTGCTGGCGGCATGGAGCGCGGAACGGCTGGCGCGTTTCCAGCAGCCGGTGCGTTGGCTGCGGCTGCCGGAAACGTTAAAGAACGGTGGGATTAAGATCTCGCGCCGGGCGCTGCGCGAATGGGTCAATTCGCCGGCTTAGCCGATATTGGCTTCGGCGCGACGCTGGCGCTGTTTACGCCGCAGACGCAGCAGCGGCGGCACCACCAGCACGGCGATAGCCAGCACCAGCAGCGTTTTGGTCACCCCGCTTTGCCACAGGATCGCCAGATTGCCGTTGCTGATCGACAGCGCGCGACGCAGGTTCTGCTCCAGCATCTCCCCCAGCACGAAGCCAAGGATCAGCGGCGACATCGGGAAGTGCATTTTGCGCATGATATAGCCGAGCACCCCGAGCCCCACCATCAGCAGCAGGTCAAAAGTGGTGCTGTGTACCGCGTAGACGCCGACGGCGGAGACCGCGGCGATGGCCGGGACCAGAAACCACAGCGGAATGGTCAGCATACGGGTGAACAGGCCGATCAGCGGAATGTTCATGATAAGCAGCATCACGTTGGCGATCAGCAGGGCAGCAATCAGCCCCCAGACGATATCCGGCTGCTCGGTGAACATTGCCGGGCCGGGGGTGATGTTATACAGCGTCAGCGCGCCCATCATCACCGCGGTGGTGCCGGACCCCGGCACGCCGAGCGTCAGCATGGGAATAAAGGAACCGCAGGCGGAGGCGTTATTGGCCGCTTCCGGCGCCGCCACGCCGCGAATATCGCCCTTGCCGAAGTTATCGCTGTTACCGCTGAGTTTTTTCTCCGTCATGTAGGTAATGGCGCTGGCGATGGTCGCCCCGGCGCCGGGCAGAATGCCGACGAAGAAACCCACCACCGAAGAGCGCAGGGTCGCGCCGACGCACTGCGCGGCCTCTTTGGTGTTAAACAGCATCCGTCCGGTTTTCCGCACCAGCGTTTGTCCGCCGCTGGTGCTCTCCAGCATCAACAGGATCTCTGAAACCGAGAACAGGCCGATCACCACCACAATAAACTGTACGCCGTCCGAGAGATGGACGCTGTCGAAGGTGAAGCGGTAAACCCCGGTATTGGCGTCCACCCCTACCGTCGCCAGACCCAGGCCGATTAACGCCGCGAGGAACGACTTCAGCGGGTTCTGCGCCATCATGCTGCCAAGACAGGCGATGGCGAAGACCATCAGCGCGAAGTACTCCGCCGGACCGAACGCCAGCGACCACTGGGCGAGCAGCGGCGCGAACAAAATAATACCGCCGATGGCGATCATTGAGCCAAAGAAGGAACTGACGGCGGAAATCGACAGCGCAACACCGCCGCGACCCTGCTGGGCCATCGGATAACCGTCGAGGGCGGTCATAATGGCGGCGGCATCGCCGGGCACGTTCAACAGAATTGATGAAATACGCCCGCCGTATTCGCAACCGATATAGACCGTCGCCAGCAGGATCAGCGCCGATTCCGCGGGTAAATGCAGGGCGAAAGCCAGCGGCAGCAGAATCGCCACGCCGTTGATAGGCCCCAGCCCCGGCAGGAGGCCGACGATAGTCCCGACAAAGCAGCCGATCAGGGCGATCAGCAGGTTCTCCGGCGTCATGGCGACGGCGAAGCCCTGCGAGAGATAGATCCAGGTATCCATAAACGCCTCCGTTAATTAAACCAGATGCCAAGGGGCAGGGTGACATCGAGCAGGGTGTCGAAGGCGTACCATAACGACACGCCCATCGCGACGCCGGCAATGCCCGCCGCCGGCAGCGTCGCGCCGAACAGCAGACCAATGATCGCCGTCAGCAGCGCGGTGGCCAGCGGAAAACCGAGCCATTCAAACCCCCAGGCGTAGACCACCAGCACCACGACCATGGTCAGCAGACGCTGCAGCACATGCCGTCCCGGCCACTCGACGGCGTCCGGGCGACGTAGCAACATTAACGCCGAGCACAGCAGCATCAGGCCGATGATCCCGAGCGGGAAGGGACGCGGGCCGACGGGTTCATAGGCGTATTCGCTGTGGATCTGCCAGGCGATAAACAGACCGCCAATACATAACAACAGCCACACTCCGGCAAAAATACGATCGCTCATTAGCGCCTCCGCGGATTATTTTGCCAGGCCAAAGGCTTTCGCCTGTTCGCGATAGTCGTTGACCTGCTGCTTAACGTAGGTATCGAGCTCCTTGCCGTTCATGTTGAATTCAAACAGGCCGCGCAGTTCACGTTGCTTTTTGAACGCTTCGGTTTGCTGCAGTTTAGTGAATTCATCGACCCACCACTGGTACTCGGCGTCGCTGACTTTCGGGCCCATAAAGAAGCCGCGAATAATCGGCCAGACCAGGTCGTAGCCCTGTTCTTTAGCGGTGGGGACATCGGCGAGCGCGCCCGGCAGTCGTTCACTGGAGAAGACCGCCAGCACGCGGATTTTATTGCCCTGCAGATAGGGCACCATCTCGCTGAGATCGCCGGAGACCGCCTGCACATGGTTACCGAGCAGCGCGGTCACCGGCTCGCCGCCGCCCTCAAAGGCGACATAGCGCATTTTATGCGGGTCGACGTTGGCTTTTTGCGCCAGCAGCGCCGCTTTCATCCAGTCCTGGCTGCCGATGGAGGCCCCGGCGCCAATCACGATACTGGAGGGATTTTTCTCCATCGCGGTCATAAACGACTTCAGATCTTTCCATGGCGAATCGGCGCGCACGGCGATCATGCCGTAGTCGGTGCCGACGCTCGCCAGCCAGCGCACGTCATCGACGCTGTAACGGCCGAATTTACCCTGCGACAGGTTCAGCAGCGAGCCGCCGGAGAAGGCGACGACGGTCCCCGGCTCTGCCGGGCGCTGGGCGACAATGGCGTTGTAGGCTACCGCGCCCACGCCGCCGGGCATATAGGTGACGCGCATCGGTTTCTCGATAGCGCCGGTTTCCATCAGGCTCACCTGAATCAGCTTACAGGTCAGGTCAAAGCCGCCGCCGGGTTTAGCGGGCGCGATACATTCGGTGCGGGACGGGGCCTCCGCGGCGAAGGCGGATGTGGTGCAAAGGCACAGCGCGATGGCGCTCAGATGGCGGAAAAATGGCGTTTTCATAGGCTTCCTCAGCAGGTACAGGGCAGGTTTTTTTGATTATGTGAACCGACATATGGCGATTCGGTTGCATGATTGTTAAAACAGTTACCTTTCATTTCCCTTTCAATGCAGCAGCAACGTTACAGGATGTGATATGCGTCTCTTATTAGCCGAGGATAATCGTGAGCTGGCTCACTGGCTGGAAAAAGCGCTGGTGCAGGGCGGTTTTGCCGTAGATTGCGTCGCTGACGGGCGTGCGGCCGACCATCTGCTGCAAAGCGAGCAATATGCGCTGGCGGTGCTGGATATCGGTATGCCGGGGTTCGATGGCCTTGAAGTGGTGCAGCGGCTGCGCAAGCGCGGGCAGACCCTGCCGGTGCTGTTGCTGACCGCCCGCAGCGCGGTAGCAGACCGGGTGAAGGGCTTAAATGCCGGCGCGGATGACTATTTACCTAAGCCCTTTGAGCTGGAAGAGCTCGACGCCCGCCTGCGGGCGCTGCTCCGGCGCAGCGAAGGGCAGGTGCATGAGGTGCAGCAGCTTGGCGAGCTGGCGTATTGTGACGAAGGCTATTTTTTACTCCGCGGCCAGATGTTGTCTCTGACGCCGCGCGAGCTGGCGCTATTGAAGGTGCTGATGTTTCGCCGCACCCGCCCGGTTTCCCGTCAGCAGCTGTTCGAACAGGTGTTCAGCCTCAGCGATGACGTCAGTCCGGAAAGCATCGAACTCTATATTCATCGTCTGCGCAAGAAACTTCAGGCGAGCAATGTGCGTATAACCACCCTGCGCGGTTTAGGCTATCTGCTTGAGTGCGAGCGCCATGAGATGGAGTAAGCCGCAATCGCTCTATGCCCAACTGTTGCTGTTTCTCGGCCTGCCGCTGGTCCTGCTGTGGGGACTCTCCGCGTTTAACAGCTACGTCAGCGCGCTGCAGGCGGCGACGCAAGCCTACGATCGTACCCTGCTGTCGTCGGCGCGGACGGTGGCCGAGCAGCTGGTGGTTCGCGGAGGGCAACTGGAGGTGAATGTGCCCTGGGTGGTGCTGGACAGCTTCGAGCTCAATATGAACGATCGTCTCTATTACAAGGTGCTCGACCCGCAGGGGAAGGTCATTTCCGGCTATGACGATCTGCCCGCGATGCCGCCCTCCACCTCGCGAACTCAGCTCTATCCGGCGCTGGCGTGGTTTTATCATACCGAATATCGCGGTCAGGCAATCCGCGTGGCGCGCCTGCTGCAGCCCATCAACGAAGGCGGCATCGTTGGCATGGCGGAGATATATATTGCCGAAACGCTGCAGTCCCGCCGCTGGCTGGCCGGACAATTACTCTTCTCATCCTGGGTGTCGCAGGGGTTACTGGTCCTGTTGACGCTGGTGCTGGCAGCCTGGCTGCTGCGCCGCGTGCTGCGGCCCATGCGTCAGCTCTCCGCGCTGATGGTGCGCCGTGAACCCGGTCTGCTGACGCCGCTGCCGGAGCTGCTGCCCTGGTCGGAAACGCGGCTGCTGATTGTCGCGTTCAACCGCTACATCGACCGCCTGCGGGTGATGATCTCCCGCCAGGAGCGCTTCAGCGCCGATGCGTCCCATCAGCTGAAAACACCGCTGGCGGTGCTGAAAACGCAGGCTTCGGTAGCCCTGGCCAGCGACGATCCGCAACTGTGGCGCGAAAGTCTGCAGGCGATGCGCGCCACGCTGGACGATACGGTCTTGTTAACGGAGCGGTTGTTGCAGCTGGCGACGGTAAAACAGCGGGAGCAGGCGTTTGCGGTGATTAACTTGCCGGAGATTGTGCGCAACAGCTGCTTTTCACGTATCGCGCAAGCGCGGAGCAAACATATCGATCTTGGCTACGAGGGCGAGCAGTCGGCGGTACATGTGGCAGGCGATAGCGTTCTGCTGGGGGAGCTGTGCGCTAACCTGCTCGACAATGCCATTCGCTATACCCCGGAATATGGAACGGTCACGCTTAGCCTGCATCGCGATGGCGAAGTCGTCACGCTAAGTGTGGAAGATAGCGGTCCGGGCATCGAGGAAAACCTGATTAATCAGGCGCTGATGCCGTTTCGCCGCCTCGATAACGCGGGCGCGATTCCCGGCGCCGGGCTGGGCCTGGCGCTGGTTAACGATATTGCACGTTTGCATCGTAGCCACCTGCAGCTTTCGCGCAGCGAAAGCCTGGGCGGACTGAAGGCGACGCTGCGCCTGCTGACCGTGGCGTCAGAGTAGCCCCTTCATGCTCAGGGTGAGGCGGGTGGCGGCATTGAGATCGTAGTTTTTAAGCTCATCCGCTTTCACCCAGGCGTAATCGTCAAACTCCTCGTTGATCGTTACGTCGCGATTGGCGCTAACGCAGTCGAAGATTAGATAGATCATATAGATCGTTTCCTGGCGCCCGTCGGGATAGGTTTTCACGCGGGTATCGTCGCGGAAGCTCCATGGCGTGATACGGGTCAACTGCAGTTTTTCGCCAAGCTCCTCGCGGACTTCGCGTCGCAGCGCCTCTTCAATACTTTCCCCCGGCTCCACGCCGCCGCCGGACAAGGCCCATTGTCCGGGAAAAACGCCGCGGTCAGCAGCCATCTTGCACAACAGGTAATGGCCATCATTTTGGATTAGCGGGCAAACAATCGTCCTTTGACGCATGATTTTTCTCCTTCGCAGTAAGTCGGGCCGGGTATCGAGGAAACAGTTTGCGAGGCGCCTCGGCAAACCGCAAGGGAAATACGGCGCTGGCTTTACAGAGTGATAAGTTAAGCGAAAATTATCGTATGGAGAGCCACCATGGAAAGGACCACCCATTCCCCACATGACGCCGTGTTTAAACACCTACTGTCGCATCGGGCGACGGCGCGGGATTTTCTGGACATTCACCTTCCTGAACATTTGCGAGAATTATGCAATCTGCAAACGCTGCAGTTGGAGTCCGGAAGTTTTATCGATGAAGACCTGCGCGCCAGCCATTCCGATATTCTTTACTCGCTGCAAACCCAGGCGGGGGACGGATATATCTATCTGCTTATCGAACATCAAAGCTCTGCGGACCGTCATATGGCATTTCGCCTGATGCGTTATGCGATAGCAGCGATGCAGCGCCATCTGGATAAAGGACATACGCAACTGCCATTGGTGATCCCGCTGCTTTTTTATCATGGGCAAGTCTCGCCCTGGCCGTATCCCATGTGCTGGCTGGAAGGATTTGCTCATCCGCAAACCGCGCGGCAAGTATACAATCAGGATTTTCACTTAATCGATATCACGGTGCTTCCTGACGATACAATAATGCAGCACCGACGGGTCGCGATGCTTGAGTTACTGCAAAAGCATATCCGGCAGCGCGATATGATGGAACTGCAGGAGCAACTAGCCAGCCTGTTGGCGCTGGGATACACTAGCCGCAGACAGCTCAGGACGCTGCTTCACTATTTATTGCAGGCAGGAAATGCCGCCGATCCGGTCGCCTTTTTACGTAATCTTGCGCAAAATGTCCCCAGACGGCTGCATAAGGAGACGCTAATGAACATTGCCCAGTTTCTGGAACAACGGGGCCATCAGCAGGGCCTGCAGGAAGGTCTTGAACAGGGAGAACAATTGGCTGCGCAACGTATTGCCAAGGCGATGCTGGAAAACGGGCTTGATCTGGCGCTGGTGGCGAAGCTGACGGGGCTTGCGCCGGAGCGCCTGGCCCTGCTCGCCCATTAATTTTTCTGCTTCCTTCAAACAGCCTGCGCGACGGCGACTGCGCAGGTAAATATAGATTTATTCAATCAATACAACCTAATTAAATATAATTCTACTGAATATGAATGCGGTGAAATTTACATTCTTTCGCAAATGCGCGGCGGTATTGCTGTAAAAAGACGCAACTGGTTACACTCTTGTGAAAAATCATTTCGCCAGGTCATTGATTCCTGACGAGTGCGCAGTAGAATTTTCAGGTTTTTTCGGGACTTCTTTGATTTTAATTTTCTGGATAGAGTAAATAATGAAAAAAAGCATTTTTATGGCGCTGGCTGGCGTCATGCTGGTCTCTTCGGCGGCCCATGCGATCAGCGTTACCGGCGAAGCAGGCGAGCATTACACCAACCTTGGGGTCGGCTTCGGCACCGAGTCCACCGGTCTGGCTGTTTCGGGTAACTGGCTGCACAGCGATAACGACGGCGACGCCGCGGGTTTAGGCCTGGGCCTGAATATTCCGCTGGGGCCGTTCCTGGCGACCGTGGGCGGTAAAGGGGTATACACCAACCCGAAACAGGGTGATGAAGGTTATGCGGCCGCGGTCGGCGGCGGCCTGCAGTGGAAAATCGGCGACAGCTTCCGTCTGTATGGCGACTACTACTACTCTCCAGATTCCCTCTCCAGCGGCATTGACAGCTATCAGGAAGCCAACGTCGGCGCCAGCTGGACCATTATGCGTCCGCTCAGCATCCAGGCAGGCTATCGCTATCTGAACCTGGCGGGCAAAGATGGCAACCGCGATAACACCATCGCCGACGGCCCGTACATCGGCGCCAGCGCCAGCTTCTAATCTCCTCCGGCGCGGTCTCTTCTTGCCGCGCCAGATTTTCCTCCTCGTCAGCCTCCCGCTTTGCGTTATAGTATTTGCCACCTGGCAGGCAAGGAGTGAGCAATGTTGAATGTGGAAATGCTGTCCACTGGCGATGAAGTGTTGCATGGTCAAATCGTTGACACCAATGCAGCATGGCTGGCGGATTTCTTTTTTAATCAGGGTTTACCATTAACGCGCCGTAATACCGTCGGCGACGATCTCGATGCGCTGGTGGCGATTCTGCGCGAACGCAGCGAACAGGCGGATGTGCTGATCGTCAATGGCGGCCTCGGCCCAACCAGCGACGACCTGAGCGCGCTGGCCGCGGCCACCGCGAAAGGCGAAGGGCTTATTTTGCATCCGGAGTGGCTGGAAACCATGACCCGCTTCTTTGCTGAACGCGGGCGGCCGATGGCGGAAAGCAACCGTAAGCAGGCGGAAATCCCCGCCAGCGCCGAGATGATCAATAACCCGGTGGGCACGGCCTGCGGCTTTGCCATCCAGCTCAATCGCTGCCTGATGTTTTTCACCCCCGGCGTTCCCTCTGAATTCAAAGTGATGGTCGAGCAGGAGATTTTACCGCGCCTGCGCCAGCGCTTTACGCTGCCGGAACCGCCGGTATGCCTGCGGCTGACCACTTTTGGCCGCTCGGAAAGCGAGCTGGCGCAAAACCTCAATCCGCTGACGTTACCGCCTGGCGTGGTGATGGGCTACCGCTCGTCGATGCCGATCATTGAGCTGAAGCTGACCGGACCGGCTGAGCAGCGTGACGCCATGCTGGCCCTGTGGCCGGAAGTGCGTAAAGTGGCTGGCGACAGCCTGATTTTCGAAGGCACTGAAGGGTTACCGGCGCAGATTGCACGCTGTCTGCAGGAGCGGCAGCTGAGCCTGACGCTCAGCGAGCAGTTTACCGGCGGTCTGCTGGCGCTCCAGCTGTCCCTCGCCGGCGCGCCGCTGCTGGCCAGCGAAGTGGTCCCGGCGCAGGAGGAGACGCTGGCGCAGGCGGCCCGCTGGGCGGCCGAGCGGCGCATTAACCATTTTGCCGGCCTGGCCCTGGCGGTGAGCGGCCAGGAAAACGATCATCTTAACGTGGCCCTGGCCACCCCCGACGGCACCTTCGCGCTGCGGGTGAAGTTTAGCGTCACCCGCCACAGCCTGGCGGTACGCCAGGAAGTCTGCGCCATGATGGCATTAAACCTGCTGCGTCGCTGGCTGAATGGCCAACCGCTGGCCAGTGAACATGGCTGGATTAACGTGGTGGATTCCCTCTCAATGTAAGTCGTTTCCCGGCGCGCGGGCTTCTCCCCGGCGCCGGTTGTCCAGCCTGTTGTACTCTCCTGAAAAAATTCTGTGCGTTAAGTCGCAATTTTCCGCTGCGAACGGTCCAGCATACGGGAAAGCGATTGCCCCGCGATGTCGCTCACACTTTACCGCCCGGACAACCGCAACACTGATTCCAGTATTCAGGATTGGAGTCCAGTATGTTGGAATCAACGAAAGTCCCGGCGCTGACCCGCGCGATTGAGATCCTCAATTTAATTGGCCGCATCGGACCCTGCAGCGCGGCGACGATAATAGCGGAGCTGGGGATCCCGAAAAGCACGGTTTATCTGCTGCTGGGCGAGCTGAAAAAGCAGCGCTTCATCAGTATGGATAATCAGGATAACTACTGCCTGTGGACCAAACTGGTGGAGCTGGCCGGGCAGGCGCTAAGCAAAATGGACCTGCGCGAGCTGGCGCGGCCGCGCCTGACCCGGCTGATGGATGAGTGCGGCCTGCTCTGCCATCTGGGCATTATCGATCACGGTAACGCCTACTACATTCTGAAAATTGAATCACCCGCCACCATTAGCGTGCGTTCGCACGAAGGAAAGAGCCTGTCGCTTTACCGCTCCGGGATCGGCAAATGTCTGCTGGCCTGGCAGCCCGCCGGGGTTCAGGCATCGATTATCGATGAACTGCAGTGGGAGCGGGCTACGCCAACGACCATCAGCAATGCTCAACAGCTGCGGGAGGAGCTGGGGCGGATCCGCGCCCGGGGCTGGAGCTTTGATAATGGCGAGGACTATCCGGACGTGCGCTGCGTGGCCGCCCCGGTTTTTAACGCCAATAACGACCTGACCGCCGCCATCTCGGTGGTGGGTACCCGTCTGCAAATCAATGAAGACAATCGCGATTACCTTGCCGGTAAGGCGATTGCCTGCGCGAAAGATATTTCACGACTGCTGGGGTGGAAAAGCCCCTTTGAACAACTCGCCTCATCATAAGGAGAACACCATGACCCTACCGAAAATTAAACACGTCCGCGCCTGGTTTACCGGCGGCGCCACCGCAGAGCAGGGCGCCGGCGGCGGCGATTACCACGATCAGGGGGCTAACCACTGGATTGACGATCATATCGCCACCCCGATGAGCAAATACAAACAGTATGAGCAGTCCCGCCAGTCGTTTGGCATCAACGTGCTGGGCACGCTGATTGTGGAAGTGGAAGCCGACAACGGGCAGACCGGCTTTGCCGTGTCGACGGCCGGAGAGATGGGCTGCTTTATCGTGGAAAAACATCTCAACCGCTTTATCGAAGGCAATTGCGTCAGCGATATCAAACTGATCCACGACCAGATGCTCAACGCCACCCTTTACTACGCAGGATCCGGCGGTCTGGTGATGAACACTATCTCCTGTGTCGACCTCGCGCTGTGGGATCTGTTCGGGAAAGTGGTTGGCCTGCCGGTCTACAAACTGCTGGGCGGAGCGGTGCGTGACGAAATCCAGTTCTATGCCACCGGCGCTCGTCCGGATCTGGCGCAGGAGATGGGCTTTATCGGCGGCAAAATGCCCACCCACTGGGGGCCGCACGATGGCGACGCCGGGATCCGCAAAGACGTCGCCATGGTGGCGGACATGCGCGAAAAATGCGGCCCGGATTTCTGGTTAATGCTGGACTGCTGGATGAGCCAGGACGTTAACTATGCCACCAAACTTGCCCATGCCTGCGCCCCTTACAACCTCAAGTGGATCGAGGAGTGCCTGCCGCCGCAGCAGTATGAAGGTTATCGCGAGCTGAAGCGCCAGGCGCCGGCCGGGATGATGGTGACCAGCGGCGAGCACCACGGCACCCTGCAGTCCTTCCGCACCCTGTCGGAGACCGGAATCGATATTATGCAGCCCGACGTCGGCTGGTGCGGCGGCTTAACCACGCTGGTGGAGATAGCGGCTATTGCTAAAGCGCGCGGGCAGCTGGTGGTGCCGCACGGCTCGTCGGTTTACTCACATCATGCGGTGATCACTTTTACCAACACGCCGTTCAGCGAGTTTCTGATGACCAGTCCTGACTGCGCCACGCTGCGTCCGCAGTTCGACCCGATCCTGCTCGGCGAGCCGGTGCCGGAGAGGGGGCGCATTCATAAATCGGTACTGGATAAACCCGGCTTTGGCGTCGAGCTCAATCGCGACTGCAACCTGAAACGTCCTTATCAACACTGATCCCCCGGGCCGCCCGGCGGCCCACGCCTGAGGATATTATGATGAGCAACACTCTGCTGGAGAGCGTGGTGAAGAAAAACCGCGCCCGCTTAATCCCCTTTATGCTGGCGCTGTACGTGCTGGCGTTTCTTGACCGTTCGAATATCGGTTTCGCCAAAGAGACCTACCAGCTGGACACTGGCCTCAGCAACGAAGCCTATGCGCTGGGGGCGGGGATTTTCTTTGTGGTCTATGCCTTTCTTGGGGTGCCGGCCAACCTGCTGATGCGTAAATTTGGCGCCAGAAAATGGATCGGCTGCACCACGCTGCTGTGGGGCGTGCTGTCGGCGGCGATGGCGTGGGCGGATACGGAAGCGAAATTCCTGCTGGTACGTACCCTGCTGGGCGCGGCGGAGGCGGGCTTCTTCCCCGGAATGATCTACCTCACGTCTCAGTGGTTTCCCCAGCAAAACCGCGCCAGCATTATGGGGCTTTTTTATATGGGGGCGCCGCTGGCGCTGACCCTCGGTTCGCCTTTATCCGGCGCGCTGCTGGAGATGCATGGGTTTATGGGCCATCCCGGCTGGTTCTGGATGTTTGTGATTGAAGGCCTGCTCGCCGTCGCCGCAGGAGCGTTCACCTTCTTCTGGCTGGACGATTCGCCGCAGCATGCCCGCTTCCTGAGCGCGGCGGAGAAACAGGCGCTGATAAGCGAGCTGGCGCGAGAGGAGGAGAAAAAGGTCACCTCGCGTCTGTCCGATGCGCTGCGTAACGGGCGGGTCTGGCAGCTGGCGCTGATCTACATGACCATTCAGGTGGCGGTCTATGGCCTGATTTTCTTCCTGCCCACTCAGGTCGCCGCGCTGTTGGGCACCAAAGTCGGCTTCATTGCCTCGGTGGTGACGGCTATTCCGTGGGTGGCGGCGCTGTTCGGCACCTGGCTTATCCCTCGCTACTCCGATCGTACCGGCGAGCGGCGCAATATTGCCGCGCTGACGCTGCTGGCGGCAGCGGTCGGGATTGCGGTTTCCGGGCTGGTGGCGCCGGTGCTGGCTATCATCGCGCTGTGCGTGGCGGCGGTTGGGGTGATTGCCGTGCAGCCGGTCTTCTGGACGATGCCGACGCAGCTGCTCTCCGGCACGGCGCTGGCCGCCGGGATTGGCTTCGTTAACCTGTTTGGCGCCATCGGCGGCTTTCTGGCACCGATCGTTCGCGTGCAGGCCGAAACGCTGTTCGCCAGCAGCGCCGCTGGACTGTTAACCCTGGCCGGCGTGGCCATCATCGGGGTGATCATCATCTTCTCATTAAGCCTCACCCGCGCGGTTCCTCAGCGCGGCGGCGTACAGCATTGATTAAAGGAATCGCTATGAACGCACTGTTATCAAACCCCTTCAAACGTGGATTATTACGCGGTGAGACGCAAATAGGCCTGTGGCTGAGCTCGACTTCCTCCTATCTGGCGGAGATTGCCGCCACTTCAGGTTATGACTGGCTGCTGATCGACGGCGAGCATGCCCCGAACACTATTCAGGACCTTTATCATCAGCTCCAGGCCATCGCCCCTTACGCCAGTCAGCCGGTGATCCGGCCGGTGGAGGGCAGCCGCAGCCTGATAAAACAGGTGCTGGATATTGGCGCCAGAACGTTGCTGGTGCCGATGGTCGATACCGCCGAGCAGGCGCGGGAAGTCGTCTCGGCAACCCGTTATCCTCCTGTCGGTAGCCGCGGCGTTGGCGCCGGCGTGGCCCGGGCGGCGCGCTGGGGCAGAGTGGAGAATTATATGGCGGAGGCGAATGACGAACTCTGTCTGCTGATTCAGGTGGAGAGCCGAACCGCGCTGGAAAATCTGGACGCTATCCTCGAGGTGGAGGGCATTGACGGGGTGTTTATCGGGCCGGCGGATCTCTCCGCTTCGCTGGGGCACCCGGACGATGCTGGCCATCCTGACGTGCAGCGGGTGATTGAGCAGAGCATCCGGCGCATTCGCGCGGCGGGAAAGGCGGCCGGATTTCTGGCGGTCGACCCGGCGATGGCGGAAAAATGTCTCGCCTGGGGGGCCAATTTCGTCGCCGTCGGGGTCGATACCATGCTGTACACCCAGGCGCTGGACCGCCGGCTGGCAATGTTTAAATCCGCCAGCGCTCAGCCGCAGGAGAAAGCGAGCTATTGACGGCGCAGGCTGGCGCCGGACTCAGGCGAGCGCCTGCGCCAGCACCGTGAGCGGATGTTCGCAGCGTTTGCTGGTGGACATTTCTATCTGCCATTTACAGGTCTCGCAGTCGGTGACGACGATGTCGGCGCCGCTCTCCTCAATCTGACGGAACAGCGGGGCGCCGATAGCCTGGGATACCGCGTAATTCTCAGTCTTAAACCCGTAGGTGCCGGCGATGCCGCAGCACTGCGAATCCAGCACTTCCAGCTGCAGGCCAGGGATCAGCCGCAGCAGTTCGAGGGTATACAGCGACCAGCCCATTTTCTCCATATGGCACGGCGTGTGATAGACCACCTTCAGCGGCAGCGGGCGCAGCGGCAGCGTTTTGCCACTATCCAGTTGTTTCCAGATCCAGCGAGTGGCCAGCTCCACCCGGTCGCGGAGATCGCTGTTGTCGACATCAAGGAGATGCGGGTATTCATCGCGCAGCGTAAAGGTGCAGGTCGAGGAGGTGGCGATGATCGGCAGCGCGTTTTCCCGCATCGCGGCGACGTTGCTCTGCGCCTGCTTACGCGCTTTGTCAAAAAAGCCGTTGGCGATCAGCGGCACGCCGCAGCATTTTTCCCGTGATAACAACTGCACGCCGGTGCCCAGCGCATTGACGACGCGAATCAGATCCTTGCCCAGCTGCGGGTGGTTATAGTTGACGTAGCAACCATGAAAGAAGGCCACCTGCTCAGGGTACTGCGCCTGTCTGGCCGCGAGCTGGCGGTAAGCGCGGCGGAAGGTACCGAAGCCATATTTTGGCAGCGTGCGGCGATGATCGATATTGAGCGCCGCGTCGAGCAGGCGGCGTACCGGTTTTAAGCCGGTGGTGGCGTTTACCAGTGGGGCAAAGGGGGTGGAAAGGGTGCCCATCAGGTCGGTATGGCTGAGAATAGCGTCGCGCAGGGTCGGTTTTTGCTGGCCATACTGTGCCCGGGCGCGCTGAATGATATCGCCAATTTTCACATCCGACGGGCAGGCGACCTCACAGCGCTTGCAGTTAATGCAGTACTTGAGCGCCTCATCGTACAGCGCGCCATCCTTCAGGCGCAGGCGTTCGCCGTCCGGCCCCGCCTGTTTCGGCCCGGGATAGCGCGGATTGACCCGGCTGACCGGACAGGTGGTGGTACAGACTGTGCACTTAATGCAGCTTTCAAAACGGGTATCGTTCATGGTCGGCCTCCGGCGAGGGCGTGGATCTGTCTGGCGGCGTGCAGTGCGGTGACGGCGCAGACCCCGCCGCCGCAGCCGAGCTGAATGGCATCGAACCCGCCGAGCAGTGAACCGATGGCGAAAAGATTGCTGAACGGCTGCCCGCCCAGCATGGGGCGCAGCAGGGCATCGGTTTTCACCCCGAAGCGCTGCCACGGCTGGGAGGCAAAGAAGTCGCGCTGGTACCAGTCGTCGCGCGGCAGGGTCTGCTGTAGATCGAGACCGAGAATGGGTTCGCGCACGCTATCCCGCGTGGCGACAAGACCGTTACTGAAAAAGCTGCCGCTGGCCAGCACGGTAAAACGCGGACGCAGCGCAATATCGCCGTGATTTCGCGTCCAGACGGCCTCGACGGCGCCCTGTCGATGGCTGATGTTCACCACTTCATCGCCGGCAAGCCAGGTGCCGCCGCCGCGAATAAACTGCCGCTGCAGCAAACGGTGCAGGCGCATCCCGGGAACCGAAGGCGGCAGCGTCGGCAGCAGACGCAGCGGGCAGGGCAGGCGCGCCTGCAGCCAGTGGTACAGGCGATCGTCGGCGAGGCCAAAGCAGGCGGGCATGATCAGCAGCTCATGCTGCTGCGCCAGCGGCAGCAGCGCCGCATGCAGGGCAGGCCAGTGGTTTTCAGCGTCGAGGAGGCGGGCGATATTGGCGGCGCGAAACTCGGTGGGGTTATCACGTAAAACATCCAGCAGCGGTAACTCGATTTCCACCGCCACGGCGGTGACGCCGGTTTGCCCGAGCGCGGCGGCGGCGAGATGCGGCTGAAAATCGGCAAAGCCGCTGATCCCCACCAGGCAGACCCCCTGTCGGGGGAGTGGCGCGACAGGAACCTCCTGCGGCGATAGCCACGCCGCGCGCAGCGTCCCCAGCGGCGTTACCCGCCGGTGCGGGCGGTGCGCGTCGCCCTGCATCACCGCGCCGCAGGCGGCCAGCAGGGCTTCAGTTTGTTTTGCGTATTCGAGCACCGCCCCGGCGCCGAGCCGGGAATAAGGGTGCTCAGGAAGCAGTTCAGCGAGCTGCTGCAGACCTTGCGCGAGGTCAGTGACGTTATCGCCGTTCGGCAGCGCCGAGAGCAGATCTAACGACGCGGAGGAAAAATGCAGCGCGCTTTGCCCGCGGCTGATGATAACGCTGCGCAGGCCGGACTGATTCAGCGTCAGGCCGCACAGCAGGCCGGCCAGTCCGCCGCCGATAATCGCGCAGTCAAATTTCATCCTGATGCTCCTGTGGTAGTCCGCACAGGCCGAGGTAGACCCAGCGGGTGAATTCGCTTTCGCGCAGCGCGTCGCCCCAGGCGATGGGCTGCACGCCCTTCCAGCGCTCATTGAGAAACGCCGACAGCTGGGTCAACGACTGCGCGGGGGTGGTGACGTTAAAGCGCTGCAGCAGACCGGCGGCGCGGCAGGCGCAGAGTTCCCCCTGGCAGGTCCCCATGCCAATCCGGGTACGGCGGCGCAGGTCGAGCAGGGTGTGGACCGCCAGATTTTCCACCGCGTATTTCACTTCACCAGCGGTGACGGCTTCGCATTCGCAGACCAGACTACGGTGCTGGCGGCTGTCGCCAAGCCAGGCCGGCGTGCGATCGCCATGGCGGTAGACAGCAGAGCCGCGCAGCGGGCCCGGCAGGGAGATAATTTTTCGCAGGGTGCTTTCCGTCGGCTCCTGCGACCCGGGGAGCGGGCTCTCGGCCGTGGAACAGGGGGTGGTGTTGCCCAGCTTACGACAGACGGCGTCGGTGGCCCACTCGGCCATCAGGCGATAGGTCATCAGCTTGCCGCCGGTGATGGTAATGAAGCCTTCCATGCCGTCGCGCTGAGCATGGTCGAGCAGGACGATGCCGCGGCTGACGCTGCGTCCGCTGGGATCGTTGTCGCTGGCCACCAGCGGGCGCACGCCGGAGTAGGCGCGGAGGATCCGGGTGCGGCCCATGACCGGCGCCAGCTTTTCACCTTCGCGCAGCAGGATTTCGACTTCCGCGGTCGTTACCCGGTTGTCGTCAATTTCGTCATAAGGAATATGCATCGAGGTGGTGCCGATCAGCGAGATGGTATCCCCGGGCACCAGAATATCGGCATCGGCGGGCTTACGGCAGCGGTTGATCACCAGGTTGTTAATCCGGTGGTCAAGGATCAACAGCGATCCCTTCGCCGGAAACATGGTGATGCACAGGTCGGCATATTCCGCAATGCGCTGCCCCCAGATCCCGGCGGCATTGACCACTACCCCGGCGTACAGGGCGCGGGTCTGGTGAAGCTGACGATCGTATACCTGGACGCCACAGACGCGGTCGCCCTGGCGCAGCAGGCCTGTCACTTCGCAGCCGGTGAGGATCTGCGCGCCGTGTTCGCGGGCGTCGAGCATATTGGCCGCGGTGAGGCGAAACGGGTCAATGGTGCCATCCGGGACCTGCACCGCCCCCAGCAGCGTCGGGTTGACGGCGGGCTCGCGGCGCAGCGCCTCCTGCGCAGAAAGCGGCGTGGCCTCTATGCCAGCCTGCTGGCAGGCGGCGATAAAGGTCTGCTGCCAGGCCAGATCGTCTTCAGGCAGGGTAATGAACAGACCGCCGGCCGGTTCGATACAGTGACGGGCGATGCGGCGCAGGATGCGGTTCTCACTGATGCATTCGCGGGCGGATTCGTTGTCGGTCACCGCATAGCGGGCGCCGCTGTGCAACAGCCCATGATTACGGCCGGTGGCCCCGGTGGCGATATCATGGCGCTCAATGAGCACTGTACGTAATCCGCGTCGGGCGCAGTCGCGGGCGATGCCGGCGCCGGTTGCTCCGCCGCCGATGATGATGACCTCGCTATCAAGACGTCCCGTCATCTTCAGCTCCTCTGCTTTCGTTTACCGCCATTTAGCCACAATCAATAAGGTTATTGTTTGATTTCGAGCATATTCGCGCGTTATTTGAGCGCATTATGTGATTTTGTGCTCACATTGGAACCTTTTGTCATATTTCTGTAACAAATTGTGCGATGTTTCACAGTATCAGCTCTACGTATTGCCTACCATCGCGGCCAGATTCGAAGTTGGTGATTAATCTGGGATTGTTGTCGTGACGTCAGTAAAAAACAGCAAGGGCCACGGAGGCTGATATGTTAAGTATTTTTAAACCTGCCGCGCATAAAGCGCGTTTGCCAGCCGCAGAGATCGACCCGCTCTATCGTCGGTTACGCTGGCAGATTTTTATCGGCATCTTCTTTGGTTATGCCGCTTACTATCTGGTTCGTAAGAACTTTGCCCTGGCGATGCCCTATCTTATCGAGCAAGGTTTCTCCCGCGGCGATCTCGGTTTCGCCCTTTCCGGCATCTCCATTGCCTACGGATTTTCGAAATTCATCATGGGATCGGTCTCTGACCGTTCGAATCCGCGCATTTTCCTGCCGGCGGGGCTGATCCTCGCCGCGCTGGTGATGCTGGTGATGGGCTTCGTACCGTGGGCCACCTCGAGCATCATGATCATGTTCGTACTGCTGTTCCTCTGCGGCTGGTTCCAGGGAATGGGCTGGCCGCCGTGCGGCCGTACCATGGTCCACTGGTGGTCGCAGAAAGAGCGCGGCGGAATTGTTTCAGTGTGGAACTGCGCGCATAACGTCGGCGGGGGGATTCCGCCGCTGCTGTTCCTGTTGGGTATGGCCTGGTTTAACGACTGGCATGCGGCGCTCTATATGCCGGCTTTCGGCGCTATTCTGCTGGCGATTTTCGCCTTCGCGATGATGCGCGATACGCCGCAATCCTGCGGCCTGCCGCCGATCGAAGAGTATAAAAACGACTACCCGGACGATTACAGCGAAGAGCATGAACAAGAGCTGACGGCGAAGCAGATCTTTATGCAGTACATTCTGCCGAACAAGCTGCTGTGGTACATCGCGGTCGCCAACGTCTTCGTTTATCTGCTGCGCTACGGCATTCTCGACTGGTCGCCGACCTACCTGAAAGAGGTGAAGCACTTCGCGCTGGATAAATCCTCCTGGGCCTACTTCCTGTACGAGTACGCGGGGATCCCGGGCACCCTGCTGTGCGGCTGGATGTCGGATAAAGTGTTTAAAGGCAACCGCGGCGCCACCGGCGTGTTCTTTATGACCCTGGTCACCATCGCCACCGTTGTCTACTGGCTGAACCCGCCGGGTAACCCGGGCGTCGATATGGCCTGTATGATTATTATCGGCTTCCTGATCTACGGCCCGGTGATGCTGATTGGCCTGCATGCGCTGGAGCTGGCGCCGAAGAAAGCCGCCGGCACCGCTGCAGGCTTCACCGGCCTGTTCGGTTACCTCGGCGGTTCCGTGGCCGCGAGCGCCATCGTCGGCTACACCGTCGATTTCTTCGGCTGGGACGGCGGCTTTATGGTGATGATCGGCGGCAGCGTGCTGGCGGTTGTCCTGCTGGTTATCGTGATGCTCGGTGAACGCCGCCATCATCAACAGCTGAAGCAAGCCTAAGGAG
This sequence comes from Klebsiella sp. TF21-TM, assembly GCF_019753495.1. Classification (NCBI taxonomy): domain Bacteria; kingdom Pseudomonadati; phylum Pseudomonadota; class Gammaproteobacteria; order Enterobacterales; family Enterobacteriaceae; genus Klebsiella; species Klebsiella sp. TF21-TM. The sequence goes on along the minus strand of NZ_JAIJYL010000008.1, from coordinate 67,495 downwards.
CGGCGATGAACATGAAACTCACCGCGCTAATGAGCGGCATGATGTTGGCCAGTTCTGCGCTGTGCTTCAGTGCGACAGCGGCGGATAAAATGGTTATCGCCCACCGGGGCGCCAGCGGTTATCTGCCTGAACATACCCTGCCGGCGAAAGCGATGGCCTACGCGCAGGGGGCGGATTACCTTGAGCAAGACCTGGTGATGACCAAAGACGACCGACTGGTGGTGTTGCACGACCACTATCTGGATCGGGTGACCGACGTGGCCCAGCGCTTCCCGCAGCGGGCGCGTCAAGATGGCCGTTTTTACGCCATCGACTTTACCCTGGCCGAGATCAAGTCGCTGACGTTTACCGAAGGGTTTGAGCCGAAAGATGGCAAGAATGTGCAAACCTATCCCGGGCGTTTCCCGATGGGCAAATCCGATTTCCGCATTCATACCTTCGAAGAAGAGATTGAGTTTGTCCAGGGGTTAAACCATTCGACCGGCAAAAACATTGGCATCTACCCGGAAATCAAAGCGCCGTGGTTCCACCATCAGGAAGGCAAGGATATTGCCGCCAGCACGCTGAAAGTGCTGAAAGAATATGGCTACACCAGCAAGCAGGATAAGGTCTATCTGCAGTGCTTTGACGCCAACGAGCTCAAGCGTATTAAGCATGAGCTGGAGCCGAAGATGGGCATGGATCTCAAGCTGGTGCAGCTTATCGCCTATACCGACTGGAATGAAACCCAGCAGCGGCAGGCTGACGGCAAGTGGGTGAACTACAGCTATGACTGGATGTTCAAGCCGGGGGCAATGGCGCAGATTGCGCAGTACGCCGACGGCATTGGTCCGGATTATCATATGCTGGTGGCGGAAGGCTCAAAGCCGGGGGCGGTGAAGCTGACGGCGATGGTCAAGGAGGCGCACGCCAGCCATCTGCAGGTGCATCCGTATACCGTGCGCGCGGATCAGCTGCCGGAGTACGCCAGCAACGTCAATCAGCTCTATGACCTGCTGTATCGCCAGGCGGACGTCGATGGCTTGTTTACCGATTTCCCGGATAAAGCGGTGCAGTTTCTGGAGGCTAAGCAGTAAAAAGCCGGGTTTACCCGGCCTGTGAACGGCAGTTTTGTCGGGCGCATAAGCGTTACGCCGCCCGACAAAACTTACATCTCAATTTCGATATCGCCCTTCGCCCGGCAGCAGCAGGGCAAAATTTCTCCCGGCTGGATAAAGGCCAGCGGCTCGGTCAGCCAGTCAACCTGGCCGGAGACCAGACGAGTGCGGCAGGAGCCGCAATAGCCTGCGCGGCACTGATACTCGACGTCGATATTATGCGATTCAAGAGCAGCCAACAGGGAAGGGTGTTCATCCTGACACTCAAGGCGAGTGTCAGAGATTTTCAAGAAGATCCGCTTCATTACAGCTGGAAGTTGCTCAGGTCGTCGGCATCGACTTCAGAGTCGATCTGGCCGACCAGGTAAGAGCTGACCTCTACTTCCTGCGGCGCCACCTGGACGTTGTCGGAGACCAGCCAGGTGTTGATCCACGGGATCGGGTTGGAGCGGGTCTGGAACGGCAGATCGAGGCCCACCGCCTGCATGCGGATATTGGTGATGTACTCGACGTACTGGCAGAGAATATCTTTGTTCAGGCCAATCATCGAGCCGTCGCGGAACAGATAGTCCGCCCACTCTTTCTCCTGCTGCGCCGCCAGCACGAACAGGTCATAGCACTCCTGCTTGCACTCTTCGGCGATTTCCGCCATTTCCGGATCGTCGCTGCCGGAGCGCAGCAGGTTCAGCATATGCTGAGTGCCGGTCAGGTGCAGCGCTTCATCGCGGGCGATCAGGCGGATAATTTTGGCGTTGCCTTCCATCAGTTTGCGCTCGGCAAAGGCGAAGGAGCAGGCGAAGCTGACGTAGAAGCGGATCGCTTCCAGGGCGTTGACGCTCATCAGGCACAGATAGAGTTTCTTTTTCAGCTCGCGCAGATTGACGGTCACGGTCTTGCCGTTGACGGTGTGGGTGCCTTCGCCCAGCAGGTGCCAGTAGCTGGTCATCTCGATCAGCGAATCGTAATAGTGGGAGATCCCCTCGGCACGCTTCTGGATCTGCTCATTGGTGACGATATCGTCGAACACGGTCGCCGGGTCGTTGACGATGTTGCGGATGATATGGGTGTACGAGCGCGAGTGAATGGTCTCGGAGAAGGCCCAGGTTTCCACCCAGGTCTCCAGCTCCGGGATGGAGATCAGCGGCAGCAGCGCCACGTTCGGGCTGCGGCCCTGGATGGAGTCGAGCAGCGTCTGGTACTTCAGGTTGCTGATGAAAATGTGTTTTTCATGTTCCGGCAGCGCCTGGTAGTCAATGCGATCGCGGGAGACGTCAACCTCTTCCGGGCGCCAGAAGAAGGAGAGCTGTTTTTCAATCAGCTTTTCAAAGATATCGTATTTTTGCTGATCGTAGCGGGCCACGTTAACCGGCTGGCCAAAAAACATTGGCTCAAGCAGCTGATCGTTTTTCGTCTGTGAAAAAGTGGTGTATGCCATTGAAGTGAGTCCTGTTGAACTGTATTGCCCGGCGGCGATGCGTTGGCCGGGCCTACAAAATCGTAGGCCGGGTAAGCGTAGCGCCACCCGGCAAAAATACCTTAGATCTTACAAGCGCCGCTTTCGCAGCCGTCGTCCTGGATGGACGGGGCCAGGTCATCCTGAGCGTCTTCAGCGCCATCACGGGTGTTGTGATAGTACAGCGTTTTGACGCCGAATTTATAGGCGTTGAGCAGGTCTTTCAGCAACTGCTGCATCGGCACTTTTCCGGAAGGGAAGCGCGTTGGATCGTAGTTGGTATTCGCAGAGATCGACTGGTCGATAAACTTCTGCATGATACCCACCAGCTGCAGATAGCCGTCGTTGTTCGGCATTTCCCACAGCAGTTCGTAGGCGTTCTGCAGGTTTTCGTAGTCCGGCACCACCTGGCGCAGGATCCCATCCTTCGACGCTTTGATACTCACGTGGCCGCGCGGCGGCTCGATGCCGTTGGTGGCGTTGGAGATCTGCGACGAGGTCTCGGACGGCATCAGCGCGGAGAGCGTGGAGTTACGCAGGCCGTGGGTTTTGATGGACGCGCGAAGCGCTTCCCAGTCGTAGTGCAGGGCTTCGCTGACGATGCCGTCCAGGTCTTTTTTATAGGTATCGATCGGCAGGATACCCTGCGCATAGGTGGTTTCGTTGAACCACGGGCAAGCGCCCTGTTCGATAGCCAGTTCGTTGGAGGCCTTCAGCAGGTAGTACTGAATCGCTTCGAACGTTTTGTGGGTCAGGTTGTTGGCGCTGCCGTCGGAGTAGCGTTTGCCATGCTTCGCCAGATAGTAAGCGAAGTTGATCACGCCGATGCCCAGCGTACGGCGGCCCATCGCGCCGCGTTTGGCGGCCGGGATGGGGTAATCCTGATAGTCGAGCAGCGCGTCCAGGGCACGCACCGCCAGCACCGCCAGCTCTTCCAGCTCGTCGAGGCTGTCGATAGCCCCGAGGTTAAAGGCCGACAGGGTGCACAGCGCGATTTCGCCGTTTTCGTCGTTGACGTCTTCCAGCGGTTTAGTCGGCAGGGCGATCTCCAGGCACAGGTTAGACTGGCGCACCGGGGCGACCACTGGATCGAACGGGCTGTGGGTGTTGCAGTGGTCGACGTTCTGGATGTAGATGCGGCCGGTGGAGGCGCGCTCCTGCATCATCAGCGAGAACAGCTCAACCGCTTTAATGCGCTGCTTACGAATGCTGTCGTCCTGCTCGTACTGGGTGTACAGGCGTTCAAATTCGTCCTGATCGGCGAAGAAAGCGTCATACAGGCCCGGGACGTCGGAAGGGCTGAACAGGGTAATGTCGCCGCCCTTCAGCAGACGGGTGTACATCAGCTTGTTGATCTGCACCCCGTAGTCCATGTGACGAACGCGGTTGGCGTCGGTCCCGCGGTTGTTTTTCAGCACCAGCAGGCTTTCCACTTCCAGATGCCACATTGGGTAGAAGAGGGTCGCCGCGCCGCCGCGTACGCCGCCCTGCGAGCAGGACTTCACCGCGGTCTGGAAATGTTTGTAGAACGGAATGCAGCCGGTGTGGAAGGCTTCGCCGCCGCGGATCGGGCTGCCCAGCGCGCGAATGCGGCCGGCGTTGATGCCGATGCCGGCGCGCTGGGAAACGTATTTCACAATCGCGCTGGAGGTAGCGTTGATGGAGTCCAGGCTGTCGCCGCACTCGATCAGCACGCAGGAGCTGAACTGACGGGTTGGGGTACGCACGCCGGACATGATCGGCGTCGGCAGCGAGATTTTAAAGGTCGACACCGCGTCGTAGAAACGCTTGATGTAGTCCAGACGCGTTTCGCGCGGGTAGTTAGAGAACAGGCAGGCAGCCACCAGAATATAGAGGAACTGCGCGCTCTCATAAATTTCGCCGGTGACGCGGTTTTGTACCAGATACTTGCCTTCCAGCTGCTTAACGGCAGCGTAGGAGAAGTTCATGTCGCGCCAGTGGTCGAGGAAACCGTCCATCTGCTGGAACTCTTCTTCCGTGTAGTCTTCCAGCAGATGATGATCGTATTTACCCTTCTCGACCATCTTCACCACGTGATCGTAAAGCGCCGGCGGCTCAAACTGGCCGAAGGCTTTTTTACGCAAATGGAAAATCGCCAGACGCGCGGCGAGGTACTGGTAATCCGGCGCCTCGCGGGAGATCAGATCCGCAGCGGCTTTGATAATGGTTTCGTGGATGTCCGCGGTTTTAATGCCGTCATAGAACTGGATATGCGAGCGCAGCTCTACCTGGGAAATCGAAACGTTATTCAGTCCTTCTGCCGCCCAATCCAGTACGCGATGGATTTTGTCGAGATTGATGCGCTCGGTGGTTCCGTCGCGCTTTGTCACCAGCAGACTCTGATTCATGTGGATTTTACCTGTCCGTGAAAGAAAATATCCCCCGTTTATCCACAGAAGGCCGTTGTGACTAACTCTGTGGATAAATACTATATGTAGGGGGTTGTCGATAAAAGGAACGCTATATGGTGAGTATTTTAGTAAGGAATCTTTTGAGTACAAGGGTTGATTTTGACGTTAAATTGAGGTTGCGGAAGGGTAATAATCCGCAAGTCCACGTCGCATAAGGCCTGGAGAAGAAGTCAATAAAACAGAAAAAAAAATGAAAATTTGATCGAGTGCTGATTTCTTCATCGGAAGAAATAATCACGCGGCTTGATGCCGCGCAATCATCATAAGCGCAGGTGCTGACGTCACGCTTTTTTGGCGCTGGTATGCAACATATAGTTAACATCAACCCCCGGCGCCAACTTGAAGGTGTTGGTCAACGGATTGTAATGCAGGCCGATGATATGCTGCTCTTTCAGAGAAGTCTGATCTACCCAGCCCAGCAGTTCGGCCGGCTTGATAAACTTTTTCACATCATGAGTGCCTTTGGGCACCATCTTCATGACATATTCCGCGCCGACCACCGCCATCAGCCACGCTTTACCGTTACGGTTGATGGTGGAGAAGAAGACCTGGCCGCCAGGCTTCACCAGCCGCGCGCAGGCGTGGACGACCGACTGTGGGTCAGGGACGTGCTCCAGCATCTCCATACAGGTGACGACGTCATACTGCTGCGGATGCTTCGCGGCATGTTCTTCAACCGTTTCCTGAACATACTCCAGCTGAATTCCGCTCTCCAGGGCGTGCAGTTTCGCCACCTGCAGCGGCTCGGCGCCCATGTCCAGCCCGGTGACCGTCGCGCCTTCGCGCGCCATGCTCTCGGCGAGGATGCCGCCGCCGCAGCCGACATCGAGGACTTTTTTACCGAACAGGCCGCCTGAGCGTTCGGCGATATAGCCCAGCCGCAGGGGGTTAATGCGGTGGAGCGGTTTGAACTCGCCCTCCAGATCCCACCAGCGCGAGGCGACGGCTTCGAATTTGGCGATTTCAGCATGATCGACGTTAGGGGCTACCGACGTTTTTTCGGCATTCATGGGCGCTTTTACTCCTTTTCTGTTCAGACCTGCGAGTATATCAGCAGCGCGCCATGAATAAACCGTATTGCTTTACCTCTCTTAGCGCGGCTGTGTTATAATTTGCGACCTTTGAATCCGGGATACAGTAGAGGGATAGCGGTTAGATGAGCGACCTTGCGAGAGAAATTACACCGGTCAACATTGAGGAAGAGCTTAAGAACTCTTATCTGGATTATGCGATGTCGGTCATTGTTGGCCGTGCGCTGCCGGATGTCCGAGATGGCCTGAAGCCGGTACACCGTCGCGTACTTTACGCCATGAACGTATTGGGCAATGACTGGAACAAAGCCTATAAAAAATCAGCCCGTGTCGTTGGTGACGTAATCGGTAAATACCACCCGCACGGCGACTCCGCGGTATACGACACCATCGTGCGTATGGCGCAGCCGTTCTCGCTGCGTTACATGCTGGTGGACGGCCAGGGTAACTTTGGTTCCATCGACGGCGACTCCGCCGCGGCGATGCGTTATACCGAAATTCGTCTGGCGAAAATCGCTCATGAGCTGATGGCCGATCTTGAAAAAGAGACGGTCGATTTCGTTGACAACTATGACGGCACGGAGCGTATTCCGGACGTCATGCCGACCAAAATTCCTAACCTGCTGGTAAACGGCGCCTCCGGGATCGCCGTCGGGATGGCCACCAACATACCGCCGCATAACCTGACGGAAGTGATCAACGGCTGTCTGGCCTATGTCGACGATGAAGACATCAGCATTGAAGGGCTGATGGCGCATATTCCTGGCCCTGATTTCCCGACCGCCGCCATTATCAACGGCCGTCGCGGCATTGAAGAGGCCTACCGCACCGGTCGCGGTAAAGTCTACATCCGCGCGCGCGCGGAAGTGGAAGTGGATGCGAAATCCGGCCGCGAAACCATCATCGTGCATGAAATTCCCTATCAGGTGAACAAAGCGCGCCTGATTGAGAAAATCGCCGAGCTGGTAAAAGAAAAACGCGTGGAAGGCATCAGCGCGCTGCGTGACGAGTCTGATAAAGACGGGATGCGCATCGTGATTGAAGTGAAGCGCGACGCGGTAGGGGAAGTGGTGCTCAACAACCTCTATTCCCAGACCCAGCTGCAGGTCTCCTTCGGCATCAACATGGTTGCGCTGCACCATGGCCAGCCGAAGATCATGAACCTGAAAGACATCATCGCCGCCTTCGTGCGCCACCGCCGCGAAGTGGTGACCCGTCGCACCATTTTCGAGCTGCGTAAAGCCCGTGACCGCGCGCATATCCTCGAAGCGCTTGCCGTGGCGCTGGCCAATATCGACCCGATTATCGAACTGATCCGTCGCGCGCCGACCCCGGCTGAAGCGAAAGCAGCGCTGGTTGCCCAGGCGTGGGATCTCGGTAACGTCGCGGCGATGCTGGAGCGTGCCGGTGATGACGCCGCGCGTCCGGAATGGCTGGAGCCAGAGTTCGGCGTGCGCGAGGGTAAATACTACCTGACCGAGCAGCAGGCCCAGGCGATTCTGGATCTGCGTCTGCAGAAACTGACCGGCCTTGAGCATGAAAAACTGCTCGACGAATATAAAGAGCTGCTGGAGCAGATCGCGGAACTGCTGCACATCCTCGGCAGCGCCGACCGTCTGATGGAAGTGATTCGCGAAGAGCTGGAGCTGATCCGCGACCAGTTCGGCGACGAACGTCGTACCGAAATCACCGCCAACAGCGCTGATATCAACATTGAAGATCTGATCAACCAGGAAGACGTGGTGGTCACCCTGTCGCATCAGGGCTATGTGAAGTATCAGCCGCTGACCGACTACGAAGCACAGCGTCGTGGCGGTAAAGGCAAATCGGCAGCGCGCATTAAAGAAGAAGACTTTATTGACCGCCTGCTGGTGGCCAACACCCATGACACCATCCTCTGCTTCTCAAGCCGCGGTCGTCTGTACTGGATGAAGGTCTATCAGCTGCCGGAGGCCAGCCGCGGGGCGCGCGGTCGTCCGATCGTCAACCTGCTGCCGCTGGAAGCCGATGAGCGTATCACCGCTATCCTGCCGGTCCGCGAGTATGAAGAGGGCGTCAACGTCTTTATGGCCACCGCCAGCGGTACCGTGAAGAAAACCGCGCTGACCGAGTTCAGTCGTCCGCGTTCCGCCGGCATTATCGCGGTGAACCTGAACGAGGGCGATGAGCTGATCGGCGTCGATCTGACCTCTGGTCAGGACGAAGTGATGCTGTTCTCCGCGGCCGGCAAGGTCGTGCGCTTCAAAGAGGATGCCGTTCGCGCCATGGGCCGTACCGCCACCGGTGTACGCGGCATTAAGCTGGCGGAAAACGACAGCGTCGTCTCGCTGATTATTCCGCGCGGCGAAGGCGCGATCCTGACGGTGACGCAAAACGGTTACGGTAAACGTACCGCCGCGGCTGAGTATCCGACCAAGTCGCGTGCCACCCAGGGCGTTATCTCGATCAAAGTCACCGAGCGTAACGGTTCCGTGGTCGGCGCCGTACAGGTGGATGATTGCGATCAGATCATGATGATCACCGACGCCGGGACGCTGGTGCGTACCCGCGTTTCCGAAGTGAGCATCGTGGGCCGTAACACCCAGGGCGTGATCCTCATCCGCACCGCGGAAGATGAAAACGTGGTGGGGCTGCAGCGCGTCGCTGAGCCGGTCGACGACGAAGAACTGGACGCCATCGACGGTAGCGCGGCGGAAGGCGATGACGATATCGCCCCGGAAGCGGATACCGATGACGACATCGCCGAAGACGAAGAGTAATCGTCCCAGGTAAATGTTCTGAAAGGGCCGGGTATTCTCCCGGCCCTTTTTGCATTAACATTGCGGCAAAGCCGGTTTACCGCTACTTTAACCCCATTCTGTTGAGTCCCTGACGGCCGAGCATCGCCACATTGAAATATCTTGCCTCTTTTCACACAACCCTGAAGGTTTCCCGTTATCTGTTCAGAGCGCTGGCGGTATTGCTGTGGCTGCTGATTGCGTTTGTCTCTGTGTTTTATATCGTCAACGCGCTGCACGAGCGGGAAGCCGAGATCCATCAGGAGCTCAATCTCAACGCCGATCAGGCCCAGCGCTACATTCAGCGTACGGCGGATGTGATTAAAGAGCTGAAGTACGTCGCCGGTAACCGGCTGTCGGCAGGGGATGCGGTAGCACAAGGGCAAAGCGGCGATATTGCGATCCCCAGCTTTGAACCCCTGTATCCTGACTCCGACTGCAGCGCGATGAGTAGCGCCTGGCGTAATTCGCTCCAATCGCTGGCGTGGTTTATGCGCTACTGGCGGGATAATTTTACCGCCGCCTATGACCTTAACCGCATCTTTCTCATCGGCAGCGATAATCTCTGTATGGCCAACTTTGGCCTGCGTGACGTGCCGATTGAGCGCGATCAGGCGCTGAAAGTCCTGCATCAACGCATTGAGCAATACCGCAATGCGCCGCAAAACGAGCGCGGCAACAACCTGTTCTGGATAAGCCAGGGCATGCGCCCCGGGGTGGGCTATTTTTACGCCCTGACGCCGATCTATATGGCCAATCGCCTGCAGGCGATGCTCGGCGTTGAGCAGACCATCCGCATGGAAAGCTTCTTTACGCCGGGCAGCCTGCCGATGAGCGTGACTATCTTCGACGATAACGGCCAGCCGCTGATCTCCCTGGCCGGCGCGGAAAGCAAAATCCAGAGCGAAGCGAAATGGATGCAGGAGCGAATGTGGTTTGGCTACAGCGCGGGTTTCCGCGAGCTGGTGCTGAAGAAAAGCCTCGCGCCGTCCTCCCTGAGCATCGTCTATTCCGTCTCGGTAGACCAGGTGCTGGAGCGGATCCGTATGCTGATCATCAACGCCATCGTTCTCAATATCCTCAGCGGCGCGATGCTGTTTGCGCTGGCGCGGATGTATGAGCGGCGCATTTTTATCCCTGCGGAAAATGACGCTCAGCGGCTGGAAGAGCATGAGCAGTTCAACCGCAAAATCGTGGCCTCCGCCCCGGTGGGGATCTGTATTCTGCGCACCCTCGACGGGACCAACATTCTCAGTAACGAGCTGGCGCACAACTATCTGAACATGCTGACCCATGAGGACCGCCAGCGGCTGACGCAGATCATCTGCGGCCAGCAGGTCAACTTTGTCGATGTGCTGACCAGCAACCATACCAACCTGCAGATTAGCTTTGTCCACTCGCGCTATCGCAACGAAAACGTGGCGATTTGCGTGCTGGTGGACGTTTCCGCCCGCGTGAAGATGGAAGAGTCGCTGCAGGAGATGGCCCAGGCGGCGGAGCAGGCCAGCCAGTCGAAATCGATGTTCCTTGCCACCGTCAGCCATGAGCTGCGTACTCCGCTGTATGGCATCATCGGCAACCTCGATCTGCTGCAGACCAAAGCGTTGCCGAAGGGCGTCGATCGCCTGGTGACGGCGATGAACAACTCCTCAAGCCTGCTGTTGAAAATCATCAGCGATATTCTCGATTTCTCCAAAATCGAGTCCGAGCAATTGAAGATCGAGCCGCGGGAATTTTCCCCGCGCGAGGTCATGAACCATATCTCCGCCAACTATCTGCCGCTGGTGGTGCGCAAGCAGCTGGGTCTGTACTGCTTTATCGAACCGGACGTTCCGGAACAGATGTCCGGCGACCCGATGCGCCTGCAGCAGGTGATCTCCAACCTGCTGAGCAATGCGATCAAGTTCACCGACACCGGCTGCATTATCCTGCACGTCCAGTGCGCGGGGGATTATCTGCAGATTAGCGTCCGCGACACCGGGGAGGGGATCCCGGCGAAAGAGGTATTGCGTCTCTTCGACCCCTTCTTCCAGGTGGGGACCGGCGTGCAGCGCAACTTCCAGGGCACCGGCCTTGGCCTGGCGATCTGTGAAAAACTGATCAGCATGATGGATGGCGATATCGCCGTGGAAACGGAGCCGGGAATGGGCAGCCGCTTTACCATCCGCATCCCGCTGTATGGCGTGCAGAACACGCCGCAGATGACGGCGAACGGTTTCGCTGGCAAGACCTGCTGGCTGGCCATCCACAACACCTCGCTGGCGATGTTCGTCACCTCGCTGCTCAGCTATCACGGCCTTACGGTACGTCGTCATGCCGGAGAAACCCCGGACGCCGAGGATGTCTTACTCACTGACGATGAAGCGCTGAGCGGCTGGCAGGGAAGGGCGATGGTCATCTTCTGCCGTCGTCATATCGGTATTCCGCAGGAACGGGCCGCCGGCGAGTGGCTGCATAGCGTGACGACGCCGCATGAACTGCTGCCGCTGTTGGGGCGTATTTTCCACGTCGCGCTGGCCAGTGCGGACAATAGCCGGGCGCTGATGGCGCCGGAGGCGCAGGCCGGCAATAACGACGACATGATGATCCTCGTGGTCGACGATCATCCGATCAACCGGCGCCTGCTGGCGGATCAGCTGGGATCGCTCGGCTACCAGTGCGTGACCGCGAACGACGGGGTCGACGCGCTCAACGTCCTCAGCAAGCAGCACATCGATATCGTGCTCAGCGACGTCAACATGCCTAATATGGATGGTTATCGCCTGACGCAGCGCATTCGTCAGCTTGGCCTGACGCTGCCGGTGATTGGCGTCACGGCCAATGCCCTGGCGGAAGAGAAGCAGCGCTGTCTGGAATCGGGGATGGACAGCTGTCTGTCCAAGCCGGTGACGCTTGACGTGCTGAAGCAAACGCTGACGGTATATGCGGCGCGGGTACGTAAAGGGCGGGAATAACGGGGAACTCCGTCTCGCCGGGGCGAGACGGAGAGAGCGTAGGGTTACTCTTTGTCCGTCGCGCTCAGCGAGACGGAGGAGAGGTAGTTCAGCAGGGCGATGTCGTTTTCGACGCCCAGCTTCATCATCGCCGACTTTTTCTGGCTACTGATGGTTTTGATGCTGCGGTTAAGCTTTTTGGCGATCTCGGTCACCAGGAAGCCTTCGGCGAACAGACGCAGCACTTCGCTCTCTTTCGGCGACAGGCGTTTATCGCCATAGCCGCTGGCGCTGATTTTTTCCAGCAGACGAGAGACGCTTTCCGGGGTGAATTTCTTCCCTTTCTGCAGCGCGGCCAGCGCTTTTGGCAGATCGGTCGGCGCCCCCTGCTTGAGGACGATCCCTTCGATATCCAGATCCAGCACCGCGCTGAGGATCGCCGGGTTGTTGTTCATGGTCAGAACAATGATCGACAGATCCGGGAAGTGGCGCTTGATGTATTTAATCAGCGTGATCCCGTCGCCGTATTTATCACCGGGCATGGACAGATCGGTGATCAGCACATGGGCGTCCAGCTTCGGAAGATTGTTAATAAGGGCCGTGGAGTCTTCAAACTCGCCAACGACGTTCACCCACTCAATTTGCTCAAGTGACTTACGAATACCGAACAGTACGATCGGATGGTCATCGGCAATAATTACGTTCATAGTGTTCATGTATAAGGCTACCTTCTACAGCAAGCTCTTGACGTAAGCGTCAATGTCGCTGATATATTTTTCTATGCCTTGCGCATCCTTTTCGCGAATCAGATGCTCAAGCGTTTCACATAACTGCTTGCCGGGTATCAGATTAAGCATAGCAAATGCCCCTTTGAGGCGGTGGGCGGTTTGTGCCAGAGCAGCAAAATCGCCCGCTTCGATTTCAGTATACAATCTCTGAACATCATCCGGTACCGTATCGGCAAACAGTGCGTAATAGCCGCTGGCATGGAGTTCGGCGTTACTCTCGTTTCCTGAGGTGGCGGGCTGAACCGCCTCCTCCGCCAGCTGCTGCTCAATAAGCTGCAGGATAGCCTCCTGCATCGCCGTGCTAATATTAAAGTTGACCCGCAGTTGGCCCGGGCCGATTTTGCGTATCCCAACCTCATCATCGCTTAAAAGCAAGCCCGAAGCAGTAAGATTAGACGGATTATCCGTTAAATACAGATCGAACGCTTGACTTGTCGCCCGATCGTCCGGCGTGATGCAGGACGCCCCCCAGCTCTCCAGCTGGCGGGTGACAATCCGCCGCACTTCGCTGGAGGTCACATCCAGCAGGACGATAACGTCATCCAGCAGATGTTCTCCCGCCTCTGGCGCCTCTTCGCTGGCCGGCATTTTCAGATGCAGGCTATAGCGAGTCCCCAGCGACTCTCGCGCTTTGATGGTCAACTGCCCGCCCAGCTTGCGCGTCATGCGGTCACATAACCAGAAGGTGAGGGCGTTCGCTTTGCCGTACAGATCGCTCTGGGTCTCATTGAGATACGGGAAGTGCATATTGTCGATCTCGTTAGCCGAGACCCCGTTGCCGGTATCGAGAATGCGGAAGGTCAGGCGATCGCTGGCCGACTCTTCCTGGCAGACGTCGAGGGTGATCTTGCCGATCGGCGTGGTGGTGACGGAATACTTGATCAGCAGCACCAGCGTGCGCCGCAGCGCTTCACGGTCGCCATAGCGTTGCTCGCCGGCAGGCAGCGCGTTATTGATAAGCAACTGCAGCCCCTTGCGCTTCATCGCCGGCAGCACCTCCGGTACGACGTCGTCGATCAGCTCCTGCACCGAGAACAGCGACTGGCTGGTTTTCCAGGCATCGCTTTCCAGCAGGTTAGCCAGCTGAATGTCATCGATCAGTGTGACCAGCTCATCGGCATGCTGCGCCAGCGTCCGGTTCTCCGCGCCGTCGAGCGCCGCTGCCTCGGCCGCCAGGTTCAGGGCGGGCTGCTTCAGGGCGCTGCCGATATGCTGCATAAAGGCCGCCCGGCCCTGCTGGTTTTTCTCATACAAGCGCTGGGCCTGTTTGAGCTTTTTATTAACCAGCACTTCGCGGTCCTGGTCTCGGATAATCAGGATCTGCGTGCGCGGCGCTACCTGGCTGCGATACTGGCGGATCTCATACTGTTCGTTGTTGACGGTGGCCTGGATCACCCCCTGATGCTGGTCCGCCATGTTGGTGATGTTCTGCAGGTTCAGGTGCGGAAGCAGATGGTCGGCAATCGGGTTACTGATCACCGTTCGGTTGGCTTCCTGATCGTGGACGAGCAGCCCCAGCGGCAGCAAAGACACAATTTCTTCATTAATGGCGCGCAGTAAACGCAGTTCGCTATTTGCGGCGGAGGGGAGCCCGGCGCCCGAGGCGCTGCTGCGTCCTTTATAATGCCGAAAGGTGGTGAAACCGAACAGGGCCAGCGCCAGCAGGCCAATGTTAAGCAGGAGCGGCAGAAGAATGTTCTGCAGGGACTCCAGCAGCATGGTGCTCATCGGGACCGTCCACAGCACCTGCATACCGGTGGTGCTGATGTCGGTGGCGATGTCAATCTGCATGCCGTTGAAGGTGATCCCGATATGATCGCTAGCCTCTTTCTCGGGGCTGGCGGCAACATTTTGCGAGGGATCAGGCTCGATACGGAAGCTGTCCAGCGCCATGCCCGGCGGGATCAGATCGTTAATCGGCAGGTCGAAGGCGACCACTGTCGCCAGGTGTCCAGGCTGATTGAAGGTAGTACGTAACGTAAAGTAGTGCGCGTTCTGCCAGGCAAGATGGCGCAGCGGCGAGAAGGTCTCGCGCTCATCAAGGGTATTGGCCTGCAGCAGCATTTCCGCGCGCCGGGATTCCACCACGCTGCTGATGGTTGACTCTTTAAAGCTTGAGGAGAGGTCCTTCAACGGCAGGGTGGAGATGAGAATCAGGCTATTATCCAGACCATTGAGATAGTACATCGACCACGGAATGGTCTCCGCGCCCCACAAAATATCCAGATAATCGGACATTTTTTGCGTCATCTCGAGGGTCGAGCTGTCGTGGGAGCCAAAGATCAGGGCTTCGGTTTTACGTCGGGGCTTCTCCAGATAGTACACGTCCTGCTTTAAACGCGTCTCCTGCAGGCCGCCGCTGGCGGTGTTGGAAGAGGTGGCGGCGATATTGTCGTAGATTTGCCAGGTGGCATAGCGCCAGGTATCAATACGCTGGTGCAGGGCATGGGAGACATCAACCACCTGATAGCTCTTCTCTTTCAGCCAGGCATTGACGGCGCTTTGAATCATCACCCCCATCGTCGCCAGCAGGACAATAACCATCAAAATGAAGAAGCGGCTGATGTTGCCGGGGATCAGAGAGAATTTTTTCGGGGTCATCTTGTGGCTGAACGACTCATCATTGTTTGTAAACAGGATGTAGCGCCAGAGTAACTGGCAACAAAGCAGATGCTGCAGGCAGTATAAAGGCTAATGGCGTAAATCCATACTACAGATTGGCGCCAGCGGCGCGATACCGCCCAGGAATTATCTTAGAAACGAAGCGTAAATGAAACCGCGTCCGCAAGGCTGACAGCTGACGATATTGGCAGAAACAAAAGCGAAGAATCGCACGAAATAACAAGACATTGGCAGAATAAGCACGAAAGGCGGCCTAATTGATTGATTAATAGTCGTTAGGGAATCATTGGCTGTAGCACAGATAAATTAAAGTTGTGTAAAGAAGGGTAAAAAAAACCGGATGCGAGGCATCCGGTTGAAATAGGGGTAAACAGACATTCAGAACTGAATGACGGTAATAAATAAAGTTAATGATGATAGCGACTCTTATTTTAGTCACCAATGATCATTTTGTTTTACCATTCAGTGCTATAGGCTTGGTTTTGTATATCATATTGATTTTCAATGGCTAAATAATTTTTTTGATTATTAGTGCGTATTTCCCTGGCCATTTTGGGGTGAAAAAAAGTTCCGCTGCATTTACAAATTGAAACATCTTGTGGGAACTTTGAAACATCTTAGAAGTTTTAGTATCATATTCTTGTTGG
The DNA here is from genome assembly GCF_019753495.1 of Klebsiella sp. TF21-TM. Classification (NCBI taxonomy): domain Bacteria; kingdom Pseudomonadati; phylum Pseudomonadota; class Gammaproteobacteria; order Enterobacterales; family Enterobacteriaceae; genus Klebsiella; species Klebsiella sp. TF21-TM. Next base: position 51,715 of record NZ_JAIJYL010000008.1, on the reverse strand, counting down.
ATTATTCTGCATTTTGCAGCACAATGAAATAGCCGACTGATTAGAAGGGTAATCAGTAAGCAGTGGCATAATAAAAGGCATATAACAAACAGAGGGTTAATAACATGAAAGTTAAAGTACTGTCCCTCCTGGTACCGGCTCTGCTGGTAGCAGGCGCAGCAAATGCGGCTGAAATTTATAACAAAGACGGCAACAAATTAGATCTGTACGGTAAAATTGACGGTCTGCACTACTTCTCTGACGACAAGAGCGTCGACGGCGACCAGACCTACATGCGTGTAGGCGTGAAAGGCGAAACTCAGATCAACGACCAGCTGACCGGTTACGGCCAGTGGGAATACAACGTTCAGGCGAACAACACTGAAAGCTCCAGCGATCAGGCCTGGACTCGTCTGGCATTCGCCGGTCTGAAATTTGGCGATGCGGGCTCTTTCGACTACGGTCGTAACTACGGCGTAGTATACGACGTAACGTCCTGGACCGACGTTCTGCCGGAATTCGGCGGCGACACCTACGGTTCTGACAACTTCCTGCAGTCTCGTGCTAACGGCGTTGCAACCTACCGTAACTCTGACTTCTTCGGTCTGGTTGACGGCCTGAACTTTGCTCTGCAGTACCAGGGTAAAAACGGCAGCCCGAGCGGTGAAGGCGCTCTGTCTCCGACCAACAACGGTCGTACCGCTCTGAAACAGAACGGCGACGGTTACGGTACCTCTCTGACTTATGACATCTTTGATGGCATCAGCGCTGGTTTCGCATACTCTAACTCCAAACGTCTTGGCGACCAGAACAGCAAGCTGGCACTGGGTCGTGGCGACAACGCTGAAACCTACACCGGCGGCCTGAAATACGACGCGAACAACATCTACCTGGCCACTCAGTACACCCAGACCTACAACGCGACCCGCGCTGGTTCTCTGGGCTTTGCTAACAAAGCGCAGAACTTCGAAGTGGTTGCTCAGTACCAGTTCGACTTCGGTCTGCGTCCGTCCGTTGCTTACCTGCAGTCTAAAGGTAAGGATCTGGAAGGCTACGGCGACCAGGACATCCTGAAATATGTTGACGTTGGCGCGACCTACTACTTCAACAAAAACATGTCCACCTATGTTGACTACAAAATCAACCTGCTGGACGACAACAGCTTCACCCGCAACGCCGGTATCTCTACCGACGACGTGGTTGCACTGGGCCTGGTTTACCAGTTCTAAGTTGCAAGCTGTATAACAAAAAGGCGCCTCTGGCGCCTTTTTTTATGTCTGGTTTAACCTCGCTGGTATACTCTTGTCGCCCTGGTAAGAGGAGCCTCGATTAATGGATATGACTTTCTTTCGCGCCGCGCTGTTGGGCGCCTGCGTACTGTTCTCTGGCTGCGATTCAGCCACCACTCCCGCGACACCCGCTTCAACGGCCACCGTACTGGATGGTAAAACGATGGGCACCTTCTGGCGGGTCAGCGTTATCGGCGTGGATGAGGCAAAGGCCCAGGCGCTGCGCGCCAAGGTTCAGGCCCAGCTGGACGCCGACGATCGCCTGCTGTCGACCTGGAAAAACGACTCGGCGCTGATGCGTTTCAACCACGCGGCGGATACCCGGCCCTGGCCGGTGAGCGAAGCGATGGCGGACATCGTGACCCTGTCGCTGCGGATTGGCGCCAAAACGGACGGCGCGATGGACATCACCGTGGGGCCGCTGGTCAATCTGTGGGGCTTTGGCCCGGATAAACAGCCGGTCGCCACCCCGGATGCGCAGGCGATCGCCGCGGCGAAAGCGCGCACCGGCCTGCAGCATCTGCAGGTTATCAATCAGAGCGGCAGGCAGTTCCTGCAAAAAGATATTCCCGATCTGTTTGTCGACCTCTCCACCGTGGGGGAAGGCTATGCCGCCGACCACCTTGCGCGCTTGATGGAGCAGGAGGGGATCTCCCGCTATCTGGTGTCGGTGGGCGGGGCGCTGGTCAGCCGCGGGATGAATGGCGAAGGCAAGCCCTGGCGGGTGGCGATCCAGAAACCGACCGACCGGGAAAACGCCGTTCAGGCGATTGTCGACATCAATGGCCACGGCATCAGCACCTCCGGCAGCTATCGCAACTACTATGAACTCGACGGGAAACGTATCTCACACGTCATCGACCCGCAGACCGGGCAGCCGATAACCCATAAGCTGGTCTCGGTGACCGTTATTGCGCCAACGGCGCTGGAGGCGGACGGCTGGGATACCGGGCTGATGGTGCTGGGGCCGGAAAAAGCGCAGCAGGTGGTGCGCGAGCAAGGGCTGGCAGTCTACATGATCGTCAAAGAGGGGGAGGGCTTTAAAACCTGGATGTCGCCGCAGTTCCGTACCTTCCTCGTCGGCGAAAAAAATTAAAAAGCAAGATTGCGGGTTTTTTGCGGCGGGCTTTACCACAGACTGAGGATACACTTACAGCAGGAGACCCGTGATGAAACCGATAGTTGCCGATACCGATGACCGCCGCTGGCAGGCGGTCTGCGAGCGTGATACCCGGGCCGATGGTCAGTTCGTCTTTGCGGTACTGACCACCGGCATCTGCTGCCGTCCCTCCTGCCGCTCGCGGCGCGCGCGGCGGGAAAACGTGCGCTTTTTTGCTGACGTCGCTGCTGCCGTGGCGGCGGGATTCCGCCCCTGCAAACGCTGCCAGCCGGATAAAGACTGCCCGCAGCAGCAAAGGATCGATAAAGTGGCGCAGGCCTGTCGCTTGCTGGAGCAGGAGGCGCCCCTGACCCTCGAGGCGCTGGCGCGCGAGCTGGCGGTCAGCCCGTTTCATTTCCACCGTTTATTCAAATCCGTGACCGGTATGACCCCCAAAGCCTGGCAGCAGGCGTGGCGCGCGCGACGCCTGCGCGAGGCGCTGGAGCAGGGGAAACCGGTGACCCGCGCCGCGCTGGCGGCCGGCTTCCCCGACAGCAGCAGCTATTATCGCCAGGCCGATGCCGCCTTAGGGATGACCGCCAGCCAGTTTCGCCGCGGCGGCGCCGCCGCCGTGGTGACCTGGACGACGGGCGACTGCGCGCTGGGCCGCTGCCTGGTGGCGCAAAGCGAACGCGGCGTCTGCGCCGTGCTGCCGGGTGATAACGATGCTGCATTGCTCGACGATCTGCGCCAACGCTTTCCCCGCGCCGAGCTGCGCCAGGGCGACCCTGAGTTTCGTCGTCAGATGGCGGAGATTTTCGCCCACCTCGACGACAGCCGGCGGCCGGTGTCGCTGCCGCTGGATCTGCAGGGCACCGCGTTCCAGCTGCAGGTCTGGCAGGCGCTGCGGCAGATCCCGGCGGGCGAGACCCGCAGCTACCGCCAGGTGGCGGAGCATATTGGCCAGCCGCGGGCGGTAAGAGCCGTGGCCGGCGCCTGCGCGGCGAATTCGCTGGCGGTGATCGTTCCCTGCCATCGGGTGGTGCGTGAGAATGGCGCGCTGTCCGGTTATCGCTGGGGAACCGCGCGAAAAGCGCAGCTGCTGGCGCGCGAGGCGCAACGAGAGGAGGAGTAATGCTCGATCTGTTTAGCGATACCCCACCGTGGCAGGAGCCGCTGGCCCCCGGCGCGGTGGTCCTTCGGCGCTTTGCCCGCGAGCGCGCTCCGGGGCTTCTGCAGGCGATTGCCGACGTCGCCCGTCAGTCGCCGTTTCGCCGGATGGTCACGCCGGGCGGGTACACCATGTCGGTAGCGATGACCAACTGCGGCCGGCTGGGCTGGACCACCGATCGCCACGGCTACCTCTACGCCCCGGTCGACCCGGTAACTCATCATACCTGGCCGCCGATGCCGGCCGTATTCCGTGAACTGGCGCTGGCGGCAGCCGCGGCCGGCGGCTATCCGGACTTTTCCCCCGACGCCTGTCTGATTAACCGCTACCAGCCCGGCGCAAAGCTGTCGTTGCATCAGGATAAAGATGAACAGGATCTGCGGGCGCCGATCGTCTCGGTCTCGTTGGGCGTGCCGGCCATCTTTCAGTTTGGCGGGTTGCAGCGCAGCGACCCGCTGCAGCGGCTGCTGCTGGAGCATGGCGATGTGGTGGTCTGGGGCGGGGAGTCGCGCCTGTTTTATCATGGCGTTCAGCCGCTGAAAGCGGGCCATCATCCCGAGACCGGAGACTGTCGATATAACCTCACCTTTCGGCAGGCGGGCCGTCCCGGCGATTAAAATAAGAATTATTCTTGATGTCACCGGCGAGCCGTTTAAACTGCTGGCTGTTTTGCTTTTCCGGATAGCCTGTTATGGAACTTCTTTCTCTCGTCTGGCGCCAGTATCGCTGGCCGTTTCTGGGCGTTATTGCCCTCAGCCTGCTCAGCGCCGCGCTGGGTATCGGCTTAATCGCCTTTATTAACCTGCGCCTGATCGCCACTGTCGATACCTCGCTGCGGGTGCTGCCGGAATTTCTTGGCCTGCTGGGGCTGTTGATGGCGGTGACCCTGGGCTCGCAGCTGGCGTTGACCACCCTCGGCCATCATTTTGTTTATCGCCTGCGCGGCGAGTTTGTGAAACGCATCCTCGATACCCAGATTGAACAGGTGGAGAAGATCGGCAGCGCGTCGCTGCTTGCCGGGCTGACCAGCGATATCCGCAATATTACCATCGCCTTTGTACGCCTCCCTGAGCTGGTGCAGGGGATCATTCTCACCTTCGGCTCCGCCGCTTATCTGGCCTGGCTGTCAGGAAAAATGATGCTGGTGACGGCCCTGTGGATGGCGCTCACCATTTGGGGCGGTTTTGTGCTGGTGTCGCGGGTCTACAGACATATGGCCAGCCTGCGCGAAACGGAAGATAAGCTCTATCACGACTACCAGACGGTGCTGGAAGGGCGCAAAGAGCTGACCCTCAACCGCGAGCGCGCGGAGTATGTGTTTAATCAGCTCTACCTCCCGGACGCCCGTGAATACCGGCACCACATCGTTCGCGCCGATACCTTCCACCTCAGCGCGGTCAACTGGTCGAATATTATGATGCTTGGCGCCATCGGGCTGGTGTTCTGGATGGCCAACAGCCTCGGCTGGGCCGATACCGCCGTGGCGGCGACCTACTCCCTGACGCTGCTGTTTTTGCGCACGCCGCTGCTCTCCGCCGTCGGCGCGCTGCCCACGCTGCTGAGCGCCCAGGTGGCGTTCAACAAGCTGCGCCAGTTCTCCCTCGCCCCTTACCGGGCCGATTTCCCCCGGCCGCAGCCGCAGGCTGACTGGCAGACGCTGGAGCTGCGCGATGTCACTTTCCATTATCCGGACCATCGCTTTGCGGTAGGGCCGCTTAATCTGACGCTAAAACGCGGCGAACTGGTGTTTCTGATCGGCGGCAACGGCAGCGGCAAGTCAACCCTGGCGATGCTCCTGACCGGCCTGTATCAGCCGGTTTCCGGTCAGATTCTGGTGGACGGCCAGCCGCTGGCGGCGGATAAACCGGAGGCGTACCGCAAACTGTTCTCCGCCGTGTTTACCGACGTCTGGCTGTTCGACCGTCTGCTCGGGCCGCAGGGCGAGGAGGCCGATCCGGCGCTGGTGGCAACGTGGCTGGAGCGTCTGCAAATGGCCCACAAGCTGCAGCTGGAAAACGGTAAGATCGGCGACCTGCGGCTGTCGAAAGGGCAGAAGAAGCGCGTGGCGCTCCTGCTGGCGCTGGCCGAGTCCCGGGATATCATTCTGCTGGATGAATGGGCGGCGGATCAGGATCCGCATTTCCGCCGCGAGTTCTACCAGGTCCTGCTGCCGTTGATGAAGCAGATGGGGAAAACCGTGTTCGCCATCAGCCATGACGATCACTACTTCCAGCACGCCGATCGCCTGCTGGAGATGCGTGCCGGGCAGCTGTCAGAGCTCACCGGCGAAGAGCGAGCGCAGGCCTCCCGCGATGCGGTGGCCCGCACGGCCTGATTCACGCTGCGCGCCCGGGGAAAGCCCGGGCGCCGCTGAAATTTTCAGCGTCTACATTGCTGACGGTTATTATTTCCCCCTCCTCGCGCTATGCTTAAGGCTTCCGGCCCGCAGGCCGGCTCACTATTCTCAAAAGGATTGCCCGACCGATGTCCGTTTTGCATAAAAAAAGCGCCCGCTTGCGTGACGAAGAGCGCGCCCGTCTGATTTGGCTGTTGAGCACCGATAAAGCGGTGACCTCTGCGCTGCTGGGCAAACTGACGCTGGCAGAACGTTACGATGAAGGTACGCTCGCCGATGACCTGGCCGAAGTGGAAATCCTGGTCTCGCATCTGCCGCCGCCGGATCTCGCCGATGCGCTGGAAGCGCTTCCCTATGACGCCCGCACCGCGCTGTGGTGCCAGGTGCCCGACGATAAACGCGGCGAAGTGCTGCTGGAAGCCTCAGAAAACGTCTGGGGCGACCTCATCGATAAGATGAGCGACCACGAGCTGCTGCAGGCGATGCAGCCGCTGGATATCGATGAACAGGTTTACCTGCTGCAGCATCTGCCGCGCAACCTGACCGGACGGTTGCTGGCGACCCTGCCGGCCGAGAAGCGCGCCCGTATTCGCCAGATCATGCGCTACGCCGACAACAGCGTCGGGTCGATCATGGAGTTTGAGGTCATTACGGTGCGGCCGGAGGCCACCCTGGCGGCGGTCCAGCGCTATTTGCGGCGTCTCGGTAAAATGCCGGAGAACACCGACAAACTGTTTGTCACCACCCGCAATAAGCTGCTGCTCGGCGAGCTGGAGCTGCAGACCATTCTGCTCAACGATGCGCAGAAGCGGGTGGGGGAGGTGATGGAGGGCGATCCGGTCACCTTTCAGCCGCACGAAGAGGCTGAGAAGGTGGCGCGCACCTTCGAACGTGATGACTTGCTCAGCGCCGCCGTTATCGATGCCGATGGTAAGCTGATCGGCCGTCTGACTATCGATGAGATCGTCGATGTGGTCTATGAAGAGACCGACAACGATCTGCGGCGGATGGGCGGTCTGAGCGATGAAGAAGATGTCTTCGCCCCGGTCAGCAAGGCGGTAAAAACGCGCTGGGCGTGGCTGGCGGTCAACCTGTGTACGGCGTTTATCGCATCCAGGGTCATCGACGGCTTCGAACACACCATTTCTCAGCTGGTGGCGCTGGCCTCGCTGATGCCGATCGTCGCCGGGATCGGCGGCAATACCGGCAACCAGACGATCACCATGATCGTCCGGGCGATGGCGCTGCAGCAGATCCAGCCCGGCAGCTTTACCTTCCTGATCCTGCGTGAAATGGGCGTTGCGCTGATTAATGGCCTGGTGTGGGGCGGGATCATGGGGGGCATCACCTGGTGGCTGTATGACGATCCGCAGCTTGGCGGAGTGATGACGCTGGCCATGATGCTCAACCTGCTGATGGCGGCGATGATGGGCGTCATCATCCCGATGGTCATGGTGAAGCTGGGCCGCGACCCGGCGGTCGGCTCCAGCGTGATGATCACCGCTATCACCGACACCGGCGGCTTCTTTATTTTTCTGGGGCTGGCGACGCTGTTTCTGATGTAGCCTGCGCTTTTGCCCGCAGGCGGCGGGGGATGATCGCCATCGCGACGATCCCCGCCAGCACGCCAATCGCCAGATTGCTGGTTCCCACCGTCGCGGCGACGGTCACCAGCATCACCAGCGTTTCCGGCCACGGATTGCGCGCCAGCTCGCCCGGGCGAATGCTGTGCCAGCTAAAGGTCTTCACCGCCACGATCACCATCACCCCGGCCAGGACCGCCATCGGGATCTTCGCCATCACCTGGCTGAGCGCTGTCACCAGCAGGAGTAGCACCAGACCGGCGATCGCCGTAGAGAGACGGCTGCGGGCTTTGCCCATTTCCACGTTAACGATGGTCTGGCCGATCATCGCGCAGCCCGCGATACCGCCATAACAGCCGGCGAGGATGTTGGCGATACCCAGCCCGGCGCTCTCCCGCGATTTATTCGACGGCGTATGGGTCAGGTCATCCACCAGCTTAGCCGTCAGCAAAGACTCCATCAGGCCGACAAAGGCGATGCTGAGGGCGCACGGCCAGATAATCTGCAGCGTGGCAAGATTGAGGGGAACGGTCAGGGCGGTGAATCCCGGCAGGCCGCCGCTCATCGAGCCTTCATCGCCGACGGTCGGCAGCAGCTGGCCGGTGGTGACGGTATAGAGAGTGAGCGCGACGATGGCGATCAGCGGCGCCGGGATAGCCTTAATAAAGCGCGGCGCCCACAGGACGATAAGCAGCGTGAGGACAAACAGGCCGACGATGAGCGGCTGACGGCTCCAGAAGTGCGGCACCTGGGCAAAGAAAATCAGGATCCCGAGGGCGTTGACGAACCCGGTCATCACCGCCGGGGGGATAAAGCGCATCAGGCGCGCCATGCCGCACAGACCAAACAAAATTTGAATAATACCCGCCAGAATGACGGCTGGCAGAATGTAACCCACGCCGTGCTGATGCACCATCGGGCCAATGACCAGCGCTACTGAGCCCGCGGCCGCGGTGACCATCGCCGGGCGTCCGCCGAGTAGCGACATCGCCAGACAGAGCACCACGGAAGCAATCAGGCTCACCTGCGGGTCAACGCCGGCGATGACAGAAAACGAAATCACTTCCGGGATTAACGCCAGGGCGGTGAGCACGCCGGCCAGGGCTTCGCGCGTCAGCAGCGACGGAGAACGGAGGATGGTGCGCAGGTTGCCGGAAGCGGCGGAGTCAGAAACTGGAGGCATAAAAAAAGTTCGCAGCTTATAAAAAAAGGAGGAGCGGTGTCAGACCCTGCTTCCGTGCGGTCTGTCACAAAACCAGGGATGATAGCGCGGAATCTACCAGCGCACCAGTACAAAAAGTGATTTGCTGTATACATTTATTAAACATTTTTATAACGGATCTCAAAACAGAACTTAAAATTTAAACAATATTTAAATTTTTGAGCTTCGGTGGTAACGTGAGGGGTGAGAATCGTATCACCTGCGCTAAATAAAAACAGCGAGTAAAGTAAGGCTCAAATCCGATGAATAAAAAGATGGCCGTACCACGCTCACAGGCGGTTGGTCCCAACAGCACTCGGACCAACACCCGCCATGAGCAAGAGACGGATGTATTGTTGATTGGCGGCGGCATTATGAGCGCCACACTGGGAACCTGGCTGCAGGAGCTTGAGCCAGACTGGTCTATTACCATGGTTGAGCAGATGTCCAGCGTGGCGGAAGAGAGCTCAAACGGGTGGAACAATGCGGGGACCGGCCACGCGGCGCTGATGGAGCTGAACTACACGCCGCAGACCGCCAACGGCATCAATATCGACAAAGCGGTCGACATCAACGAAGCCTTCCACATCTCACGTCAGTTCTGGGCGCATCAGGTGACGCGCGGCGTCCTGAACAAACCAAAATCATTCATTAACAGCGTGCCGCACATGAGCTTTGTGTGGGGCGAAGATAACGTCAACTTCCTGCGCGCGCGCTATGCAGCGCTGCAGCAGAGCGAACTGTTCCGCGGCATTCGTTACTCTGAAGACCATCAGCAGATCAAAGCCTGGGCGCCGCTGGTGATGGAAGGCCGCGACCCGCTGCAAAAAGTGGCCGCTACCCGTACGGAAGTGGGAACCGACGTCAACTATGGCGAAATCACCCGCCAGCTGATCGCCAGCCTGCAAAAGCATGATAATTTCTCCCTCCAGTTGGGCACCGTGGTACGTCGCTTCAAGCGCAACGCCGACAAGAGCTGGACGGTCACCCTCGCGGATGCCGACAACCGTCGTCAGAAGCGGGTTATCAAAGCCAAATTTATCTTTATCGGCGCCGGCGGCGCGGCGCTGACCCTGCTGCAGGAAACCGGCATTCCACAGGCCAAAGAGTATGCGGGCTTCCCGGTCGGCGGCCAGTTCCTGGTCTGCGAAAATCCGGAGGTGGTAAACCACCATCTGGCGAAGGTTTACGGCCAGGCCGAAGTGGGCGCGCCGCCGATGTCGGTGCCGCACATCGATACCCGTATTATCGACGGTAAACGCGTGGTGCTGTTCGGGCCGTTCGCGACCTTCTCGACCCGCTTCCTGAAGAACGGTTCGCTGTGGGATCTGCTGGCCTCGACCAATACCTCGAATATCCTGCCGATGCTCAACGTCGGCCTGGACAACTTCGATCTGGTGAAATATCTGATTAGCCAGGTGATGCAGAAAGATAAAGATCGTCTGGCCGCGCTGTGCGAATACTATCCGGAAGCGCGGAAAGAGGACTGGCGGTTGTGGCAGGCCGGTCAGCGCGTGCAGATCATCAAGCGCGATGCGAAGAAGGGCGGGGTACTCCGCCTGGGCACCGAAGTGGTCAGCGATGACGAAGGCACCGTCGCGGCGCTGCTCGGCGCATCGCCAGGCGCTTCCACCGCGGCGCCTATCATGCTGCAGCTGATGGAAAAAGTGTTTAAGGACAAAGTTAATTCGCCGGAATGGCAGGCCAGGCTGAAGGCGATCATCCCGACCTACGGTATTCGCCTTGATGGCAACCCGGCGGAGATTGAGAAAGCGCTGGCGTGGACCAGTGAAGTGCTCGAGCTGAAATATGAGCCAGCCGCCGCGATGGATAAAGCCCCGCAGGCGGAGCTGAAGCCGCTGAGCGGCGGCAAGCCGATAGCGGATATCGCGCTCTGACAAAAACGGCAGCCTGCGGGCTGCCGTTTTTTTATTGCCGTTTTAATGGCGCGCCTTAGCGGACCTCGGCGTTACCGATAGTCTCCTCCGCGCGCCAGATGCGATATTTCACATCGACATTGGTCGGCGTGTAGACGACGATCGGCAGCTTGCTGTTGTAGCGCAGCATGGCGTCATCGCCGAGGCCGGCAGTCACAAATTTCTTCGTTTTCTTGCCGTCCGGGCAGGCCATCATGGTGGATACCGGGCCGCTCAGCTTATCAAAAACATAGTAGTCATAACCCCAGCCTTCCAGGGTTTTGCTTTCCAGCTCCCCGCCAAGACGATGGTGGTTGCAGTCAACTTCCAGCGTCTGGCCGATCATCAGCTCAACCTTCAGCGCCGATTCATCCTGCTGCTGCGGCAGCTGAATAACCTGACGCTTCATGCCTTTTTCCGCTTTCGGGAACGGCGCGACTTTTTCCAGCGGCTGGTCTGCGGCCAGGGCGCCGGCGGACATGCAGGCGGCGGTCAGCAGAGAAACGGCTAGCGTAGTGATTTTTTTCACGGTTGATCATCCTTTATTTTCGTTCCTGACAAAGATAGCCTATCATCACTTTGCTAAATGTTAAGATTTATTTACCAATTTTTGCAAAATGAATAGTGTTATCTACTGGTAAGACGTCGGCCGCGCAGAGCGCAACAGGGGCGCTGGCAGGCCGCCAGAGGCCTGCCGGTGAAATTATTCATTACGGCTATTTTTCGCTTCCTCAATAAATTCTTCATCGATTTCATCAGTGTTGCCAGCGTGTTCCCGCCCCGACAGCAAATTCCAGCAGGCGATAAACAAGGCGGCGATCAGCGGGCCGATAACAAAGCCGTTAATACCGTAGATCTCCATGCCGCCGAGGGTGGCGATGAGGATCAGATAGTCCGGCATCCTGGTATCCTTGCCCACCAGCAGCGGACGCAGAATGTTGTCCACCAGGCCAATCACAATGACAAAGAAGCCGACGATAAAGGCGCCCTGCCACAGCTGGCCGGTGGCAAACAGGTAAATCGCCGCCGGCACCCAGATAATGGCCGAGCCTACCGCCGGGATAAGCGACAGGAACGCCATCAGCGCGCCCCAGAGAATGCTGCCGTCCAGACCGGCGATCCAGAAGGCAAAGCCGCCCAGCGCCCCCTGCGCCAGCGCCACGGCGACGGTGCCTTTTACCGTGGCGCGAGCCACCGCGGCGAACTTAGCGAACAGGTGCTGCTTCACGTAGCTGGATAACGGCAGAGATTCGAGGATCAACAGCACCAGGTGAGGGCCATCCTTCAGCAGGAAGAACAGCAGGTAGAGCATAATGCCGAAGCTGACGGTGAAGCCAAAGGTGCCTTTACCAATCAGAAACGCGCTGCCGGCCAGATACTGGCCGCCTTTCAGGGCGACATCGGAGAGCTGCTGCTGGATCTGCTGCGCGCTATCCAGGTTATGTTCGGCGAGGAAGCTTCTGGCCCAGCCGGGGAGGTGGGCGATCAGGCTGGCGACCACCGTCGGGAACTGGGTATCGTTATGCTGCAGTTTGCTGTACACCACGTTCAGCTCGTAGGCCAGTGACGACAGGATAATCGCCAGCGGCGTGAACACGATAAGGCAGATAATGACGATGGTCATCAGCGCCGCAAGGCCGTTACGTTCGCCGAGGCGGGTGCGCATCTTGTTTTTGACCGGATTGAAAATTACCGCGAGGATGGCGGCCCAGAGGATGGCGGAATAATAGGGTGAGAGAACATCAAAAAAGGCCAGGGTTACAATGAAGACGATAAGGATGAAAAATCCTTTGGTAAGTCCATTAACTCTCATGTCATCCGCTCCTGCTTATGAGTCATACGGTCGAATAATAGATGCTACGACGTAATTTACCATCAGGATAGTCGTACTCTATACGCTGTGGTGCGGAAAGGGCACAAATTCAACGAGCTGAGGGGAACAGGCGTAAAAGAGGGGCATAAAAAAACCAGCCTTAAAAGGCTGGTTTCTCAGGGGTTTTTGGTCGGCACGAGAGGATTTGAACCTCCGACCCCCGACACCCCATGACGGTGCGCTACCAGGCTGCGCTACGTGCCGACGCGTGGGGAACAATATTACCCGTTCCCCAGGCGAATGCAAGCGGGTCGCGCGCGATTGATTCATAATTAATCAATCAGTTAGCGATAAAGCGTTTTTCATCGGTCAGGACCTGCAGCAACAGGCTGAGCTGCGGTTTCTGATCTTTGATTTTCTCGCCGTCGCGGCTCCAGGTGGTATAGGTGCCGTTATGGTTGAGGACCACGGTGATAGCCGGGGTGGTAATGGCCAGCGTATCGCCGTTGGCCGCGGTGACCCAGTTCCGACGCCGCGCGGCGCTGAACAGATCTTCCCCCTGCGAATACTCATTGGCCGGCGTCGACACGTGAAGCAGGCGCTGCATCAGCGTGGTCATCACATCTTTGTTATCGGTCAGGGTGGCAATTTCCTGGGCCGGCGTGCCCGGCCAGTGAATAACCAGCGGCACCTGCAGCTGCTCGCGCGACCAGTCAAACGGGTCGTGTTTGACGTTAAGCGGCTTGCCGTGGCCGCCGGTGATAATGACCACCGTATTATCGAGCTTGCCGGCTTCGCGCAGCGCGGTCAGCACCCGATCGATCTGGGCATCAACGTCGCCTGCCGCCTTGCTATAACGGCGGACAAAGCCCTGCTGCTGCGTATCGTCGAGGGTGGTGCCATTGAGCGAGACCCACGAGAACCAGCGATTCTCATCCTGCGCGTAACGGTCCAGCCAGCCGATCCACTGATTGGCGGTCTGCTCGTCGCTCTGGGTCTTCGCGCTCGGCAGCGAGAAGTCGGAGAGCAGCGCCTGGCGATACAGCGGGCTGCTAAACCCATCGGAAGAGAACAGGCCCAGCTGGTAGCCCTGCTGGTTGAGAGCGGTGATCAGCGCCGCGGGAATACGCGCCGAGAGGACACCGTCCATATAGCCTGGCGAAATGCCGTAGAACAGGCCAAACAGGCCGCTGTCGGCAGTATTGCCCGAGCTCATATGCTGGGTAAAATTCACGTTTTCTTTGGCAAACGCCGCCAGCGCCGGCATCGTTTTTTCAAACCGCGAGTAGTTCAGGTTGTCGACGGTGATCAGTAGCACGTTATAGCCCGCGCCAAGGTCGCGGTAGCGCAGGTTACTGAGCGGATACTGGACCGATACCGCCTCCGGCGCCCCTTGCTCCACCAGGCGACGCTGATAATCCTGGGCGTCGAGCAGGCCATGTTTCTCAAGGAAACGTCGGGCGGTCATCGGATAAGAAAGCGGTAGATTCGCTCGCTGCATGGTGATCGGGCGATAAAAATTGGCATCCGCCCAGATATAGACCAGGTGGCTGCTGATGAACGACAAAAAGAAGAACCAGGCGACCGGGCGGGCATAATGGCGGCGACGCGTCAGGCTGCGCAGCTTTTGCCAGCTCCAGGTGGCGAAGAGCATTTCAATCAAAAAGATGACCGGGACGCTGATAAACATCAGCTGCCAGTCGCGCGCCATCTCATTCTGGTCAGGGTTGATGACCAGCTCCCAGACCACCGGGTTTAAATGAAGATGAAAGCGGGTAAAGACCTCGCTGTCTATCAGCAGCAGCGTCATCCCGGCGGTGGCAAGGATCACCGACAGGAAGCGCATCAGGCGCTGCGAGACCACGATAAAGGTCAACGGAAAGAGGATCAGCACATAGCTGGTAAACACCAGGAAGCTGAAGTGCCCGACGAGACTGACGTACGAAAAGAGTCGTCCGGCAAGCGTCGTCGGCCAGTCGGCGACAAAAAGGTAGCGGCTGCCGAGCACCATGGCCAACAACATGTTGAACAGGGCGAACCAGTGCCCCCAGCTAACCATCTGGGAGACTTTTTCTCGGTAGGGCTGACGTAGAGTCACCATATACTGTTGCTGTTATCCTTAATGCGCTGGATCGTCGTTAATCGAAGATTGCAAAGCCTGCGCGAAAGAACGGGCGATGGCCTGACGCTGCGCCGGCGCGACGCTACTGTTGATCAGGTTGGTCACCATATTGCCTAACACCATCAGTGAAAGGTCAACCGGGGCTTTGTGTGATTCCAGGACGTTCGTCAGCTCGCTGAGCAACTGTTCGACCTGTTGATCGCTATAGCGGGAAATTTGCGGCATAAACTCAAAATCTGTTTGTTCGTGAAAGGGCAACATATTACCGTAGCAGCAGCTTTTTTTCCGCATTTTTTCGCCGCGGCGCAAAAGCGCACCGATCGTCAGTCATGACGTCGAAATGTGTGGTGCCAGTTGCGTCGGCAACCCGGCGGTGGTTGAATACCGCCCGGTCTAAAAGGAGAGTTTAACATGAGTCTGGATATCGACCAGATTGCCCTGCATCAGTTAATCAAACGTGATGAACAAAATCTGGAGCTGGTGCTGCGCGAGTCACTGCTGGAGCCGAACGCGACGGTCGTCGAGATGATGGCTGAACTGCACCGGGTTTATAGCGCCAAAAGCAAAGCCTATGGCTTGTTCAATGAAGAGAGCGAACTGGCGCAGGCGCTGCGCCTGCAGCGTCAGGGGGAAGAGGAGTTTCTGGCGTTCAGCCGCGCGGCGACCGGCCGCCTGCGCGATGAGCTGGCGAAATACCCGTTCGCCGAAGGGGGCATTGTCCTCTTCTGTCAGTATCGTTACCTGGCGGTCGAGTATCTGCTGGTGGCGGTGCTCAATAACCTCAGCAGCATGCGCGTCAACGAAGAGCTGGATATCCGCTCGACCCATTATCTGGATATTAACCATGCCGATATCGTCGCGCGCATCGATCTGACCGAGTGGGAAACCAATCCGGAGTCGACCCGCTACCTGACCTTCCTGAAAGGGCGGGTGGGGCGCAAAGTGGCCGATTTCTTCATGGATTTCCTCGGCGCCAGCGAAGGTCTCAACGCCAAAGCGCAGAACCGCGGCCTGCTGCAGGCGGTGGATGACTTTGCCGCCGACGCGCAGCTTGATAAATCCGAGCGACAGAATGTGCGTCAGCAGGTCTATGCTTACTGCAATGAACAGCTGCAGGCCGGGGAAGAGATTGAGCTGGAGTCGCTGTCCAAAGAGCTTGCCGGCGTCAGCGAAAAGAGCTTCCAGGAGTTCACCGCCGAGCAGGGCTACGAGCTGGAAGAGAGCTTCCCGGCGGATCGCAGCACCTTACGTCAGCTGACCAAGTTTGCCGGCAGCGGCGGCGGTTTGACCATTAACTTCGACGCGATGCTGCTGGGCGAACGCGTATTCTGGGATCCCGCCACCGATACCCTGACCATTAAGGGCACCCCGCCGAACCTGCGCGACCAGCTGCAGCGCCGGACGTCCGGCGGCAACTAAGCGCCACGCCCCGTCAGCGCGACCGCTGAACGGGGACGATCTCCACGCCGCTCTGCACCAGCCGCTGGCGCAGCGCGGCGTCGGGCTCCCCATCGACGATAAGCGTACTGGCGAGGTTCAGCTCGCCGATGGCAAAGGCCGACGCGGCGTTGAGCTTTTCCCGGGAGGCCATCACCACGGTTTCCGCGGCCCTGGCCGCCAGCGCGCGCTTGATGCCTGCCTCTTCATAATCACCGGTGGTAAAACCCGCTCGCGGGTGGACGCCGGTCACCCCCATAAAGAACACATCGGCGTTGATCCGCGCCATTGCTTCCAGCGTTTCGGGGCCGACGGCGACAACCGAATGCTTAAACACTTTGCCGCCGAGCAGGATCACCTCGATTCGCGGGTGATCGACCAGCGCCACGGCGATGCCGGGGCTGTGAGTGACCACCGTGCAGCTGAGGTCGGCGGGTAATAAGCCGATCATCGCCGCGGTGGTGGTGCCGCCATCGACAATCACCACCTGTCCAGGCTGGATCAGGCCGGCGGCAGCGCGCGCCACCGCCTGTTTGGAGGCGATTTGCACGCTTTTGCGTGTTTCAATAGGGGCGATGGCGGCAGAGACCGGCAGCGCCCCACCGTGGACCCGCTGCAGTTTTCCTTCCGCCGCCAGCTCGCGCAGATCGCGGCGAATGGAGTCCTCAGAGACGTTAAACCGTTGGCTCAGCTCCCCGGACATCACCTGTTTTTCCTCCGCAAGGATCTGCAGGATTTGCTGTTTTCGTTGACTGGCGAGCATGATTTTTCCTTCACGAGTGATCTTGTTTATGCACGATTATGCATGTTATGGTGCCTGCTGTCATCTGAAAGGGGATATAACATGCAAACTCACGCACCGCACGTCCGACACGTTCGCGAGACGCTGCTCTCTGATAACTGGTACACGCTGAAAAAATATACCTTTGAACTGCAGCGCCGGGACGGACGCTGGCAGGAGCAGAGCCGCGAGGCCTACGATCGCGGCAACGGCGCGGTCATTTTACTCTACAACCGGGAAAAGCGGACGGTGGTCCTGACCCGTCAGTTCCGTTTTCCGGTGTTTACTCACGGTCACGACGGATATCTCATTGAAGCGGCGGCCGGGCTGTTGGATAACGCCTCGCCGGAGGCGCGGATCGTTGCCGAAGCGGAAGAGGAGACCGGCTTTCGGGTGACGCGCATCGAGCCCCTCTTCACCGTCTTTATGAGCCCCGGATCTGTCACCGAAAAACTCTACTTTTTTATCGCCGAATATCAGGCCGATGACCGGCAGGGAGACGGCGGCGGGCTGGCGGCGGAAGGTGAGGACATTGAAGTGCTGGAGTGGCCGCTGGCGCGGGCGCTGCAGGCCATTCGCGATGGCGAGATCATGGATGCCAAAACCATTATCCTGCTGCAGCACCTGGCGCTGAATGCCGACACGCTCCTCGCCGGCTGAGCGGCAAGGAGGAGGGAGGGTTAACGCAGCTCGCGGGCAATGGCGCTGTACATCAGCGCCGCTTCCAGCGGCTGGGCGTTAAAGGAGGGTTCCGCCTGCGGCCAGGTCGACCACTGGACGATCACCAGGTGTTCCGCGCGGTTCACCATGATCACCTGGCCGTAGATCCCCAGCGCCCACAGCGAGTCTTTCAGCCCTTCCTGCGGCGTCGGCTGGACGTTTTGCGCATTCGCCGGTATGGCGTTATTCCACCACTGATAGCCGTAGATACCTTGCGGATGCGCCGCCGAGACCGAGTTTAGCGCAGTGGTCCAGCTTGCGGCCTGATCGAAC
Organism: Klebsiella sp. TF21-TM; assembly: GCF_019753495.1. Classification (NCBI taxonomy): domain Bacteria; kingdom Pseudomonadati; phylum Pseudomonadota; class Gammaproteobacteria; order Enterobacterales; family Enterobacteriaceae; genus Klebsiella; species Klebsiella sp. TF21-TM. The sequence continues at coordinate 33,975 of NZ_JAIJYL010000008.1, read as the reverse complement.
CAGCCCGCCGGCACCAGCTGTTTGCCGTTGCTTAACCGACCATCGCGGGCGACGAATTCGCCGAAGCGGCCCCAGTCTTCAAGGGTGGCGTTAAAGCCGTGGGCGCCGACATCGTGCTTCCCTTGCTGATAAGCATGCCATACGCCGTCGTGGGCCATCCCGGCTGGCTGCCACAGCGACTGCTCAAGCCAGGCGGCCAGCGACATGCCGGTGGCGCGCTCCAGGATATCGCCCAGCAGCCAGGCGCCGCCGGAAGAGTAGGACCACTGCTCGCCCGCCGGATGTTTGCGCGCCAGGCCGGTGACGATCTTGCGCACGCAGGCATAGGCCCCGGGCTGCGCCTCGCACTGGGTCAGGCGGGCGAAGTGCGACTGCGGGTCGGTGTAGTCTTCATTCCATTCCACACCGCTGGTGTGCTGCATCAACTGTTTCAGCGTCACGCCGTCCCAGGCGGTGCCTTTCAGTTCGGGTTCATAAACGGTAATCAGATCATCAAGGGAGTGGATCTTACCCTGCTGAATGGCGATGCCCACCAGCGTCGAGACCACCGATTTTCCCACCGAGCGTGAGGTCCACAGGGTGGTATCGGTGTTGCCGTCGCCAAGATATTTCCAGGCGACTTTGCCGTCTTTCAGCACCAGCATACCGCTGACGTTCTCGCGCTTCAGGTAATCCTGCAGGGTCCAGGTGTGGCCGTTGAGGGTATAGCGGGCATCGGTCAATTGTTTTTCAGCGCGTTCCAGCGGCGCCGAGGCGCCGTGGCGGAAAACATCGCCGGCATAGTTGCGATAGTCATTGCGAAAGCCAATCACGCGTGAAGTCTGATCCCAGCTGAGCATATCTTTGGCGGCGGGTAGCGTTTGGTCGTAAGGCGTTGGGCAGATATCCAGCGTCAGGTCGCCGCAGCGTTGTGCCATTGCCGCGGCCGGCAGCGCCGCCAGGATTAACGCCAGGGCCAGTGGTTTTCTTATCATCATCCTTTCCTCGTTTGCCATAGATTCGCATCGCAGTATATAAATCGGCGCGCGGCGGCTAAAATCAGTAAAGGGGGGATTTTCCCCCGCAAGGGAGAGAAGGATGAAAACCCTGCAGTATTCTTTCGCGCAGATTGAAGCATTCGCCACCATCGCCGAGACCGGTAGCCTGTCGCGGGCGGCCATTCGGTTAGGTAAAGACCGAACCACGCTGCGCGATCTGCTGGACTATCTGGAAGATGCGCTGGGCTATCGGCTGTTCAGCCGGGAAGGGCGTACCCTGACCTTAACCGCCGAAGGGGAGCAGCTTTTTCGTCAGGCGCATCTGCTGTTGCGCCAGGCGCAGGCTTTCGAGTCTTTTGCGCAAACGCTGCCGCAAACCGCCGGGCAGGCGCTGCGTCTGGTATACGATCCCTTTATCCCACGTGATTTTCTCTGCGCGCTGGCCGATACGCTGGCCCGGCGGCAGATCCGGTTAAGCTGCTGGAGCGCCTCGCGGCGCGAAGCCGAGCAGGCGCTGAGCGATGGCGTGGCGGATATGGCGATGTGCCAGGCCAACAACCGCACGCTGGGCAGCGAAATGGAGTGGCGGGCGCTCGGCACCGTGGATCTGCGTTTCTACGCGGCGGACCGCCTGTTCCGGGATGCCGCGCGGCCGCTGACGCTGCTGAATCTGTCGTTGACGCCGCAGCTGGTGATGCACCGGCGCAGCGACGATCAGATTGCCCGCCGGCTGCAGATCTCCGGCCATACGCTGTATATGAGCGAAATTACCCTGCTGCGCCATGCGATGGAGCAGGGGAGGGGCTGGGGGTTTTTACCGGACCATTTGCGGCCAGGCGAGTGGCGGGGAGTCGGTGAAATCGCGACGGAGGTCGGCAGTCAGGGGCTTAACGTCACCATGGTGATGCTCTGGCTGCCCGGAATGAATAAGCACCGGCTGCTGAGCGACATCGTGGACGAGGCGCCGGCGCTTTGGCGGCGCGGATAACAAAACGCCCCGGAGCCGAAGACCCCGGGGCGCTTGCCATACAACTTGCTATCGGCGATTACGCGCGAACGAAGTCGATGTGAGTCAGTTTCGGCTTGAACGCGTGGCGCTGAACAGCCTGAACTTTGACTTTTTCTTCTTTGCCATCAACAACGACGGTCAGAACTTCGCCGTAAAACTCAGCTTTGCTCTGCATGTTCCATACTTTGTCGTGGTCCAGTTCGATAGCAACCGGAGCAGCTTCGCCACCGTAGATGATTGCCGGGAACTTGTTAGCTGCGCGCAGGCGGCGGCTCGCACCCTTACCCTGCTCTTTACGTACTTCTGCGTTGATAGTAAACATTGATGTCTCTCTATATATAAAGCCTGCTACAGGCGACCCAGCAACAGGCGGATTATCTGCTTTGCGAATGCAAAAGCGGGCGGCATTATAGCCGCCAAACGACACACGGGCAATCAAAACCTCAGCTTTCGGGTGATTAACGCAGCTCGTTGGCGCGGCGAAAACGCCCCTGATAATCGAACACTTTTTCCCGCACCTGCCAGTACTGGCCTTTCATGCGGGCGACGACAAAGTCCGGATGGCGCAGCAGCGCCTGCTGGGCCACGATATCCGCCGGTGTTATCCAGCGCAGCGGCACTCCCGGCGTGCGGGTATGCGGGCGGATAAACAACTGCTCAAAGGCGGTACGCTGGGCGGGCGTTTGCAGACGGAAGCGCTCACTGACGTCGGCGCCGTCCTCATCGTAGTAGGTGATTTTCAGCCACGGGCCTTTCTCGTCGCTACCGTGCTGCAGGGCCATGCCGCTGCAGCGCAGCACCAGCGCGTCCTTCAGCTTCAGCGCCGCCTTCAGCATGTCGTCCGGGTCAACCAGAATGGTGTCGCACTCCCGGCAGCGACGGGCGGCGATATCGTTTTCCGCGTTGCACTGCGGGCAGTTTTTGAAGCGAAAGCGGAAGTCGCACTGTTCGCGGTGGCCGTCGTCGTCTTCGAACCACCCCTGGCAGCGGCGGCCAAAATGCTCAATCAAGGTGCCGTCGGCGGTGGTTTTTCCCCAGAAGGTGTTGGCGAAGCCGCAGGCCGGGCAGAAGACCTGCACCGGCACGTTGTCGCTTTTGCCCTTCGGCGTCCCCACTTCCGGGGCGTACAGGTCGTGCGGGTTGCCGGCGTAGTCGAGGATCAGACAGTCAGTTTTTCCCGGCGCCAGGCGCAGGCCGCGGCCAACGATCTGTTGGTAAAGACTCACCGACTCGGTGGGGCGGAGGATAGCGATCAGGTCGACGTGCGGGGCGTCGAAGCCGGTGGTTAGCACCGCGACGTTCACCAGATAGCGATACGCCTGCGCTTTAAACGCCTCGATGATGCGATCTCGCTCCGGACCCGGGGTTTCCCCGGTGATCAGCGCCGCCTGGCCTGCCGGCAGCAGGCCGGTCACTTCCCGGGCGTGCTCCACGGTGGCGGCGAAGATCATCACCCCTTTGCGGCTTTCGGCGAACTCCACGATCTGGCTGACGATATGCGGTGTAATGCGCTGCTGTTTTTTCAGTTCGTGATTAAGATCGGCCTCGCTGAACAGGCCGTTGCTTTGCGCCTGCAGGCGGCTGAAATCGTACTGTACCACCGGCATATCGAGGCGTTCCGGCGGCGTCAGGTAGCCGTGCTTAATCATATAGCGCAGCGGCAGCTCATAGATGCAGTCGCGGAACAGCGCTTTTTCATCGCCACGCACCATCCCGTGGTAGTGGAACTGATAGATCCACCCCTTGCCGAGGCGGAACGGGGTCGCCGTCAGGCCGAGCAGCCGGAGCTGCGGGTTGACCTGCCGCAGGTGGCTGATGATCTGCTGATACTGGCTGTCGTCATCATCGCTGATGCGGTGGCATTCATCGACGATCAGCAGCGAAAACTCGCTGCGAAATTGCGCCAGATTGCGCGCCACCGACTGCACGCTGCCGAACACCACTTTGCCGTGGCTCTCTTTACGCTGCAGTCCGGCGGCAAAGATATCCGCCTCGAGGCCAAGGGCGCAGTATTTAGCATGATTCTGCGCCACCAGCTCTTTGACGTGGGCCAGCACCAGCACGCGGCCGCGGGCCAGTCGGGCAAGCTCGGCGATCACCAGGCTTTTGCCCGCGCCGGTGGGCAGGACAATCGCCGCCGGCTCGGTATGGCGACGAAACCAGGCGAGGGTGGCATCGACGGCTTCTTGTTGGTAGGGACGTAATGTAAAAGTCATGAATTCACGGGGCTAATTAACTCGCGAATAGTATGCCATGAATCTTTTCCCTTGAGTGGTGTTAAGAGCCCGTTATACTAGCCAGTGAATTTCTTCTTTTTCGGGCGATTTGCCCGCTCCAGCACTTTGACAGGCTAAAAAAATCTCATGCGACTTGATAAGTTTATCGCTCAGCAGCTTGGCGTCAGCCGGGCTATTGCCGGGCGTGAAATCCGCGGCAGCCGCGTTACCGTGGACGGCGACATTGTAAAAGATGCTTCCTTTAAGCTTCAGCCGGAGCACGAGGTGGAGTATGACGGGAACACGCTGACCCAGCAGAACGGCCCGCGCTATTTTATGCTCAACAAGCCGCAGGGGTACGTCTGTTCCACCGACGATCCCGATCATCCGACTATCCTCTATTTCCTCGACGAGCCGGTGGCGCATAAGCTGCACGCCGCCGGTCGGCTGGATATCGACACCACCGGACTGGTGCTGATGACCGATGACGGCCAATGGTCGCACCGCATTACCTCGCCGCGACACCACTGTGAAAAAACCTATCTGGTGGCGCTGGAAAGCCCGCTGGCGGAAGGGACCGCGGAGCTGTTTGCCAAAGGCGTCCAGCTGCATAACGAAAAAGATCTCACCAAACCGGCGGTGCTGGAAGTTATCACTCCGACCGAAGTGCGCCTCACCATTAGCGAAGGCCGCTACCATCAGGTGAAACGCATGTTCGCCGCCGTGGGCAACCACGTGGTTGGCCTGCATCGGGAACGCATCGGCGACATCCTGCTGGATGAATCTCTGGCGCCGGGTGAATATCGTCCGCTGACGGAAGCGGAAATCGCCAGCGTGGGCGCCCCGCAGCCACGGAGCAAAACGTGACGCTGAAGCAAAATTCGTCTCTGGGGATTGTCTTTATCCTTGGCCTGCTGGCCATGCTGATGCCGCTGTCGATCGATATGTATCTCCCGGCCCTGCCGGTGATCGCTGCCCAGTACCACGTGCCGGACGGCAGCGCGCAGATGACCCTCAGCACCTATATCCTCGGCTTTGCGCTGGGGCAGCTGCTGTACGGTCCGATGGCCGACAGCCTCGGCCGCAAGCCGGTGATCCTCGGCGGAACGCTGGTCTTCGCCGCGGCGGCGGTGGCCTGCGCCCTGTCGCAGACCATCGAGATGCTGATCGCCATGCGCTTCTTCCACGGTCTGGCGGCCGCGGCGGCCAGCGTGGTGATTAACGCCCTGATGCGCGATATCTATCCGAAAGATGAGTTTTCGCGGATGATGTCGTTTGTCATGCTGGTGACGACCATTGCGCCGCTGGTGGCGCCGATGGTCGGCGGGGCGGTGCTGGTCTGGTTCAGCTGGCATGCCATCTTCTGGATCCTCGCCCTGGCGGCCCTGCTGGCGTCGCTGATGATCGGCCTGTTTATCCGCGAAACGCTGCCGGCTGAAAGGCGTCAGCCGTTCCACCTGCGCACCACGATGGGTAACTTTGCCACCCTGTTCCGCCATAAGCGGGTCCTGAGCTATATGCTGGCGAGCGGCTTCAGCTTCGCGGGCATGTTCTCTTTTCTTAGCGCCGGGCCTTTCGTCTATATCAATATTAACCACGTCGCGCCTCAGCACTTTGGCTACTATTTTGCGCTGAACATTGTCTTTCTGTTCCTGATGACCATGTTCAACAGCCGGTTTGTGCGGCGGGTAGGGGCGTTGCGCATGTTCCGCGCCGGGCTGTGGATCCAGTTTGCCATGGCGGTGTGGATGGTGGTTTGCGCCCTGCTCGACGTCGGCTTCTGGTCGCTGGTCATCGGCGTGGCGGCCTTCGTTGGCTGCGTATCGATGGTGTCGTCGAACGCTATGGCGGTGATCCTCGATGAGTTTCCGCATATGGCGGGCACCGCTTCGTCGCTGGCGGGGACTTTCCGCTTTGGTATCGGGGCGATTATCGGCGCGCTGCTGTCGATGGCCACCTTTACCACCGCCTGGCCGATGCTGATCTCCATCGCCTTCTGCGCCACCAGCTCTATTTTCTTCTCCCTTTACGCTTCCCGCCGGCGAAAAATCGCACGCTAGGTCACATTTTCAGGGGCGAAATCGCCCCTTTCTTGATGCACGTCAACCGCAATGGGCTTCAGGGTTCTGCGATTTGTTTCCTTTATGTAAAATCAATTAGTGTAAAAAGTCGCATTGTTGCGATAAAAAAGTTGTTTTGGATCACAGAAACGGGTACATATAGCGCCAATCGGCTTGCCGGGTTAAAAAATAACACGCTGGAATATAAGCGCTTAACCCTGGGCCGCCGCGGCTGTAAACGTTTTCTGCGTCTGAGCAGGACTATTTGTCAACAGTGTGTTAATATTGATGTAAATTTATTGTGAAGCCTTTTGCTTCCGGGGAAACCACGTGAATACACAACAACTCTCTATCGTACACCGTCTGCCGCAGAGCTATCGCTGGCTGGCCGGTTTTGCGGGTTCCAGAGTTGAACCGATTCCGCAAAACGGCGCGCAGAACGAAAACAGTCTCGTCGCCCTGAAGTTGCTGAGTCCGGACGGTGAAAAAGCCTGGCCGGTAATGCATAAGCTCAGCCAGGCGTTAAGCGACATCGAAGTCGACTGTTCCGTTCTGGAGTGCGAAGGCGAGCCCTGCCTGTTCGTTAATCTGCAGGATGAGTTTGCCGCCACCTGTCGTCTGAAAAACTTTGGCGTGGCGATCGCCGAGCCCTTCTCCGGCAATAACCCTTTCTGACCGTCAGCTTAGCGCCAGCAGCTGGCGGGTATACTTATGCCGGGGCGCGCTGAAGACGGACTGGCACTCGCCCTGTTCGACCACCACTCCCTGCCGCAGCACCATCACCTGGTGACACAGCGCGCGCACCACGCCTAAATCATGGCTGATAAAAATATAGGCCAGCTGATGCTTCAGCTGTAATGCTTTCAGCAGATTCAGGATCTGCGCCTGAACGGTTTTATCCAGCGAGGAAGTCGGCTCGTCGAGGACGATCAGCTGCGGCTTGACGATTAACGCTCTGGCGATGGCGATACGCTGGCGCTGGCCGCCGGAGAAAGCCGCCGGGTAGCGCTGGCGGCTGGCCGGGTCGAGGCCGACCTCCTGCATGGCAAGGATCACCGCCTGTTCGCGTTCAGCCGCCGTCAGCGTCGGCTGGTGGACGCGCAGGCCCTCCTCAATGATCTGCTGCGCCGTCAGGCGCGGATTGAGCGACGAGTTCGGATCCTGAAAAACCACCTGCATCTGTCGGCGCAGCGGCAGCAGCTGTCGGCGACCGCGTCCCTGAATCGGCTGGCCGGCAAAGGTTATCTTGCCCTCGGAGGGGATCAGGCGCAGCAGCGCCAGACCGGTCGTGCTTTTGCCGGAACCCGATTCTCCCACCAGACCCAGCGCCTCGCCGGCCCGTAGCTGGAAATGGAGATCATTGACCACCCGATGGTGATCGACCACCCGACGCAGGATCCCCCGGCGAATGGGGAACGCCACCTGTAACGCCTCCGCCTGCAGCAGCACCGGGGCATCGGCGGCCAGCGGCACCGGCTCGCCGTCCGGTTCGCTATCCAGCAGGCGTTGGGTGTAAGGATGGGCCGGCGCGCTAAACAGCGCCCGACAGTGATTGTGCTCCACGCAGCGGCCGTTCTGCATCACCGCCACCCGGTCAGCCAGCTGGCGGACGATGCTCAGGTTATGGGTGATAAACAGCATCCCCATGTTCAGCTCCCGCTTTAGCTCGCGCAGCAGCTGCAGAATTTGCGCCTGCACTGACACATCGAGGGCGGTGGTCGGCTCGTCGGCGATCAACAGCTCCGGGCGCGTCAGCAGCGCCATGGCGATCATCACCCGCTGGCGCTCGCCGCCCGAGAGCTGGTGCGGATAGTCCGCCAGCCGCCGCGGCGCCTGACGGATCCCGACGCGCTCCAGGCAGTCGAGGATCTCTCCGCGTGCCGCCTCTTTGCGCATTCCCCGGTGTAACGACAGCACCTCGTAGAGCTGTTTTTCCAGGGTATGCAGGGGATTGAGCGACACCATCGGCTCCTGAAAGATCATCGCGATCCGGTTGCCGCGCACGCCGCGCAGGGTCGCCTCATCCGCATGCAGCAGCGACTGGCCATGAAAACAGATATCGCCGCTGGGGTAGCTGGCCGGCGGGGTAGGGAGCAGCCGCAGCACCGACAGGGCGGAGATGCTCTTACCGGAGCCGGATTCCCCCACCAGGGCCAGCGTTTCGCCGGCCGCCACCTCGAGCGACAGATTATGCACGACGGTCTGCGTCTCCCCCTGCTGGCGAAAGGCGATAGAGAGATTGTCGATAGCTAACAGCGGGTGGGTCATATTACACCGCCTTACTGGGGTCAAAGGCGTCGCGCACCGCTTCACCGATGAAAATCAGCAGCGTCAGCAGCACGGCGACAGAGAGAAACGCGGCAATGCCCAGCCAGGGCGTCTGCAGGTTGTTTTTGCCCTGCAGGAGCAGCTCACCGAGGGAGGGCGAGCCGAGCGGTAGGCCGAAGCCGAGAAAATCCAGCGACGTCAGGGTGGTAATAGAGCTGCAGAGAATAAAAGGCAGGAAGGTGAGGGTCGCCACCATCGCGTTGGGCAGCATATGCCGCAGGATGATCTGCCGGTCGCTGACCCCTAACGCCTGCGCCGCCCGGATGTAGTCGTAGTTGCGGGTGCGGAGAAATTCAGCGCGCACCACGCCCACCAGCGTCATCCAGCCAAACAGGACGGTGATCGCCAGCAGCCACCAGAAGCCCGGCTGCACGACGCTGGAGAGCAGGATGATCAGAAACAGCGTCGGCATACCGGACCAGACTTCGATAAAACGCTGCCCCCAGAGGTCGATTTTACCGCCGTAATAACCTTGTATCGCACCGGCCAGCACCCCCAGCACGCTGGAGAACAGCGTCAACAGCAGACCAAACAGTACCGAGATGCGCGTCCCATAAAGGATCCGCGCCAGCACATCGCCGCCGTTGGCGTCGGTGCCGAGCCAGTTGCTGGCCGAGGGCGGCGATGGAAAAGGAACCGTGCTGGCAAAATTGATCGTCGTCGCGCCGAAGCGCACCGGCGGCCAAAGCGCCCAGCCGTGGCTGGCCAGCTGCTGCTGCAGCCAGGGATCCTGATAGTCGGCGGCGGTGGCGAATGCGCCGCCGAAGGTCTGCTCGGTATAGTTTTTTAACACCGGGACGTACAGCTGGCCCCGGTACTGCACCAGCAGCGGCCGATCGTTGGCCAGCAGCTCAGCCCCCAGGCTGCAGAGGAAGAGGATTAAAAACAGCCACAGCGACCAGTAACCGCGACGGTTGTGGCGAAAGCGCGCCCAGCGGGCCTGATTAACGGGACTGAAGAACGACATTAGCGGCCCTCAAAATCAATACGCGGGTCGACCAGCGTATAGCTGATATCGCTGACGATATTCAGCAGCAGGCCGATCAGGGTGAAAATATAGAGCGTGCCGAACATCACCGGATAGTCGCGGGAGACCGTCGCTTCATAGCCCAGCAGCCCCAGACCATTCAGGGAGAACATCACTTCGATCAGCAGCGAGCCGGTAAAGAACATACTGATAAAGGTGGCCGGGAAACCGGCGATCACCAGCAGCATGGCGTTGCGGAACACGTGTCCCCAGAGGATCTGTTTCTCACCGACGCCTTTGGCGCGGGCGGTGACTACATACTGTTTGCGGATCTCGTCAAGGAAGCTGTTTTTAGTCAGCATGGTCAGGGCGGCAAAGCCGCCGATCACCGTCGCCAGCACCGGCAGGGTGATGTGCCACAGATAGTCGAGGATCTTTTCATACCACGGGAGGGTGTCGAAGTTTGGCGAGACCAGACCGCGCAGCGGGAAGAGGTCGAAATAGCTACCGCCGGCGAAAATCACGATCAGCAGGATGGCGAACAGAAAGGCGGGGATCGCATAGCCAATGATAATCAGCGTACTGCTCCAGATGTCAAAGCGGCTGCCGTTGCTGACGGCTTTGCGGATACCCAGCGGAATGGAGACCAGATAGATGATCAGCGTGCTCCACAGCCCGAGGCTCACCGAGACCGGCAGGCTGTCTTTAATCAGCTGCAGCACGGAGGCGCTGCGAAACAGGCTGTCGCCAAAATCAAAGCGCAGATAATCGCCCAGCATCTTCAGGTAGCGCTCGTGCAGCGGTTTGTCGAAGCCGTAGCGGTGGGTGATCTCGGCGATGACTTCCGGATCGAGGCCGCGCCCCCCGCGATAGTGACCCTCGCTGATATTGCCGGCGCCGGTACGGGCATGGCTGGCACCCATCCCGCCGTCGCCGGCGCCTGGCATTCCGCCGTGCTGACCAAATTCGATGGCGGCGATGGCCTGGTCGACCGGGCCGCCGGGAGCGATCTGTACAATAAAAAAGTTAATGGTAATGATGGCCCACAGGGTGGGGATCACTAACAGCAAACGGCGGATCAGGTAGCTGCCCATGGTATGTCCTTAGCGTCTGTCCGCGGGGAGGGTGGCCGCTTTGTTCGCGTCATACCACCAGGTATCAAGGCCGGACGAATAAATGGGGCGGGTTTGGGGGAACGAGAATTTATTCCACCACGCGGTGCGGTCCTGCGCCATATACCACATCGGCAACATGTAGTGGTTCCAGGTGAGGACGCGGTCCAGCGCCCGGCCAAGCGGGATCAGCTTCTGCTTATTACCCTGCCACTGCAGGATCTGCGCAATCAGTTTATCCACCACCGGACTTTGCACCCCCGGCGCGTTGTAGCTGGAGTGAATATAGTCCGACGCCCAGGAGATTTGCAGGTCAGTGCCCGGCCAGGGCATGGCGCGCCACAGGCTCGGCATCATGTCGTAATCGCGGCTGCGGCGGCGGTTGCTGTACTGCGAGTTATCCACCTGACGAATATCCATGACGATCCCCAGGCGCTGCAGGTTGTGCTGAAACGGCAGCACCCAGCGGTCATTGCTTCCGGCCGGCATCAGCAGTTCAAAGCGCAGCGGCTTGCCGGTGGCGGCGTTAACCCGGCGCTGGTTCTTCACCGTCCAGCCCGCCGCGTTAAGCAGGGCGTCGGCTTGGAGTAAGTTGGCGCGGTCGAAGCCATCGCCGCGGGAGACCGGCGGTTGGTACACCTGGCTGAAGAGCTCGGGGGGCAGTTCGTTTTTCATCGGCGTCAGCAGGGCCAGCTCGGCCGCGTCGGGCAGGCTGCGGGCGGCATATTCGGTGTTCTGGAAATAGCTGTTGGCGCGCTGATACGCGCTGTAAAACAGCGCCTTGTTCATCCATTCAAAATCAAACGCCAGGGTAATGGCCTCCCGCACCCGGCGATCGGCGAATACCGGGCGCTGAATATTGAACGCCAGCCACTGGGTATCCTGCGCCGAGGTGTTGGCATACTCCTCTTTAATGATGTAGCCGCGGCTGAAGTTGCGGCCAAAGTAGCGGGTGGCCCAGTTTTTGGCGACCGTCTCTTCCCGGCGGTCGACGGCCCCGGCTTTAAAGGCTTCGAAAGCGACGTTGTCGTCAAGATAATAGTCATAGCGCAGCGTATCGAAGTTCCAGCGACCGCGGTTGACCGGCAGGTCGGCCGCCCAGTAGTCGGCGACCCGGGAATAGGTAATATACTGTCCCATCCGCCAGGCGCTGATGCGGTAGGGCCCGCTGGCCAGCGGCGGCTTTGACAGCGGGTCGCTGAGTTTGTGATGACGCCAGAACGCCTCGGGCATCACCGGCAGGCTCAGCAGGCTCAGCATGTTCTCTTTACCGGGCTGGCCGAGGTCGATACGCACGGTCAACGGCGCGATGGCCTTCACGGTGGTGCCTTTATAAAAGAGGCGGAACTGCGGCACCCCTTCGGTCATAAACTTATTAAAGGTAAAAGCGACATCGCGGGCGGTGATTGGCGTGCCGTCGTGAAAACGGGCGCGCGGGTTGAGGGCGATCTCCATCCATGAATAGTCCCCGGCGTAGCGCGCCCGTTCGGCAATCAGCGGATAGTAGCTGCCGGGCTCATCATCCGAGGTGGTGAACAGGGGATCGTAGAGCGCCTCAGTGCGTACCGCGGGATTGCCGCGCAGCGCGTAGCGGTTGAAGTTGTCAAAGGTGCCGATCGCCGCCAGGGTGAGGGTGCCGCCTTTCGGCGCCTGTGGATTAACATAATCAAAATGGCTGAAACCGGCGGCGTATTTGGGTTCGCCGATAATCGCGAAGGCGACGCTTTCCTGAATGGATTGCGCTTTAGCGCTCAGGCTAAACAGAGCAAGCAGAAGCAGAAAAAGTCGCGCATACATAGGCGGCAGAATACCCTGTCATAGCCGGCCCCCGTGGCCGACTTCTGTTCCCGCATCATAAGTGAGACTTAACGCGTTGTGAAATAATTCGCGGGTTCATCGTGCGCGGCCACTAGCGCCGCCAGCGACAGCGGCCGGCTGATCCAGTACCCCTGCAGGAAATGCACTCCCTGAGCGCGGAGCCACTCCGCCTGCTCCTGGGTCTCCACCCCTTCGGCAACGGTCATCAATTTCAGCCGACGGCTGAGGGTCAGCACCGCATCCAGCACTGGCGAGGTGACGGTTTCGGTGCCGATCGCCTGCACAAAGCCGCGATCGATCTTCAGATAATCGAAGTTATAGCGTTCGAGATAGATCAACGCGCTATGCCCGGTGCCAAAATCATCGATCGCGATTTCAAAACCGTGCTGGTGCAGCCAGGCGAAGTTAGCGACCGATTTTTCTTTGTCAATCATCGCCCGCTCTGTGACCTCCAGCACCACGTGAAAATGGCCGGCGGGCAGCGCGGCGGCGAAGCGCAGCATATCGTCGCGGAAGCTGTCGGCCTGCAGATGGGCGGGGGAAATATTGAGCCCCAGCTTGACGCCGTGCGGCAGAATACGCTTCAGCGCCGGCGCGTCGCGGGCGATCAGCGCCAGCAGGTGATCGGTCAGCGGCACGATCATCTGCTGGGTTTCCGCGAGGTTAATAAAGACGTCAGGCGGAATTTCGCCCACCACCGGATGGCGCCAGCGCATCAGGACCTCCACGCCGCTGATACGCAGAGTCTGGGCATTCACCACCGGCTGATAGACGACGTAGAACTGGTTGTTTTTGATCCCCAGCAGAATGGATTTTCGCGGATCGGATTTGATCGACAGCACGTAATAGCAGAGCAGCCCCGCCAGCAGGCCGCACACCACCCCGAGCAGCAGAGCAAACTGCGTATTTTCCGCCAGCCAGCTGTTGGCATACAGGTAGACCTTGAGGGGGAAACCGTCGATCTGCACTTCGCGGATAGGCACGTTATGCAGCGTTTGCGGATCCACCAGCCGGTTACTGAAGGTGGAGATAGCGGTGTGGCCGATGACCAGCGCAATACCGCTGAAATCATTCTGCCGTGCGGAATAGAGGATATACGGCGTGAGATTGGCGTTAATCGACACGAAAATGCCGCTGTTTTCATCACCGGGTTTGCCTACCCATAGCGCCAGCGCCGCGCTCTTCGGCATCATCGGCGTGCCTGGCAAAATCGCCATATCAAGGGGTTTGCGGATATCAATGGCCGGGATCAGCTGGGTGAGGGGAGTATTCATGGCGCCGGTTGCCGAGGAGCAAAAGGCCACGCCGTTTTTGACCAGCAGGAAAGCGCGGACGTTAGGGCTGAACGCGGCGTGGGAGGTGAGCCCGGAGTCAATATTCTCGCAGGGCTGCTCCACCAGCGGCTGCAGGCCGTCAATGGTCTGGCGCAGGTCGTGAAAATAGCTTTTCAGATAGGTATTAACATTGTTGATAATGGCGTCGAAACGCTCGGCCCGGTTATGGTAAATCACCATAAATTGAATGCTGCCAGCCAGTAGCGCGACGATAATGCCCACGCACAGGCTGGTTAGCCAGGTTTTACGCTGGGGCGAAAAGTAGCAAGTCAGCATAGCTATAGTCTTTCCGTGTTATTGATGCGCAGCAACGGGTTGTCAGTCGTCGTTTTTCTCATTCCCACTTAAAAGACATAGCTTATTTTGCGTCGTTCAGAATCAGGTGGCAAAAAAAAACACTGCCGGGGCAGTGTTTTTTATCCCGCTTCCAGCCAAGGGATAACCGGCGGCGGTAGAGGACAGTTTACGAGCGGCTCAGAACTCGACGCGCTTCGTTGTAGCGCTTTTTCCAGTATGGCTCATCCATGCTGGAGATGGTCACTCCGCTGCTGGTAGAGGCGTGAACAAACTGGTTGTTGCCGAGGTAGATCCCGACATGGCGGCCGGTAGAGCCGGCGCGGAACAGAACCAGATCGCCAGTACGCAGCTGGGTACGGGAAATCGATTTTCCGGTTTCCTGCTGTTCAGAAGTTGAACGCGGCAGTTCCAGACCAAATTGTTCGCGGAAGGTGCGCTGCACGAACGCCGAGCAGTCGATACCTTTGCGAGTGCTGCCGCCGAGGCGGTAACGCACGCCTTTCCAGCTGGCATACTGATCCATTAAACGGGACTTCACGTCCAGGTTACGGACCATCGTTTCAAATTCATCCTGAGAGGCTTGCAGTGATGATAAATCGCCACTACCCACAGCATGCGTCTCAGAATGCATATTCCTGGCGGTACTTGTTGAACTACACGCGGAAAGCAGAACCGCTACTGCAATCGCGGGGGCTACCCGCAAGATGTATCTCAAAATCGGCTGAGATTTGACCATGCTGTTTATTTTCCCTTGTTGTCCTTAACGACAATGTCGTTATAAAAAATGCCAAACGTGTTAGAGCCTAAATACCCATCCGCAATGAGACAATTCCTTAAGCTTAAATTTGTGCAGTCACGCACAATTTTATTCAGGGCCTGAATTAATGTTGCGGAAAAGGCAAAACGAGAACGAGATTACCCTATCAAACGCCGCATGGCGAGCGGTTTTGCGCGATTTCTTATAAGTATTTTGGTGACAAAAAGTGAATCATCGGGAAAGGCCAAAATTGCGGCAATTACGGGCAAAAAACAGACAATTCCTTCATTTGTCACGGGATTAATGTGACAAGAAGATGAACGTGATGTTGAAAAAAAGGACAATTGAAAAAAGGGACCCAAAAGGTCCCCTTATAGATAATGCCCCTGGCGGCGGCCCGCGGCTTTATTTGGCCGATATTCCGCCGGGTAAGTAGCGATCGAAAAAGGCGATCAGTTTATCGCTCAGCGGCGTCATCAATACCCAGGGCGCGCCAATCAGCACGGCGGTCAGAGAGCCGACGGCAATATCGCTGAACCAGTGGGCGCCAATCATCACCCGCGGGAAAGCAAAGACCACAAATATCACCAGCGCCACGGCCAGCGCGCGGCGACCAAAATAGCGCCACATAAAGCTCGCGAAGATCAGCAGCATCATCCCATGATCGCCGGGGAAGCTGTCCTTGGAAGCATCCTTAGTGGGGAAGTTAACGACGTCGCTGACGCGGGTGACATCGCTGAAAAACAGCGACGGACTGGCGCGCTGAACCGGCATCAGGTGCTGCGCCAGCTGGTTGATGATCACCGCCGCCAGCAGCATTACCACGCCCATAATAGCGATCTGACGACGGCCTGCCGCCGGCGCCTTGAGCCAGTAGCTGAGCATCAGGCAACCCATCGCCAGCAGCGAGCAGGCGTCGAAGGCGCGATTGTTGATGATCGCCAGCAGCCAGGCGTAAGCGCGGCTGACGCTGACGCCATGGTTAAAGAAATGGAAGATCGCGGCGTCTACCGGCGCCCACGCGCCGTGGTTGGCTGGCAGATACCAGGAGCAAAATAGCGCCACACCCGCGATGTTAAGCAGCAGGATTAAAGGAATTCGGTTTTTCATCATAGCCATTGCGATTTTGTGACAGTCGGCGGCAACCTTAGCCGCCTTAACTTAAACGAAGCCTCAACAATGAGGTCTGGAGCGCGTTCCAGTCGGCTTCATGGGCGGAGATAAGCTCGATGCGGCTATCGGGCGGGGCGACGCTAAGGGTCTCGATATGCAGATCCTCGCCCTGGCGGTTGATCCGCACCGCCCCTTCGGCAATGCGCAGCACACCTTTGACGCGCGCCACCGGCGCCAGCCGGGCCCACTCCAGCAGGGCGATGGTGTCAAAGACCGTTTCCGCGTCGAAGATCCAGCCGCAGGCCTGATAGCCCTGGCCGCTGTTAAGGTGGCGGCGCCAGCGCTGGTGTTCCGCCAGACTAAGGGCGGCGAGACCGGCTGTTGGGGGATGGCGGTGGGCGTGCTCCGCGCTCGCCGGCAGCGGGGCGGTGTTGCGCCGCGGTTCATCAAGCAGGGCCAGGTCGATATTACCCTGGGTCGCCGACACCTGGCGGCGATCGCCGCCCCAGCGTTGCCACCAGTCGACAAACGCCTGAGCGCTTTCGGGCGTTTCCCGATCGCTTTTATTGGCCACGATGATATCCGCCGCCGCCAGCTGGTCACGAAAGTTGTCGTTGTTGACCGCTTTCTCGTCCAGTAGCTGACGCGGATCGAGAATGCACAGGGTCGCGCGCAGATCGATCCAGGGTTCATACACCGCCGCGGTGAGGATATCGAGGATCTGCTTTGGATGGCCAAGTCCGGTGGGCTCAATCAACAGACGATCGGGTTTCCCCTGGCGCAGCAGGGTATTCAGCCCGACCTGCATCGGCAGGCCATTGACACAGCACATGCAGCCGCCGGGGATCTCCTTGAGCAGGGCGCCGCTGTCGGCCAGCAGGGCGCCGTCTATCCCGACTTCGCCAAACTCGTTAACCAGTACGGCCCATTTTTCATCCGCAGGCTTCTGCGCCAGCAGATGAAGAATCGAGGTCGTCTTACCGCTGCCGAGAAAGCCGGTGATCAAATTGGTTCTGGTCACTCTTTTCTCCAGGATAAATGTAATGTTGTAACAGTTACGCCTATCCTGACGAAAAAAGAGGGAAAAGAGAAGTCCTGAGGCGGACAGAAGGAAATTCTGTCCGCATAAGCGCAAATATTGTTAAGAATTGAGCGCGCGGGCAACCGCCTCGCGAGCGCCGTGCATCGCCAGCTGCTGCCAGGCGGCGCGGATCCCGGCGACAAACTGCGCGTTGCGCGGCAGGTCGCGGCCAAATATTTCCTCCAGACCCAGCAGGGCGTCAACGCGCTGCTGCTCATCGCTCTGCGCCACCCGCTGCTGGATCTTGTCCACCAGCGGATCGCGGACGTCGATGGCCTGACCGGCATCGTCCGTACCGCTGACGTAGCGCATCCAGCCGGCTACGCCGAGGGCCAGCAGCGGCCAGCGGCTGCCGCGCTCAAGATGCACGCGAATACCGTCGAGCATACGCTGGGGCAGCTTCTGGCTGCCGTCCATGGCGATTTGCCAGGTACGGTGTTTGAGCGCCGGGTTGCTGAAGCGCGCGATCAGGCTGTCGGCATAGGCCGCCAGATCGACGCCGGTAATGGTCAGCGTCGGGGCCTGTTCGTCAAGCATCAGCTGGCGGGCGGCGCGGCGGAAGACCTCATCCTGCATGCAGTCGCTGACGTGCGCATGACCTGCCAGATAGCCAAGCCAGGCGAGGAAAGAGTGGCTGCCGTTGAGCATCCGCAGCTTCATCTGCTCCCAGGGCAGCACGTCGTCGGTCATCTGCACGCCCGCCGTCTCCCAGGCGGGGCGCCCGGCGACAAAGTGGTCTTCGACCACCCACTGAATGAAGGGTTCGCAGCTGATGGCGCAGGGATCTTCCACCCCCAGCACGGCGGCGATTTCCGCCAGCGACTCCGCGGTGGCGGCGGGAACAATGCGATCCACCATGGTGCCCGGGAAGCTGACGTTGTCGGCGATCCAGCTCGCCAGCGCCGGACTGCGTTTTTCCGCCATGCCGAGGACGGCATTTTTCACCACGTGGCCGTTGTCGGGAATGTTATCGCAGGAGAGCACGGTAAAGGGCGGCAGGCCCCGTTCCCGGCGGCGGGCCAGCGCTTCAACTAAAATACCGGGAGCCGACTGCGGCAGCGTCGGATTTTCCAGATCGTGAACGATACGCGGATGCGTCGGATCCAGCTTGCCGGTCGCCGGATCGATGCAATAGCCTTTTTCCGTGATGGTCAGCGAGACAATCGCTACCTGCGGCTCGCAAAATTTCTCGATAATCGCCGCCAGCGAATCGAGCCTGGCGTTCAGGCATTCGTGCACCGCGCCGATAACAATGGGCTGATTACCGTCGGCGCCTTTTTCCAGTACGGTAAACAGGTGGTCCTGTTCGCGAAGCTGGCTCATCAGCGTATCGCCGCTGAACAGACTGATTTCGCAGATCCCCCAGTCGCCGCCGATGTTATTCAGCACGCGATCGGTCAGCAGCGCCTGGTGCGCGCGATGAAACGCGCCAAAGCCGAAATGGACAATACGCGAGCGGAGCTGGCTGCGATCGTACTGAGGACGTTGCACGTTTTCCGGTAGCGTAGCGGTTGCAATTGTTGTCATTCTTTACACACCTGTTTAACTGCTTATTAACATTGCCAGTCTAAAGTTATATGACAGGAAATTAAATTGGTAAGCCGAAATTATCCGCTGACTGTGAGCTGGATCAATCAATGCGCCGGCACTGTTTGCAGCCTGACGAGAAACATGTATGGTAGTCGTCATGATTGTCGCCATTATTGGTATAACAACTTTTGTGAGGGCATAGCGATGGAGCAAACCTGGCGGTGGTATGGGCCGAACGATCCGGTATCGCTTGATGATGTACGACAGGCGGGGGCGACCGGGGTCGTCACTGCGCTGCACCATATTGCAAACGGTCAGGTCTGGCCGGTCGACGAGATTAAAGAGCGTCAGGCGCTGTTAGCGGCGAAAGGGCTGACCTGGTCGGTGGTCGAAAGCATTCCGGTGCACGAGGATATTAAAACCCACAGCGGACAGTATGCGACCTGGATTGCCAACTATCAGCAGAGCATCCGCAACCTCGCGGCCTGCGGCATCGATACCGTATGCTACAACTTTATGCCGATCCTCGACTGGACGCGCACCGATCTGGAATATGAGCTGCCGGACGGCTCCCGGGCGCTGCGTTTCGATCAGATCGCCTTCGCCGCCTTTGAACTGCATATCCTCAAACGCCCGGGGGCGGAAGCGGATTACAGCGAAGAAGAGCAGCGCCAGGCCGAGGCGTATTACAAGGCGATGAGCGAAGCGGACATTGAGAAACTGACCCGCAATATCATCGCCGGCCTGCCGGGGGCGGAAGAGGGCTACACCCTCGACCAGTTCCGCGCGCGCCTGGCGGAATATGACCACATCGATAAAGCGCAGCTGCGCGAAAATATGGCCTATTTCCTGCGGGCCATCGTACCGGTGTGCGAAGAGGTGGGGATCCGACTGGCAGTGCATCCGGACGATCCGCCGCGGCCGATCCTTGGCCTGCCGCGTATCGTGTCGACCATCGAAGATATGCAGTGGCTGAAAGAGACAGTGGACAGCATCAATAACGGCTTTACCATGTGCACCGGATCCTATGGCGTCCGCGCCGATAACGATCTGGTGAAGATGGTGGAGACCTTTGGCGATCGCATCCACTTTACCCATCTGCGCGCCACCTGCCGCGAGGCGAACCCGAAAACCTTCCACGAGGCGGCGCACCTTAGCGGCGACGTCAATATGGTGGCGGTGGTGGATGCGATTCTGCGTGAAGAGCAGCGGCGTAAACAGGCCGGCGATCTGCGCCCGATCCCGTTCCGTCCGGATCATGGTCATCAGATGCTGGACGATCTGCGCAAGAAAACCAACCCAGGCTATTCGGCGATTGGCCGTCTCAAGGGGATGGCGGAAGTGCGCGGCGTGGAGCTGGCGCTGAAGATGACCAAATACCCTGAACTGCTGTAATCGCGGCAACGGGGATAACAAAAAGGACAGCCAGCGGCTGTCCTTTTTTCTGCTCAACTCGTCACGGAAAATTAATCCGCGCGGCCCATATAGCGGCACTCTTCGATATGAATGCGGATTTTCTCACCGGTGGTCAGGTATTCCGGCACCTGAATCACCAGGCCGGTGCTCATGGTGGCGGGCTTGGTGCGGGAGCTGGCGGATGCCCCTTTAATACCCGGCGCGGTTTCGATAATTTCCAGGTCCACGGTCTGCGGCAGCTCAAGCGCCAGCAGCTGGCCGTCCCAGGTCAACACCTGCATATCCGGCATGCCGCCTTCCGGAATAAACTGCAGCTCTTCTTCGATCTGCTCTTTCGTGAAGGTGTAAGGGGTGTAGTCTTCTTTATCCATGAACACGTATTCGTTGCCATCGACATAGGAGAAGTCAACGAAACGGCGGGTCAGGGTCACGGTATCGACGATATCGTCGCCTTTGAAGCGCTCTTCTACTTTCAGGCCGGTACGCACATCGGAGAAGCGCATTTTATACAGTGTCGCAGCACCGCGGGCGCTGGGTGACTGAATATCGATATTTTTC
This sequence comes from Klebsiella sp. TF21-TM, assembly GCF_019753495.1. NCBI lineage: Bacteria > Pseudomonadati > Pseudomonadota > Gammaproteobacteria > Enterobacterales > Enterobacteriaceae > Klebsiella > Klebsiella sp. TF21-TM. Next base: position 13,402 of record NZ_JAIJYL010000008.1, on the reverse strand, counting down.
ACAATCAGCAGCTTGCCGTTGTAATTCAGCACCATACCTTTTTTAATTTCATTCGCTCTTGGCATTGCAGTAATCCTGTCACTTAACGAGTCAAAAATATCGCGTAAAACTACTCGCGCCCGGGCGTTCAGGCAAGTGGAATTCGCGAGTTTTGCTATCTTCTGGCAAAACGTTTAGGCTGTGGCGCAAAATGAGCGTTTGGGAGCTGGGTTGTGGAATGTCGTACTGATTGTGGCGCATGTTGCATCGCCCCCTCTATATCCTCGCCGATCCCCGGCATGCCGCAGGGCAAGCCGGCCAATACCCGCTGTATTCAGCTCTCCGAGCACAATCTGTGCCTGATTTTCGGCTCCCCACTGCGTCCGAAGGTGTGCGCCAGCCTGCAGCCCTCGCCGGAGATGTGCTTCACTCATCGTGATGACGCCATCACCTGGCTGCTGGAGCTTGAGCTGGCCACCGCGCCCTGAGCTTAAAGCAGCAAATGAGACAGGTTTTTGATATGGACGCTGAGGCCGTCCAGCAGCGCCTGGACGCGTAGCGGAAGAATGTCCCGTCGCTGGTAGATAAGCCAGGCCTGCAGATCGATACAGCGCTCCTTCTTCAGACAGGGAACCAGCTGTCCTGCCGCCAGCTCGGTGGCGAGTGAATAGTAGGGCGCATAAACGATCCCCATCCCCAGCTTCGCCAGCTCCACCGCCGGCAGCGTGTTATCGCACACGAATCCCCCCTTTACCGTGAGATTGAGCGGTTTGCCGTTTTTGCTTTTGAAGGTCCAGATATTGTCGCTGCCGCCCAGCATGCGCAGGGTGATGCACTCATGATCCACCAGCGCCTCCGGCTCGGCGATAGGGTGTTGCGCCAGGTAATCCGGGGAGGCGAAGACGCCGGTGCGAAAGCGGGTGAAGGGGCGGGCGATAAGGTTTTCATTCTGTGGCTTAAAGGGGCTTATCAGCAGATCGCAGTCGCTATTGAAAATGGCGCCGTATTTCTGTTCCCGCTCGCTGGCGTTGCGGGTGACCAGATTGATCTGCAGCTCCGGCAGCGTTTTTCTTAGCGCCGGCAGAATATAGCGCCCGAGAAACTGGTGGATGCCGATGGGCGCCCCAAGGGTGACGACGCCCTGCAGCGTGTTTTTATAACGGTCGGCGAGGTTGATAAGCTGCTCATGCTGCTCAAGAACGGCGCTGCTGGCGTGAATAAACTGCTCGCCGAACTCGGTACGCACCAGTTCCCTGGCGGTGCGCAGAAAAATGGCCAGGCCGACTTTCCGCTCCACGCTGGTCAGCGTCCGTGAGACGTTAGACTGGGGCATATTCAGGCGCTGTGCTGCCCGGCTTACGCTGGCGGTTTCGGCGATGGCGCAGAGGATCCTCAGCTCATCCATTTTAAAGTCTTTCAACATCTTATCGCTGCCTGATATTGATGGTATATCAAAAATGATATACCAGTTTGGCGGAATTGCCATGTGATTTATTGATCTGCTGAACGTATGATGGCCTTTGCCGTGAACAGTCGGTTATTTAAGGAAACCTGTGCGTTTTATTGCTTCTTTTGTGGTTCTCGATGTCATTAAAAATAACGATCTTCCCGCTGGCTTACTGAGTGTATATGCACCATGCTGCTTAATTATTTTGCTTTGTTTGTATTAATACTGGTTTTTCTCATACTGTTTTATGGAGTTATTATTATCCACGATATTCCCTATCACATCGCGCAAAAACGCCAGCACCCCCATCAGGACGCGATTCATGTGGCGGGCTGGATAAGCCTGTTTACCCTGCATGCTATCTGGCCTTTCCTGTGGATCTGGGCCACGCTGTACCGGCCCGATCGTGGCTGGGGGATGGCTTCGCAGTCCGAGGGACATCAGCAGCGAGCGGAGCTGGAAAAACGCATTGCGTTACTTGAAGCGGCGTTAAAAAACAGCCAGCAGGCGTCGGCGGAGAATAGCGAGAAATAATATGGATCTGTTAATTATCCTTTGCTATGTCGCCATTGCCTGGGGCGTGTTTAAGATATTTCGCATTCCAGTAAATAAATGGACAATCCCGACAGCGATATTAGGCGGAATAGTGGTCGTTGGCGCGTTAATATTAACGATGAACTATAACCACCCCTATACGATGCGAGCGCAAAAAATTGTCGTCTCCATTCCGATGGTGCCCCAGGTATCAGGCGAGGTGGTGGAGGTCACCAGTAAAACCAATGTGTTAATGAAGAAGGGCGAACTGCTGTTCCGCATCGACGATACCCGCTACCGCGCGCGGCTGAACAAGCTGAAAGCCGATCTGGCGGCCGAAGAGGCCACGCTGCGGGCGAAGCAGGCGACCATTGACGATGCCCGTGCCAGAGTACAGCAGGCGCAGGCGGAGTACGACCGGGTCACCCGTGACAACCAGCGCTATGCTCAGGGGGCGGCCATGCCGGTGAATCCTTTTTCGGAACAGGATGTGACTCACGCCAGGCAGCAGGTGCAGATCCAGGCGGCGGTCCTGCAGGCGGCGAAAGCGCAATTACAAAACGCCAGAGAGCAGGTGTCCGGCCGCTACCACGGGCTGGATGCCAATATTGCCAGCCTGAAATCGCAGATCCTTGAGGCGGAGTATAATCTGGCGCAAACCGTGGTTCGCGCGCCGAGCGACGGCTACGTCACCCAGCTTCTGGCGCGGCCGGGGATGACCGCGGTGCGTCTGCCCTTCAAGCCGGTGCTGGTGTTTATTCCCCAGCAAAAGCGCCAGGTGGTGGCGGTATTCCGTCAGAACTCGGTCCTGCGTCTGACGGCCGGGGACAGCGCGGAGGTGGTGTTTAACGGTCTGCCGGGCAGCGTCTACAGCGGTAAGGTATCGCGCGTGTTGCCGACCGTCCCGGACGGCAGCTATCAGGCCAGCGGCGCGCTGCAGGGGCTGAACGCCGGGGCGGGGAAAGAGGGCATTTACGTGCTGATCGACCTCGATCCCCATCCGGAAGTGGAACATTTACCGGACGGGGTCAGCGCCCAGGCGGCGGTATATACCGATTATTTTGCCCATGTGTCGATTATGCGCAAGGTTCTGCTGCGCATGACCAGCTGGCTGCATTATCTCTATCTGGATCACTAATCCGCACTTCCCGGCTCCGGCCGGGCAACCTTATCTATACGTCTCTGATCCGCCACAGGCAGGCCTGCGTGGCGATCCCCATAAACAGCGCTATCCAGAACACCGCATGATAGCTCCAGATCTCTGCCACCACGCCCGCCAGTGAGCCGGCGATGATCCAGCCGACGCGGGTGGTATTGGTGTAGAGGGTGGTGGCCGCGCCCGCCTGCCCGGGCATCAAATCCTGGAAATAAAGCATGCCAATCCCGGCGAGGATCCCGATATAGATGGCGTTCAGCACCTGCATCGCCAGCAGCAGCGCCGGCGTATGCACCGTCAGCATGCCCACATAAAACAGCACCCCAGCCACCGCGGAAAGGCGCATCAGAAAGCGTTTACCGAAGCGCCGGGCGTAGTAACCGGCAATCAGCATGGTGGGAATTTCCAGCCCGGCGGCGGTCCCCATCATCAGGCCGGCCAGCTTCTCCGGCAGATGCAGCTCGTTAATGATAAACAGCGGCATATTAATGATGTACAGGCTGTTGGTGCCCCACATCAGCGTGCAGATGCTGAACAGCAGCAGCGCATCGCGGCGGTGCGTGCGCGGGGCTTCCAGCCGGCCAGTCGCCACTGCCTTCGCTTTGCGCATGCTGGGCAAGAACAGCCAGACCATGATCCCGCAGACGATAAACGCCGCCGCGGCGCTGAGGTACATCGCGGTAAAGCCAAACCCCATCGCCAGCGCATAGGCCAGCGGGGGACCAATCACCCAGGCCAGGGAGACCTGGGCGCGCAAAATGGAGCTGAACATCACCGCTTCGCGGCCGGTTTTGTCGGCATGCTCGCGCGCGAGGGCGAACATCTGCGGGTTGGCGGTCGAACCAAAGCTGCTAAGGAATACGCCGATGAACAGCAAAATGAAATAGTTCCGGTTCCAGGCAAACAGCACGCAGGCCAGCACCCCCAGCAGGCAGCAGACGACAATCAGCTGCTTGCGATCGCCCTGACGGTCAGAACGTCCGGCGAGGAACTGGCTGACCAGAATGCCGATGACGGCGCTGCCGGTAAAAAAGAAACCCACCATCGCCGGGCGGACATGCACTTCATTGGTCAGAAACAGGCTCAGGGTCGGCGTCTGCAACGCCCCGGCAATGCCCGTCAGAAAGGCGACGATCAGGAAGGCGGAAGAGGTGACATCGAACCCGCGTCGGGGGAGGGCGGCGCTTCGGTTTTCCATGTGTTTGGTTTTCTGTAGTTTCAGGAGACGGCGCGGAGTTTACGCCTGCTGGCTGAAAATAAACAGTAGTATGGCACGAATAATTAAAAAGGCGTTTCAAAATAGAGGGTTCAGCAAAAAGCTGACGTTTACCGCGGCCAGGCGCCAGGGCTTCAGCAAAAGTGTGCAGTACCTCTAAGTTCTGCAATCAAGTCGCTGACGTACCTTGCGCGTTGAGCAAGAAAGGTACAGAATTCTTGAAACGTTTCAGCGTCATTCGGCATATCGTTCACCGTCAGATGGCGCCTTTTTTCTCAAGTTAGCTGAAACGATTCAATTCAGCAGGAGAGGAGAACCATGTTCCAGTTATCTGTGCAGGATATTCATCCCGGCCAGCAGGCCGGTAATAAAGAAGAGGCCATCCGGCAGGTCGCCGCTGCGCTGGTCAGCGCCGGCAACGTGGCCGATGGCTACGTGAACGGCATGCTGGCGCGCGAGCAGCAGACCTCGACCTTCCTCGGCAACGGGATCGCGATCCCGCACGGCACGACGGATACGCGTGACCAGGTGCTGAAGACCGGCGTTCAGGTGTTTCAGTTCCCGCAGGGCGTCACCTGGGGCGAAGGGCAGACCGCCTATGTGGCGATCGGGATTGCCGCCAGCTCAGATGAACACCTCGGCCTGCTGCGTCAGCTGACCCATGTGCTGAGCGATGACGCGGTCGCCGCCCAGCTGCAGTCCGCCACCACCGCGGAAGAGCTGCGGGCGCTGCTGATGGGGGAGAAGCAGAGCGAAGCGCTGAAGCTGGACAACGAGACCCTCAGTCTCGACGTCGCGGCCAGCGATCTGCTGACCCTGCAGGCGCTGAACGCCGCGCGTCTGAAAGAAGCAGGCGCTGTGGATTCCGCCTTCGTTAGCCACGTCATTAACGATACGCCGCTGAACCTCGGTCAGGGCATCTGGCTGAACGACAGCGCCGAAGGCAATCTGCGCAGCGCCGTGGCGGTCAGCCGCGCCGCCACCGCCTTCACCCGCGACGACCAGCCGGTTTCCCTGCTGGTCACGGTGGCGATGACCGACGATCAGCCAACCGCGGTGCTGAACCGCCTGAGCAAGCTGCTGCTGGACAAGAAAGCTGACCATCTGCTGAAAGCCGACGCCGCCACCGTGCTGGCGCTGCTGACCAGCGACGACGCGATTGCCGAAGATGTGCTGAGCGCCGAATTCGTGGTGCGCAATGAGCACGGCCTGCATGCCCGTCCGGGCACCATGCTGGTCAACACCATTAAACAATTTTCCAGCGACGTCACCGTCACTAACCTCGACGGTTCCGGCAAGCCGGCCAACGGCCGCAGCCTGATGAAGGTCGTGGCGCTGGGTGTGAAAAAAGGTCACCGTCTGCGCTTTACCGCGCAGGGTGAGGATGCGCAACAAGCGCTGGATGCGATTGGCGAAGCGATCGCCGCAGGCCTTGGGGAGGGCGCATAAATGAGTAGACGTGTAGCAACCATTACTTTAAACCCGGCGTACGATCTGGTGGGCTTCACCCCGGAGATCGAGCGCGGTGAAGTGAACCTGGTGCGTACCACCGGCCTGCACGCCGCCGGGAAAGGCATTAACGTGGCGAAAGTGCTGAAAGATCTTGGTATTGACGTCACCGTCGGCGGCTTCCTGGGGAAAGACAACCAGGATGGCTTTCAGCAGCTGTTCAGCGAGCTGGGGATCGCCAACCGTTTCCAGGTGGTGCAGGGGCGGACCCGCATCAACGTTAAGCTGACGGAAAAAGATGGCGAAGTGACCGATTTCAACTTCTCCGGCTTTGAAGTCACCCCAGGCGACTGGGAACGCTTCGTCAACGACTCCCTGAGCTGGCTGGGGCAGTTCGATATGGTCTGCGTCAGCGGCAGCCTGCCGTCCGGCGTCAGCCCGGAGGCCTTTACCGACTGGATGACCCGTCTGCGCAGCCAGTGCCCGTGCATCATTTTCGACAGCAGCCGCGAAGCGCTGGTTGCCGGACTGAAAGCGGCGCCGTGGCTGGTGAAACCGAACCGTCGCGAGCTGGAGATCTGGGCTGGCCGTAAGCTGCCGGAGATGAAAGACGTTATCGACGCCGCCCATGCGCTGCGCGAGCAGGGGATCGCCCACGTGGTGATTTCCCTGGGCGAAGAGGGCGCGCTGTGGGTGAACGCCTCCGGCGAGTGGATTGCCAAACCGCCTTCAGTCGAAGTGGTCAGCACCGTTGGCGCCGGCGATTCGATGGTCGGCGGCCTGATTTACGGCCTGCTGATGCGTGAATCCAGCGAGCATACCCTGCGCCTGGCGACCGCCGTCGCTGCCCTGGCAGTCAGCCAGAGCAACGTCGGGATCACCGACCGTACCCAGTTGGCCGCGATGATGGCGCGCGTCGACTTACAACCCTTTAATTGACAGCAGGAGAGGCATAATGAAAACGCTGCTGATTATTGATGCCGGACTCGGACAGGCGCGCACCTATATGGCGAAAACCCTGCTGGGTGCCGCAGCGCCAAAAGCGCACCTTGAACTGACTGATAATCCGAACGACGCCGAACTGGTGATTGTTCTCGGGTCGGCGCTGCCCACTGACAGCGCGCTGAACGGCAAACAGGTCTACCTCGGCGATATTAATCGCGCCGTGGCGCACCCGGAGCTGTTCCTCAGCGAAGCCAAAGGCCACGCGACGCCGTACGCGGCGCCTGCCGCCGCGGCAGTCCCGGCGGCCACCGGCGGACCGAAACGTATTGTCGCGGTCACTGCCTGTCCGACCGGCGTTGCCCATACCTTTATGGCGGCTGAAGCCATTGAAACCGAAGCGAAAAAACGCGGCTGGTGGGTGAAAGTGGAAACCCGCGGCTCCGTCGGCGCGGGCAATGCTATCACCCCGGAAGAGGTGGCCGAGGCGGATCTGGTGATCGTCGCCGCCGATATCGAAGTCGACCTGGCGAAATTCGCTGGCAAGCCGATGTATCGCACCACCACCGGTCTGGCGCTGAAGAAAACCGCCCAGGAGCTGGACAAAGCGGTGGCTGAAGCCAAACCGTACCAGCCTTCCGGTAAACCTCAGGCTGCTGGCGAAGGTAAAAAAGAGTCGGCGGGCGCCTACCGCCACCTGCTGACCGGCGTCTCCTACATGCTGCCGATGGTGGTGGCGGGCGGCCTGTGTATCGCGCTCTCCTTTGCCTTCGGGATCAAAGCGTTTGAAGTGAAAGACACCCTCGCGGCGGCGCTGATGCAAATCGGCGGCGGCTCGGCCTTCGCGCTGATGGTGCCGGTGCTGGCGGGCTTTATCGCCTTCTCTATTGCCGACCGTCCGGGTCTGACCCCGGGTCTTATCGGCGGTATGCTGGCGGTCAGCGGCGGCTCCGGCTTTATCGGCGGGATCATTGCCGGTTTCCTTGCCGGTTACGTGGCGAAAGCCATCAGCACTAAGCTGAAACTGCCGCAGAGTATGGAAGCGCTGAAGCCGATCCTGATCATTCCGCTGGTCTCCAGCCTGATCGTGGGCCTGGCGATGATCTACCTGATTGGTAAACCGGTCGCCGGTATCCTCGCCTGGCTGACCCACTGGCTGCAAACCATGGGCACCGCCAACGCGGTTCTGCTGGGCGCGATCCTCGGCGCGATGATGTGTACCGACATGGGCGGCCCGGTGAACAAAGCGGCCTATGCCTTCGGCGTTGGCCTGCTGAGTACCCAGACCTACGCGCCGATGGCGGCGATCATGGCGGCCGGTATGGTGCCTCCGCTGGCGATGGGTATCGCGACGCTGGTTGCCCGCAATAAGTTCGACAAAGGGCAGCGGGAAGGGGGTAAAGCCGCGCTGGTTCTCGGCCTGTGCTTTATCTCTGAAGGGGCGATTCCTTTTGCCGCCCGTGACCCGATGCGCGTGCTGCCTTGCTGTATCGTCGGCGGCGCGGTAACCGGCGCTATCTCGATGGCGATTGGCGCGAAACTGATGGCGCCGCACGGCGGGCTGTTTGTTCTGCTGATCCCGGGGGCGATTACGCCAGTGCTGGGCTACCTGCTGGCGATTGTTGCCGGGACGCTGGTGGCGGGCCTCTCCTACGCGGTGCTGAAACGCCCGGAAGCGCAGGTAGCGGAAGTCGAAAAAGCGGCATAATCTCTGCGCAATAAAAAAGGGCCGACTGTTCGGCCCTTTTTTTATGTCTCTATTTACGCCACTTCGGCGATCTGCTGCGCCCGCAGCCAGGCAATCTCTTCCGCCCAGATATCCGGGTTGATGGTTTCCAGAATCAGCGGAATGCCGTCGAAGCGGTTGTCCTGCATGATCCAGCTGAAGCAATCGTGGCCGATGTTGCCCTCCCCCAGGCTATGGTGACGGTCAACCCGGCTGCCGAAGGCGCTCTTGGCATCGTTGAGATGCATGCCGCGCAGATACTGAAAGCCGACGATACGGTCGAAGTCGGCAAAGGTCTTCTCGCAGGCTTCGGCGCTGCGCAGGTCATAGCCGGCGGCGAACGCGTGGCAGGTATCGATGCAGACGCCGACGCGGGTTTTATCTTCCACGCCGTCGATGATGGCCGCGAGGTGCTCGAACTTAAAGCCCAGGTTGCTGCCCTGGCCGGCGGTATTTTCGATAACCGCGGTGACGCCTTCGGTCTTCGCCAGCGCGATATTGATCGATTCGGCGATGCGCGCCAGACACTCTTCCTCCGGGATCTGCTGCAGATGGCTGCCGGGGTGGAAGTTGAGCAGCGTCAGCCCCAGCTGCTGACAGCGGGTCATCTCATCGATGAAGGCGTCACGGGATTTTTCCAGCGCCTCTTCCACCGGGTGGCCGAGGTTAATCAGGTAGCTGTCGTGCGGCAGGATCTGTCCGGGGCCAAAGTGATACTTTTCACAGGCGGCTTTGAATTCGGCGATGGTCTGGTCGCTGAGCGGCGCGGCGCGCCACTGGCGCTGATTTTTGGTGAAGAGGGCGAAGGCGGTTGCTTCGATTTCGGCGGCGCGAATGGCGGCATTGGCCAGTCCACCTGAGGCGCTCACGTGCGCTCCTACGTATTTCATAAAAAAACTCCAGTTAAAGCCGCTGGGGGGTGGGTAATGATAGCGGCTTAACTGGAGAAAGATGTAGTGCTTTATGCCATCAGGCTGTGGATGGCGACGTTAATGGCCCCGCCGCCGACAATCAACCAGACGAACAGCATCAGCGCCATCAGCAGCGGTTTCGCCCCGGCTTTTTTCAGGGCGCTGACGTGAGTGGTCACCCCAAGAGCGGCCATCGCCATCGCCAGCAGGACGGTATCCAGCGTCACCAGCATCTCCACAACCGCTTTCGGCAGCAGATGGAAGGAGTTAAACACCGCCACCAGGATGAACATAATGGCAAACCACGGAATGGTGATTTTGCTTTTCTCGCCGTTACCTGCCGGGGTCAGTTGTTTAACACGCGCCGCCAGGAACAGCAGGAACGGGGCCAGCATCATCACGCGCAGCATTTTAGCGATAACCGCGGCGTTCTCCGCATCCGGGCTGACCGCATGGCCGGCGGCGACGACCTGCGCCACTTCATGCATGGTGGAACCCATATAGATCCCGTAGGTCTCCGGGGTAAACCAGTGCGCCAGCAGCGGGTACATCGCCGGGTAGAGGAAGATGGCGATGGTACCGAAGATCACCACCGTGGCGACGGCGACGGTCACTTTACTGGCTTCGGCTTTGACCACCGGCTCGCTGGCAAGCACTGCCGCCGCGCCGCAGATGCTGCTGCCGGCGCCGATCAGCCAGCTGGTGTGCTTATCGAGCCCAAACACTTTCTGGCCCAGGAAGCAGGCGATGAAAAAGGTGCTGGAGAGCGTCAGAACGTCAATCAAAATACCGCTCACGCCGACGTCGGCAATTTGGGCGAACGTCAGGCGGAAGCCGTAGAGGATGATCCCCAGGCGCAGCAGATACTGTTTGGCGAAGATCACCCCGCCGTCGCAGGGCTGCCAGATTTTCGGATAGACCGTGTTACCGACGACCATCCCGAACAGGATAGCGAGGGTCAGGGCGCTGAAGCCCGCCCCGGCGATGGCCGGGAAGCTACCGGCCCACAGGGCGGCGCCGGTCAGGGCGGCGGTCAGCGCCAGGCCTGGGACAAAATGCCACAGGGAACGATGTTTGGTGGGTAAAGTGAGTGCTGTCATAACCTTCTCCTTTGTCTGCCTAAAGGTTACGCCGCGCGGGATTAAATATAAAATTGATTATATGTTTATAATCAATCGTAATAAGTGGTTAATGGCCGCTTCGCCGGGGACAACGGGGCAGGGGAGTGAGGCGCGCAAGCGAGCTGCTCTTGTCAGCAAGACGATGATTTTGTGACGTAAGGGGATTTTCCTTCCGTCAGCCGCCTCGATTTGTGTCACCATAGTAAGGAAGGTTATTCAGACTGGATTACTAAACGGGTGGGTTATGCATATTACGCTGCGGCAGCTGGAAGTGTTCGCCGAAGTCCATAAGAGTGGGTCGACCACTCAGGCGTCACAGATGCTGGCGCTTTCGCAATCGGCGGTCAGCGCCGCGCTGACCGATCTGGAAGGGCAGCTTGGTGTACAGCTGTTCGACCGCGTCGGCAAGCGGCTGGTGGTCAATGAGCATGGACGGCTGCTCTATCCGCGCGCCCTGGCGTTGCTGGAGCGGGCCCTGGAGATCGAGCAGCTGTTTCGCGGCGACAACGGGGCGATTCGGGTCTACGCCAGCAGCACCATCGGCAACTATATTATGCCGGAGATCATTGCCCGCTATCGCCATGACTTCCCGGATCTGCCGGTTGAGCTGAGCGTGGGCAACAGCCTGGACGTGATCAACGCCGTTGCCGACCTGCGGGTGGATTTCGGTCTGATCGAGGGGCCGTGCCATGCCGCCGATATTATCGCCGAGCCGTGGCTGGAAGATGAGCTGGTGGTGTTTGCCGCGCCTGACTCGCCGCTGCTGGCGGGGGAGGTGACCCTGCAGCAGCTGGCCGAGGCGCCGTGGATCCTGCGCGAGCATGGGTCTGGCACCCGGGAGATTGTCGATTACGTTCTGCTGTCGCATCTGCCGGCGTTTCATCTGGGGATGGAGCTGGGCAACTCGGAGGCGATCAAACACGCGGTGCGCCATGGGCTGGGGATCAGCTGCTTATCGCGGCGGGTGATTGCCGAACAGCTGGCCTCCGGCACGCTGGCGGAGCTGAAAGTGCCGCTGCCCCGGCTGACGCGCACGCTGTGGCGGATCCACCACCGGCAGAAGCATATTTCCAAAGCATTACAACGTTTTCTGCAGTATTGCCAGGTGTAGCGATCCGGCTTTATCGCCTGATAGAGGGGGGAATTTGCTGGCAATTCCGCAGGTTAGTGCTTTACTAATAATTTGCGGTCGATCATGAAGCTCTCTTATAACTTTGCATTTGTACCGGATGGAACCCCGATCGTCTGCTACAATCGCGCCTCATTTTTTGGATGGATAGCATTATCACATGGTTTCGGAAACTAAAACCACAGAAGCGCCCACGCTACGTCGTGAACTAAAGGCGCGCCACTTGACCATGATCGCCATCGGCGGTTCCATCGGTACGGGTCTTTTTGTTGCCTCTGGCGCAACGATTTCGCAAGCAGGTCCCGGCGGGGCGCTGCTGTCTTATATTCTGATCGGTCTGATGGTCTATTTCCTGATGACCAGCCTGGGCGAACTGGCGGCGTTTATGCCGGTGTCCGGTTCCTTCGCCACCTACGGGCAGAATTATGTTGAAGAGGGCTTCGGCTTCGCGCTGGGCTGGAACTACTGGTACAACTGGGCGGTAACGATCGCCGTTGACCTCGTGGCCTCGCAGCTGGTGATGAGCTACTGGTTCCCTGATACCCCAGGCTGGATCTGGAGCGCCTTGTTCCTCGGCATTATGTTCCTGCTGAACTGGATCTCGGTGCGCGGATTTGGCGAGGCGGAATACTGGTTCTCGCTGATCAAAGTGGCCACCGTCATTATCTTTATCATCGTCGGCGTGATGATGATTGTTGGCATCTTCAAAGGGGCGCAGCCTGCCGGCTGGAGCAACTGGGGGATCGCGGATGCGCCGTTTGCCGGCGGCTTCTCGGCGATGATCGGCGTGGCGATGATTGTCGGCTTCTCCTTCCAGGGCACCGAGCTTATCGGTATTGCCGCCGGTGAGTCTGAGAACCCGGAAAAGAACATTCCGCGCGCGGTGCGCCAGGTCTTCTGGCGTATCCTGCTGTTCTACGTCTTCGCGATCCTGATTATCAGCCTGATCATTCCGTATACCGATCCGAGCCTGCTGCGCAACGACGTTAAAGATATCTCCGTCAGCCCGTTCACGCTGGTCTTCCAGCACGCCGGTCTGCTGTCGGCGGCGGCGATCATGAACGCCGTTATCCTGACGGCCGTTCTGTCGGCGGGTAACTCGGGGATGTACGCTTCTACGCGTATGCTGTATACCCTGGCCTGCGACGGCAAAGCGCCGCGCATTTTCTCGAAGCTGTCGCGTGGCGGCGTACCGCGCAACGCCCTGTATGCGACCACCGTTATCGCGGCGCTGTGCTTCCTGACTTCGATGTTCGGTAACCAGACGGTGTACCTGTGGCTGCTGAACACCTCGGGGATGACGGGCTTTATCGCCTGGCTGGGGATTGCCATCAGCCACTATCGTTTCCGTCGTGGCTTCGTCCTGCAGGGTAACGATATTAATAATCTGCCGTATCGTTCCGGGTTCTTCCCGCTGGGGCCGATCTTCGCCTTCGTGCTGTGCCTGATCATCACCCTCGGACAGAACTACGAAGCGTTCCTCAAGGACACCATTGACTGGGGCGGCGTGGCGGCGACCTACATCGGTATTCCGCTGTTCCTCGTCATCTGGTTTGGGTACAAACTGGCGAAAGGCACCCGCTTCGTTCGCTACAGCGAAATGACCTTCCCGGACCGCTTTAAGCGTTAATCTTCGCTATTGTGCGATAAAAGCCCTCTGTAAAGAGGGCTTCATCGTGCTGGCCAGGCGCAATCTTCAGGAATTGCCCGGCGGCGCTGCTTGCGCGGGCCTACAGATATTTGCGTAACTGTTTGATATTGCAATTTTTCGTAGGCCGGGTAAGGCGAAAGC
>NZ_JAIJYL010000089.1:0-1948 GCF_019753495.1 Klebsiella sp. TF21-TM | reverse complement strand
GGTTAATGTCAGTTTCAAAACGTTCACCCGGGGTGAAATCGCGCATCTGGTGATTGATTCCACCGGGCTGAAGGTCTGTAAGCGTTAACCGGACGCCGTATTGACACTGGTCAGGCAGGTATAGCCACGTTCCACGGCAGAAGTTCACCAACCTCAAGGCGTTTGGTGAAGAGGCACAGTCCATCCGCATCTGCCCAGAGAATTTTGACGGTATCACCCCGGCGGCCACGGAAGATGAACAGGTGGCCGGAGAAGGGGTTCTCATCCAGTACGTGCTGTATCTGCTCGCCCAGACCGTTGAAGGATTTACGCATGTCGGTGGCGCCGGCGACCAGCCAGATACGGGTGCCAGACGGGAGGGAGATCATCGTCCCCTCCCGGTCAGTTCGCGAAGCAGTGTTTTCAGGATAGCGGGAGATAAGTTCCCTGTCAGGCGCAGACTGACGCTCCCGACAGCCACTTCGCAGGTCATCACCTCACCGTAAGCGGAACCGGATGGTTCATAGTGTGGTACTGCATGATGTGACAGGGACATGTCAGATACCACAACAGGGATGACAGCATCAGGTTTACTGACTGAACGTTGTATTTCATCGGGCAAAAGGTGGCTGTAGCGCTGGCGCCATGTAAACAACAGATTGTCATTAATCCCGTGTTCTCTGGCCAGTTGGGCCACGCAGGCTCCAGGCTGATAAGATTTTTCGACAAGTTCCAGTTTAAAGTCCATGGAGTAAGACGCACGAACCCTGCGGGGACGAAGAGAATCTGACATTGATAGAGTCCATTAACGTTTATAAGAGGACTCTATCATCGTCAATCACCGGAAATTTCAACAGACGGTACTGAGATGACGCTTACTCAGTACTTTATCAAGCGCTCCTACCAGCCAGTCGATATCCTCTGTCTGGAACGCCATCGGCGGGCGTAGCCCAGCCGTTTTGTTTTCTCCGCGATAGCCACATCCGGAGCGGGCGTGATACTGGCTTTACTGGGATGGAAGCTTCTGGGTCTGATGATGATACCGGTTTTACTGGTCTGTCTGGTTTCCACCTGGCAGTACAGCCTGGCGATGAGAAAAGCAAACGGGACCGCCTCACGTCCTGCAGAAGACGGTTCATGAATCCCGCTCAGTCCTGGTATTGTGAAAAGCCTCTTTCCGCAAGGAAGGGGGCGGGTCAGGTAGTTCGGGTAACATCTTGGCCGATGATAATATGTCTCTTAGCCCGCGCCCGTTGTAACTGACTGACATTCAATTCCAGACCTTATCCGTGAAGCACTTATAAATTGCAATGGCCCGTGCAGGTGAAAACAAAGCTACGCCTTACCACCTGCTTGACTTCTTCTGAAGAGAGGGAGAATACGGGCAGTTAGCGGAACCCCCTTATATCCTCGTCTTTCAGGGCGGGGATAACGCTATGGAAGGTGCGAATAAGCAGGTCATTTCTTCCCAAGCTGACTCGCTGATTAAAATTTCGCGGATCTGGGCCGATTTTTTTCCCGCAAACACATCGAATCAGCCTATTTAGGCTATTTTTTCCACCATTTCTGGCGTTATTTCCGGTTTTTACTGAGATCTCTCCCACTGACGTATCATTTGGTCCACCCGAAACAGGTTGGCCGGGGTGAATAACATCGCCAGTTGGTTATCGTTTTTCAGCAGCCCCCTGTATCTGGCTCTCACGAAGCCGAACTGCCGCTTGATGATGCGAAACGGGTGCTCCACCTTGGCACGGATGCTGGCTTTCATATATTCGATGTTGATGGCCGTTTTGTTCTTGCGCGGATGCTGCTTCAAGGTTTTTACCTTGCCGGGACGCTCGGCGATCAGCCAGTCCACATCCACCTCGGCCAGCTCCTCGCGCTGTGGCGCTCCTTGGTAGCCGGCATCGGCTGAGACAAATTGCTCCTCTCCATGAAGCAGATTACCCAGCTGATTGAGGTCATGCTC
>NZ_JAIJYL010000088.1:0-2013 GCF_019753495.1 Klebsiella sp. TF21-TM | reverse complement strand
GGAACGGTCTGCGTTGTCGGGAAGATACGTGATCTGATCCTTCAACTCAGCAAAAGTTCGATTTATTCAACAAAGCCGATCAGCATGGCAAGGAACAGGATGCCCCCTGAGAAGCGGTCAGGAAAGTTTCCAGCAATGATATTATCGTAAAACTCCGCATTATTAATTTCAGGTGTGTGACTCAGGGGCCTTAGTCCCCCTTTTACAGGAAGTAGTGTTCTGTCACGACGGGAGCCAGGGTTAATAAAAACGATTCGAATATGTCTGCAGGGACGATAGAAATCTTCGTGCGGGTTGTCTCGCTGTAGCGGGCTCTGGAGAGCGACTCGGGGGAGGAGTAGTATCTTCCGCCCACGGATATGATCGAGCCAGCAGTGCTCGCCGCAGCCGAGCGACAGGGCGAAGCCCCGAGTGAGCGAGGAAGCACCATGGAACAAAACTTATAAATTCTGCTTACGCTTAATGCCTGAAAAATCACCTCCCTCTCGGGGTTATCCACTTATCCATGGGCATATTTTTAAAAGTACTTTTTTATTCTTTTTCTATATTTTACACCTTTTAGGGAGCCTGAAAGCCGCGTACAGTGCGGCCTGAGAGGGGGCCTGTATGGGCAACTGGTAAACATAATATGGGAAATTAATCACGTATCAGTGGGTTTTGTGTCAACAAGCTATGGGATACGCCTCAACAAGCTATGGGAAAGAGGTCAAGTTCAGTTCTCAATTATCCACTTGTGGATAAAGTGCAGATTTTTCCGGTGGATAACTATCGCGATAGCTTGCAATTTCTGTTTTCACTGTCATTATGGGTGGGTAAAAATTTACCCATAGGCATTGAAATGGATACTCAAGCACTCTTGCCAGCTACTAAAACGTTTAAAAAAAGCGCCAGTATAAAGCAATCTAACGAATTGACCGAAGCTGCATATTACCTGCCTCTTCAGGCAAAACGTGTGCTGTGGTTATGCCTCATGCAGGCCTATTTTAATGACAACCAGGAAGATGACTCTGACGTATTGCCGCTCTTCAAAATCAGCGTTTCCGATTACGTCAAATACTTCAATGTCGCTACGTCTGTCGCCAGTCGTGATGTGAAGGCTGGGGTAAATGCTCTGGGCGAATCAACGGTTACCTTTTATCCAAAAGAAGGTGAGTTTGAAGAAGTTAAACGTCCGTGGCTGGCTGAAGCAGGAATGAAGCGAGGTCGGGGTTCCTGGCAGATTGAATTTAACTACAAGGTCATGCCATTCCTTGTCGGCTTAACCTCCCAGTTCACTACCTATTCTCTCTATGACTGTGGCCAGCTTAATAGTGTTCGTGTCATCCGGCTTTATGAAAGCCTGTGTCAGTTCCGGAGCACTGGTGTCTGGATCACCACACATGACTGGTTATGTGAAAGGTTTATGCTCCCTGCCTCGCAGAAAAACAATATTGCTGAAATGAAGCGTACCTTCCTGGAACCTGCTCTGAAGAAAATTAATGAGAAGACGCCATTAAAGGTAACATATACCACTGAAGAAGATGGTCGCTTGCTGTTTAATTTTCTTGATAAAAAACAATAGCCTGTATTTTTTATTTACTCCCCCTTAGTTTGTTGCTGACATATGGGGGGATGCTAAAATTGCTGTATTTCCCATAGTGCTTGCCTAACTTGACCTGTTTCCCGCAATCCCGGCTGTCCGCGTAGTTGACCTGTTTCCCACAGTCCCGGTCGTCTGCGGAGTTGACCTGTTTCCCACAGTCCCGGATGTCTGCAAAGTTGACCTGTTTCCCACAGTCCTGGCCGTCCGCGGAGTTGACCTGTTTCCCACAGTCCCGGTCGTCTGCAAAGTTGACCTGTTTCCCACAGTCCCGGACGTCTGCAAAGTTGACCTGTTTCCCACAGCTCGGGCCGTCCGCGGAGTTGACCTGTTTCCCACAGTCCGGGCCGTCCGCGGAGTTGACCTGTTTCCCACAGTCCCGGTCGTCTGCGGAGTTGACCTGTTTCCCACAGTCCCGGATGTCTGCAAAGTTG
>NZ_JAIJYL010000087.1:0-2123 GCF_019753495.1 Klebsiella sp. TF21-TM | reverse complement strand
ATCAACGGCGGTCTGGCAGGTGGAAGGCGTCGCTCCGCGTCACCTCCCACCACTGCCAAGCCTGTTTTATTTGTGCGTCGTCAAGGGTGAAATGCACTCGCTACGCTCGCCCTTGACGAAACTAGGCAATGAATATCGCTTTTGAAAGAGCAGGAACCGCTCGCCGCAGGTCAGGCTGAGGCGTACCGCAGCGCAGCGAGGAACGAACAGCCTGAACGAGGAAGCGGAATATCACCTGAACGGGCATAGAAATGCTTACGCACGAACCGATGAAAATAGGGTTCGCTATCCGGGCATATGAGCTTCTCGCTATAAGATACAGAAGAGAGCCTTCTCTCAGCCCTTGTGGGGCGCGGCTCTCGCTTGACGATAGTTATCATTATTGATAACGTTGTTATCATTATTGATAACTATTTTTTTGGGAGAGCCTCTTAAATGAGTAACCGAATTACTCAGATAGACACTGCTACAGGGGAAGAGGTAGGTAGTTTTGTCGCAGTTATCCGACCCAAACAGAAGTCAGCTTTTGAGAGGCATTTCACTATGAACCAAGACGCTTTAAAGATCCTTGCTAAGACCCTCACAGGGGAGCAATTCAAAGTCTTAATGATGCTGTTAGCTGATCTCGATTATGAAAATTACATCCAAATTGCCCAAGCCGATATTGCCGACGCTTTAGGTATGCAGAAAACCAATGTAAGCCGTTCGGTTAAGGCGCTAATTGACCTATCCGTGATTCTTCAAGGCCCAAAAGTAGGGCGCAGTTACAGTTACCGTCTGAACCCTCAGTTTGGCTGGAAAGGTACTGTCAGCAACCACAAAAAAGCACTGAAAAACGGCCTCAGCGTTATACAGGGCGGCAGAACCTGATCTCTGGAATGCCGCAAATGGCGTCATTTTGCGGCGTTAGCCCTATCCTGCATCGCATCAAAACTAACGCTCCATACCGCCCATGCCACGCGATCGCATCTGTCGCTGTTTCTCACGTTCAACACGCTGCTGTTTCTCCTTCTCCTGGTTTTGCTGCTTAAACCGCTGAGCCATCATCAGGATTTCTGTCATCTGCTCTCTGGAAAGCCCCTTAAAAGGCTCTGTAACGCTCTGTAGGCGTTTCTGCTGCGAATCCATAGTCTTCTGTAGCTCGCGCGCTCTTTTTGCATTCTGGGCGCTCTGAGAGGCCATAGCGATGGTTCCTGCAAAGCCATCGTTCACTGCGTGGCTTAGACGTTTGGCTATGGCTGCCTGATCTTCCACGTCTTTGGTGAAAATGCCCTTCCGCAATACACGCGGCTCCAGCGCCTCCGGCGAGATCGATACCTGGCTACGGGTGCCACGGTTTATCGATTCGTAGTAGTGCTGAACTGTCTGATGCGTGGCGCGGCTTCCCTCGATGCCGCGCTCAAGACCCAGTTTTTTTACTGATTCAGCGTAGGTGCTCTGATCGTCACGCATCTTTGACCGCCCGCCAATAAACTCTTTCGCGGACAGCCGTCCATCCTGCGTCAATGGCACCACGAACGCTGACAAATGCGGGGTGGCCTCGTCCCGGTGAACTACCGCAGCCACAACACGATCCTTCCCGTATTTCTTCTCCAGCCACTGCTCAGAATGGGCGAAAAACTCCGCCTGCTGCCGCGGTGTCGCTTCTTTCCACCACTCAGGGCTTGCCGTCATAACGTATTCAACAGCCAGTACCGCATCTTTACGGCGTTTTTCCGGCAACAGCTCCCGCAGCTTTCCCATCGCCTCATCTGCCGACTGAGACACAGAGCAGTGGTTTTCTGGTGTCCGTTCAGCGTCAGCATTCGGCGTCTCACGCTCCCTGTAGCAGTGCTGCAAAGCGCTGGCCACACTGCCCATTCCCGTCAGCTTTTTGCAGCGCATTATCGCGTAATTCGCCATGCTTACCCCCTCGTTCTGGCGTCCATCCAGCCAGTCGGGGGATCGCATTGCGATGCCTCCGGCGGGCCACTATCAGGATGATAGTGTACTCACTAGACTTTGCTACGCAAAATCGTTCGGGCAGCTTGCTGCCAGAAGGTCAAAATCAACGGCGGTCTGGCAGGTGGAAGGCGTCGCTCCGCGTCACCTCCCACCACTGCCAAGCCTGTTTTATTTGTGCG
>NZ_JAIJYL010000086.1:0-2148 GCF_019753495.1 Klebsiella sp. TF21-TM | reverse complement strand
CTGCAACTCCGAGCGGAGAAACGCCTTAATGACCGTGTCAGTCTGTACGTTGGGTTGTACGTCCATACGCTCTCCAGGATACTTTTAAATCGCGCTACTTCGGTTACTGAAAGAGGTTTTATTATATCATAGCAATCCGAGGGAGAGTAGAAAAGGGTTAATCACAAATAGTATAAAGCACTATCTTCGTTTTAGTTCCAAGAGCAAGAATATCCGAATTTTCACCAATATCATTAGGCACTTTTTTGAAAAAACCGTCGATAAGCGACATCTTTCATTGGTATCTTTTTTGAAAAAAGTTACCAATGGGGAAAAATCTTCATTTGTAACTTTTCCTGGAATAGTGACCAATGGACAACAGATTTTCATCCTCCATCATTTGTAACTATTACGCAAAAAGTTACTTATGTATAAGGGTAACTATTACTGGTTCGCAAAAAAGTTACTTTTCCATCTCCACGGTTGCGAGAAGTGGTTTTACGGGAGGTGGAACGCACACTGTGTGGGCCTCAGGCAGAGGTTGCTGGTCGTGCTCACAAGAAAGTTACTTTTTTGCCGACGACATGAGCACAAAAAAATTAAAAAAAAATGCAAACACCCTTGTTAGTTCAGAAAAATCTTTTTGGATTCCTGTAGTCTGTGAGAATGGAGGAGTTGATATGAACCCGATAATTACGGCACATCAGGAAATCGTTATCGAAAACTCGGTTCGCTATATCGAGTTACTGAAATCAGAAGCGACAAAAATTCTGGATGAATACTGGGAGAACTGGAAGGCACGAAATCAGTTGATATCCCAGACCACGTATGCAAACGGGGGAAATTCATGCCCGGTCGATTCGCACCGGTGTTTAAAAGGTCGGCTCATCGCAAAAGCTGACAATTGTATGGAAAGATTTTTCGCCCAGGTTCAAAAACAAAATTGAACATCATGGCGTGGTTGTTAAACCTAAACTCGGAGGATACAGCGTTAGTTGTTTTAAAAATGCCCTGGACTGGGAACTGGAGATGTTCCTGGAAACAGAAAACAAAATTAAACCGATCCGTGAACTACTCGCGGAATACCATCAACGAAAACTGGCCGACATCAAAAGACTGGAAAAACTGAAGAGGTTAATATAATGGCTGACAACGCATCCCCAAAAACTGAACCGCGCAATCAACGTAACGCTGGCAATAACCGCCCGTTAGGGATGGTCATTTCAAAATTAAAGCCACTTTCAAGTGAGTTCTATACGCACTTTCATGAAAAAAACAGAGCCTGCCTGCACCAGTTTAACGCCATTTCCAATGCAATTTATAATATTTTCCGGCTGATAGAAGGTGACCAGGCGACAATCACTAAAGTTCAGAAATGGCTCTCCGGTGTTTACGATGAACTGTCGGGTAATGTAAATACCTTCAAAGAGCAGACTGACAAAAATGTCGCCAGACTGCCTCTGGATGATTCATCATTCGAAGGGTTTGACTATGGTGAATTTGAAATTCGCTGGAACCACCCAATGACCTATAAATTGCTGGATATTATCCGGACCATCAACGTCCTGACTCGTCAGGCACATCAGTTGTGGTTATATGGTCAGTTATCACAACAGGTTCATGACCGAATTATCCTGCAACTCCTGAGCTCACTGCGGGTTGCGATGGACAACATCACTAAAATACTGAACGCTGAAAACCGAGTGAATGGAAAATACGACGCTTTGCCATTCATCCAGAGCATTAAGCGGTTTAAATCGGTGGAACTTTATATTGCCAGTCTCGAAACTAAAGCCCCTGTTCAGTCCGGTCACAGTAACAGTTCTGCTGATGCTGGCAGTGAGCCGACATTAAAACCAGAAGAAGCAGCTGGCTCCGATAAACCATCTGACAAAACATAGCCTTCTGCAACTCCTGTTTCGGTACAATAACTCACAGGTTGATATGAGTATTATATCCAGGCTTTTTTTTAAAAATTATGGTCGCCCTCTTCGGAAGGCCTGACCACGATATTATTTTTGATACAGATGATGAGTACGATATCCCGCACACGCCTAACAAGGATGTGCAAAGCTATCTTGATTATCCAAGCAAGCCTGCGGGTATAACACTCTTTTCAGAGCGTGAGATTCTATCTGTACATGCTAACCGGTTACAGGAAATTAATAT
>NZ_JAIJYL010000085.1:0-2336 GCF_019753495.1 Klebsiella sp. TF21-TM | reverse complement strand
CTGCAACTCCGAGCGGAGAAACGCCTTAATGACCGTGTCAGTCTGTACGTTGGGTTGTACGTCCATACGCTCTCCAGAGTACTTTTAAATCGCGCTACATACGGTTACTTAAGGGCTGTTATTATATCAAAGCCATCTTAGAGATACTACCCAAAAAAACAAGTACTAATATTATTAGATACTAAATTATAAAAAATCACTGTCCTTTTACCTTGTACTGGTACTTATAACATTAGGCACTTTTTATAGAAACTGCACAGTTTCGCTCGGTTTCATTAGTACCTTTTCATCAAAAAAGTACTAATGAGGATAGATTTTCATTAGTACTTTTTCCTGTGAAAGGTACTAATGGCAGGACTGGAATCCTACACTTTCATTAGTACTTTTTTTGCAAATAGTTACTTATGTATAAGGGTACCTATTACTGGTTAGCAAAAAAGTTACTTTTTCCATCTCCAAGTTTGCGTGAAGTGGTTTTCCGGGGATGGATCGCACACCGTGCGGGCCACAGGCAGAGGTTGTTGGACGTGCTCACAAAAAAGTCACTTTTTTTAGCCGACGGCATGAGCACAAAAAAATTTTAAAAAAAAATGCAAACGCCCTTGTTAGTTCAGAAAAATCTGTTTGGATTCCTGTAGTCTGTGTTGCTGGAGGAGTTGATATGAACCCGATAATTAAGGCACATCAGGAAATCGTTATCGAGAACTCGGTTCGCTATATCGAGTTACTGAAATCGGAGGCTTCTAAAATTCTGGATGAATACTGGGAGGCCTGGAAGGCACGAAACCAACTGATATCCCAGACCACGTATGCAAACGGGGGAAGGTTTATACCTGGTCGTTTTGCTCCTGTGCTGAGAAAGGTTGGATCGTCGCAAAAACTGACAATTGTATGGAAAGATTTTTCGCCTAGGTTCAAAAACAAAATTGAACATCATGGCGTGGTTGTTAAACCTAAACTCGGAGGATACAGCGTTAGTTGTTTTAAAAATGCTCTGGACTGGGAACTGGAGATGATCCAGGAAACAGAAAACAAAATTAAACCAATCCGTGATCTCCTCGCGGAATTCCATCAACGAAAACTGGCCGACATCAAAAGACTGTAAAAACTGAAGAGGTTAATATAATGGCTGACAACGCATCCCCAAAAACTGAACCGCGCAATCAACGAAACACTGGCAATAACCGACCGTTAGGGATGGTCATTTCAAAACTAAAGCCACTTTCAAGTGAGTTCTATACGCACTTTCATGAAAAAAACAGAGCCTGCCTGCGCCAGTTTAACGCCATCTCCAATGCCATTTATAATATTTTCCGCTTGGTAGAAGGTGACCAGGCGACAAGCACTAAAGTTCAGAAATGGCTCTCCGGTGTTTACGAAGAACTGTCGGGTAATGTAAATACCTTCAAAGAGCAGATTGACAAAAATGTCGCCCGACTGCCTCTGGATGATTCTTCATTCGAAGGGTTCGACTATGGTGAATTTGAAATTCGCTGGAACCACCCAATGACCTATAAATTGCTGGATATTATCCAGACCATCAACGTCCTGACTCGTCAGGCACATCAGTTGTGGTTATACGGTCAGATATCACAACAGGTTCATGACCGAATTATCCTGCAACTCCTGAGCTCACTGCGGGTTGCGATGGACAACATAACTAAAATACTGAACGCTGAAAACCGCGTGAATGGAAAATACGACGCATTGCCATTCATTCAGAACATTAAGCGGTTTAAATCGGTGGAACTTTATATTGCCAGTCTCGAAACTAAAGCCCCTGTTCAGTCCGGTCACAGTGACAGTTCTGCTGATGCTGGCAGTGAGCCGACATTAAAACCAGAAGCAGCAGCTGGCACCGGTAAACCATCTGACAAAACACAGCCTTCTGCTACTCCTGTTTCGGTACAATAACTCACAGGTTGATATGAGTATTATATCCAGGATTTTTTTAAAAATTAGGGTCGCCCTCTTCGGAGGGCCTGACCACGATATTGTTTTTTATACAGATGATGAGTACGATATCCCGCACACGCCTAACAAGGATGTGCAAAGCTATCTTGATTGTCCAAGTAAGCCTGCGGGTATAACACTCTTTTCAGAGCGTGAGATTCTATCTGTACATGCTAACCGGTTACAGGAAATTAATATGTATATCGGTTTGCCAAATTCAGACCTGAGTGAGAAGGCCTATACCTTCACTAATCTGGTCATTAAGCCATTGATGGAATATACACGCTGGATACATCTTTTACCTGCGTCGGCTTTGTTGAATAAATCGAACTTTTGCTGAGTTGAAGGATCAGATCACGCATCTTCCCGACAACGCAGACCGT
>NZ_JAIJYL010000084.1:0-2341 GCF_019753495.1 Klebsiella sp. TF21-TM | reverse complement strand
GCTGATAGAAACAGAAGCCACTGGAGCACCTCAAAAACACCATCATACACTAAATCAGTAAGTTGGCAGCATCACCCGCCAGATAATAGTGTTGCAAATAAAACAGATTTTTTAAACATATAAAATACCATCAATGAAGTGATTAAGAAGTTATAGAGTAACAGAGAATTAATAAGATTCTTTTCTCTGAGACGCCAGAATATTTGTTCTGGCGTCTGATTTTGAGTTTATTTGACTAATGAAAATAGATCATTGAGTGATTCGCTCATCGACGGATGAGTAAATATCTGATCGCGTAATATGCTATAAGGCAGCCCGGCATCCATCACCATTTTCACTATATTGATCATCTCGTGGGAGTCAACACACAGCAGTGATGCCCCTAATATACGTTGGGTTTTATTATCAACAATCGCTTTTAATACCCCACGGGTATCGTTCATCACTCTGGCGCGCGGAATTGCAGCTACAGGCAATGTCACCACCTGAATATCAGCACCACTCTCTCTGGCTTGTTCTTCTGTCATACCAACCCTGGACAGGGGCGGTGTCATAAATACGGAATAAGGCACATTTTTCCGATCATCAGTACTACGTTTGCCTTCACCCAGTAACTCATCACGTACAATGCGGTAATCATCCAGTGATATGTAAGTAAATTGCAGCCCGCCGGTAACATCTCCCATCGCCCAAATATTGTCTGCGGTGGTATGTAATCGCTTGTCAACGACAATTGCCCCGCGCTCGTTTACTGCGATACCGGCATTTTCTGGATGTAACGAAGCGGTAGCCGGTTGACGACCGGAAGCTATTAACAGTGCATCCACCGCCAGTTGGGCGTGCTCGCTATGCACTTGCACTTGATTTTCATGGTGACTGATTCGCTCCACATGGGCATTGAGGATAATATCGACGCCCTGATCGCGTAAAATCGTCGCGATATTATCAGCAATATCCCGATCTTCCCGAGGCAAAAACAGCGAAGCTGACTCTAAAATGGTTACTTTGCTGCCAAAATTAGCGAACATAGAGGCGAACTCAACACCAATATATCCGCCGCCCAAAATACCTAAATGCCCAGGCAATTCTTTTAGATTAAGTAATCCGGTGCTGTCATATACACCAGGTGTGGTGGTAATTCCAGGAATTGGCGGAACCACGGCTTGTGCACCGGTATTAATAAAAATTTTCTCGCCATGAATCTCCAGATTTCCCTCAGGCCGATGAACACGCAGGCTATGATTATTGATAAACTCCGCCTGGCCGTCGATCACGTCGATATTGGGCATATCCGCAAGATTATGAAAATTCTTATTACGTAAAAAATTAACCACTTCATTTTTACGCTGTATGGCACGGACAAAATCTGTGTGCTGCTGTGCGTCATGAACCAATGTTTTGGTTGGGATACAGCCGATATTAATACAGGTCCCGCCATACATTGCATTTGATTGTTCGATGAGAGCCACACGCCAACCTGCTTTTGCCAGCGTGACGGCTAATGTTTTTCCAGCCTTGCCAAAACCAATAATAACTGCCTGATATTTATTCATGATGATTTCCTGTCGAAACGCGTTCATTTGACATCATGACTATAGGACGCAAAAGGTGACACTGCCAACTTACTGATTTAGTGTATGATGGTGTTTTTGAGGTGCTCCAGTGGCTTCTGTTTCTATCAGCTGTCCCTCCTGTTCAGCTACTGACGGGGTGGTGCGTAACGGCAAAAGCACTGCCGGACATCAGCGCTATCTCTGCTCTCACTGCCGTAAAACATGGCAACTGCAGTTCACTTACACCGCTTCTCAACCCGGTACGCACCAGAAAATCATTGATATGGCCATGAATGGCGTTGGATGCCGGGCACCTGCCCGCATTATGGGCGTTGGCCTCAACACGATTTTACGTCACTTAAAAAACTCAGGCTGCAGCCGGTAACCTCGCGCATACAGCCGGGCAGTGACGTCATCGTCTGCGCGGAAATGGACGAACAGTGGGGCTATGTCGGGGCTAAATCGCGCCAGCTCTGGCTGTTTTACGCGTATGACAGGTTCCGGAAGACGGTTGTTGCGCACGTATTCGGTGAACAACGCACTATGGCGACGCTGGGGCGTCTTATGAGCCTGCTGTCACCTTTTGACGTGGTGATATGGATGACGGATGGCTGGCCACTGTATGAATCCCGCCTGAAGGGAAAGCTGCACGTAATCAGCAAGCGATATACGCAGCGAATTGAGCGGCATAACCTGAATCTGAGGCAGCACCTGGCAAGGCTGGGACGGAAGTCACTGTCGTTCTCAAAATCGGTGGCGCTGCATGACAAGGTCATCGGGCATTATCT
>NZ_JAIJYL010000083.1:0-2541 GCF_019753495.1 Klebsiella sp. TF21-TM | reverse complement strand
AAGCGTGCGTATTGCCTGAAAACACAACCCGCTACGGGGGAGACTTACCCGAAATCTGATTTATTCAACAAAGCCATTGCGGAGCGTATCAGAAGTGTTATTGAAAGTACTGTTTTTACTAATGACTTGCGTGTAACCATATCTGCTGGTGTAGCAACGCAAACTGATCCCCTTAGTGGGATCGACTTTTTGCTGAAAAATGCTGATGATGCTCTTTATCAAGCAAAGGGAGAGGGGCGTAATAAAGTGATTGTATATAGTGCTATTTGAGTTTTGGGTAATGCTCCCAACTTACTGATTTAGTGTACGATGGTGCTTTTGAGGTTCTCACGTGGCTTACATTTGAATCGCCACGGATAATCTAAACACTTCCGAGCCATTGATAATACTGGTTTTCATATCCTGTCGGTGACATCTGATTGCTCGACCCATGTCGACGCTTACTGTTATAAAAAATTCGATGTAATCAAAAATTTCGCTGCGGGCTTCTCCCGCCTTCCGTAGATCTTTTCTTTATGCGCTCTCGGTTCAGTAACTGAAAAAGCTTTCTGCAACCGCGTTATCGTGACAGTTACCGCGACGGCTCATACACCCTTCCATGATTGCCGTGGTTCCGCGTCGTCTGGCCTGCAAAGAGATTATCTGGTGATTGTGGATATGCCACTGGAAGTACCATGCTTTACGAAAAGCATGGCCTGTAATCGCGATCCGGCGCATCAATGGATCCGGGCATTGTGCGTTGAGGTCAGTCAGGATGATCCATTTTGACGGTATCAGAATACAGGGCGACTGTCGGTAAGATATAAAATTAGTTATTTTCCTGATGCCGGATAGATGTAAGCAACACCCCAAACCAGATTCATTACTTGCAAAACGGAGGTAGTCCATAGATGTAAAAAGTGGGCTCAGAAATGCCCATATTTCGGCAGACTTCCCCGACGCGAGTGCCGGTTTCGGCCTTTTTCAGCGCAAACGCAATCTGTTCTTCAGTATAGCTTGTCTTTTTCATGGCGAAATACGTGAAATCGCTATTTAGCTATTTTTTATGAAGAATGATGATCCGAGATACTTGAAAACCATTGTTGCCCTGTGAAAGCATCCCATTTTGAAAAAATCTTGAATTCAAAATGTTGAAGACAAAATCGGATGGAAAAAGTTAACTTATCTGGTATTGTCAGTAAAACCGGCAAAGGATTCAACTTACCAGGGGTGGTTTGTTGAATATGGAGCAGTAGCAGCCCCTTTGCCGGTTTGTCATCCTATCATGCTTGCATCACTTTCCTTCCTGCACCTAAATACATCCACATACGATCTGCAAATAAGAAGCTCAGGTTTCATTATGGGAGTCAACTTCTTTTAACGATAAATGGGTCTCGCCAGATGCATGAAACGTGACACTGTCACATTTAGATGAACATGGTTTAATTCCATTGCTTATAGTTACCGTGGTAAATATCAATAGCAATAAAATAACATCAATTAATTATAAAATTGATACATAATAAATAAAATGAGGTTTCATTATTTTGCTATAAAAACAATAAAAACGTATTGATTCAGGAATAATGAGAAGTATGCTCATTTTTCCATCGCTTCAAGAGGTATGCAACATCCTATTTACAGTTAGAATAATAACGATTATTCCATGTGTTAATGTAATGTTAATATCCAAAATGGAAGTAACCGGCTTATAAATCAGTCCAAAAGTTACTTTTCGAGTGGTTTTCGCTCAGCTTGCGCTACGCGAAATCTGAAGAAAATCGGAGGGGTGAGTACGTCAGATTTCACGTAGCGTGCGGCGAAGTTAAATAAAATATTCGGATGATTTCTGTCCGGTTAATGGATCAGTATTAAAATCCCAGGATGAAGAACATCAGGGCAGAAGCCCTCTACGCCGCAAAAGCTACTTTTATCTTTTGGTGGGGGTGACCCTGGCCCAAATTCAGTACAGTGCTAAATCAGAGATCTTCGTCTTTCCGGAGACTTCGGATGAATTCAGCCGGAGTCATGTCATTTAATGATGAATGCGTTCTCTCATGATTATATTCCCTGCGCCAGTTGTCGAGTTTGTCCTGCGCATCTTCCAGCGACAGGAACCAGTGAATGTTCAGGCATTCATCCCGCAGACTGCCGTTAAATGATTCAATAAACGGGTTATCCGTTGGTTTTCCGGGGCGGGAGAAGTCCATTGTGACCCCGTGCTCATACGCCCATTTATCCAGACTTTTCGAAATAAACTCGCTGCCGTTATCTGTCTGAATACGTACCGGCAGGCGCTTGCCCAGCACCCGCAACCCTTCCATCACACCGACCACATCCTCACCTTTCAGCGACTTTCCTGCATGGATCGTCAGACACTCCCGACTAAAATTATCCACTACAGTCAGCGCCCGGAAACGTCGTCCGTTAAACAGGTTATCCGACACGAAATCCATACTCCAGCACTGATCGACTCAGCTCAGGACTGAAGTGGTCAACAAAAACTGGCCACCGCGTTAGAGTTTTTCCAGTATCGGTTTTCTGATTCGTTTGGCGGTAACC
>NZ_JAIJYL010000082.1:0-2591 GCF_019753495.1 Klebsiella sp. TF21-TM | reverse complement strand
CAGGGGTGTCGAAAGAGTCAACTGCGGTCCAAAGCTGTTGGACTTGGGTGAAAAGGGCGTTTATTCTTCCTATACGTGCCGCGTTCCAGGCGGCGACTATGAGGGCTATGTCGATGCCCATGTGCGCCGGCTGGAGGCGCTACGCCGGGCCGGTATCGTCGAGCGGATCGACGCCGACCAATGGCGCATCCCCGATGATCTGGTCAGCCGTGCCGCCGCCCATGACGCCGGCCGAGACAGTCAGGCCAGCGTTCGCGTCCTTTCCCCGGTCGATCTGAACAAACAGATCGGATCGGACGGCGCGACCTGGCTGGACCGGCGGCTGATCCACGGCGAGACGGCCGACCTTGCGCCAACCGGCTTCGGGCAACAAGTCCGCGAAGCCATGGACCAGCGCCGCGAGCACCATATCGAACAGGGCGACGCCACCCGCAGCCGGGACAGCCGCGTCTTCTACCGGCGCAACCTTCTCGCCATCCTGCGGGAGCGCGAGGTAGCCGGCGTCGGATCGGATATGGCTTTGAGTAAGGGCCTGCCGTTCCGCGCCGCCACGGACGGCGAGAGCGTCAGCGGCAAGTTTACCGGAACCGTGCATCTATCGAGCGGCAAGTTCGCCGTGGTCGAGAAATCCCATGAGTTCACCCTTGTCCCGTGGCGGCCGATCATCGACCGCCAACTCGGCCGCGAGGTTATGGGCATCGTGCAGGGCGGGTCGGTGTCGTGGCAGTTAGGGCGGCAGAGGGGGCTGGAACGCTGAGTGCGCCCATGCCGCATTGCGAAGCAAAAGATAATCGGATAAAATGTAGCAATTCATATTCGTAAGCGTGGAGTAATCAGATGGGAAATTCCAAGTCAGCAGACAAGTAAGCCGCAACAACCAGTATTGTTGTTGCGGCGCTCTGTAAGGCTAGTCTCATCTGATTGCTGACGAGCAGACGTCGCCCGGTATTCCTTAATCGAGGGTTGATTCGTCATGACCACCACACGCCCCGCGTGGGCCTATACGCTGCCGGCAGCACTGCTGCTGATGGCTCCTTTCGACATCCTCGCTTCACTGGCGATGGATATTTATCTCCCTGTCGTTCCAGCGATGCCCGGCATCCTGAACACGACGCCCGCTATGATCCAACTCACGTTGAGCCTCTATATGGTGATGCTCGGCGTGGGCCAGGTGATTTTTGGTCCGCTCTCAGACAGAATCGGGCGACGGCCAATTCTACTTGCGGGCGCAACGGCTTTCGTCATTGCGTCTCTGGGAGCAGCTTGGTCTTCAACTGCACCGGCCTTTGTCGCTTTCCGTCTACTTCAAGCAGTGGGCGCGTCGGCCATGCTGGTGGCGACGTTCGCGACGGTTCGCGACGTTTATGCCAACCGTCCTGAGGGTGTCGTCATCTACGGCCTTTTCAGTTCGATGCTGGCGTTCGTGCCTGCGCTCGGCCCTATCGCCGGAGTATTGATCGGCGAGTTCTTGGGATGGCAGGCGATATTCATTACTTTGGCTATACTGGCGATGCTCGCACTCCTAAATGCGGGTTTCAGGTGGCACGAAACCCGCCCTCTGGATCAAGTCAAGACGCGCCGATCTGTCTTGCCGATCTTCGCGAGTCCGGCTTTTTGGGTTTACACTGTCGGCTTTAGCGCCGGTATGGGCACCTACTTCGTCTTCTTCTCGACGGCTCCCCGTGTGCTCATAGGCCAAGCGGAATATTCCGAGATCGGATTCAGCTTTGCCTTCGCCACTGTCGCGCTTGTAATGATCGTGACAACCCGTTTCGCGAAGTCCTTTGTCGCCAGATGGGGCATCGCAGGATGCGTGGCGCGTGGGATGGCGTTGCTTGTTTGCGGAGCGGTCCTGTTGGGGATCGGCGAACTTTACGGCTCGCCGTCATTCCTCACCTTCATCCTACCGATGTGGGTTGTCGCGGTCGGTATTGTCTTCACGGTGTCCGTTACCGCGAACGGCGCTTTGGCAGAGTTCGACGACATCGCGGGATCAGCGGTCGCGTTCTACTTCTGCGTTCAAAGCCTGATAGTCAGCATTGTCGGGACATTGGCGGTGGCACTTTTAAACGGTGACACAGCGTGGCCCGTGATCTGTTACGCCACGGCGATGGCGGTACTGGTTTCGTTGGGGCTGGTGCTCCTTCGGCTCCGTGGGGCTGCCACCGAGAAGTCGCCAGTCGTCTAACCGACGACTGGTAGCAGGCCCGCTCCGATGCGGCGCACTAACCATCGAAACCTCGTGAATGTCGGTATCCTGTCTGGCAGGATACCGCTCATTTCCCTTGTTCAGTTCATCGCCGTCGCCGAGCATCTGAATTTTCGGCATGCGGCCAAGGCACTTGGTATCAGCCAGTCGAGCGTCAGCGCGCGTGTGAAAGCGCTGGAGGATAACCTTGGTGTCCTGCTATTTGAGCGCCATGCGCGGGGCGTTCGGCTAACAGACGCAGGCAGGCACTTCATGGAGCGTGTCACGGCGGGTGTCGATCAACTCGATCACGCAGTGAAGACCGCGGAGTGACGGGCACTGGCTGGCAATGTCTAGCAACGGCAGGCATTTCGGCTGAGGGTAAAAGAACTTTCCGCTAAGC
>NZ_JAIJYL010000081.1:0-2599 GCF_019753495.1 Klebsiella sp. TF21-TM | reverse complement strand
CTGAAGTGGTCAACAAAAACTGGCCACCGCGTTAGAGTTTTTCCAGTATCGGTTTTCTGATTCGTTTGGCGGTAACCCACCATTATATTCGTGCGGTCTTAGTGCGCTGTAATATCCAACGATATAGTCCGTTATTGCGTGAGCTGCATCGCTGAAGCTTACATAGCCCGTCGCCGGCACCCATTCGTTCTTCGGACTCCTGAAGAAGCGCTCCATTGGGCTGTTATCCCAGCAGTTTCCACGCCGACTCATACTCTGCCTGATCCGGTATCGCCACAGTAACTGCCGGAACTGCCTGCTCGTATAATGGCTGCCTTGGACGCCCTTCTAAGAGTCAAGCTGTTATCGGGATACTGTTGATCCGCCTGTTTTGATTGCGCAGTAACGTGTAAACTTCGCGGGAGATATATCGCTTTAGACAGCGTATCGCTTCCATTTTTGTATGTCCTTCGGCTACACGCCTGGCGACATATTCCTTTGTTTTTGCGTCAGTTCGTAAGCGTCCGATGGCGATGATGTGAAGTGCACTATTTGCAGCACGATCTCCACCACGATTAAGTCGGTAACGGTTCGTTTTTCCAGAAGAAACGGGGACCGGGCTGACACCACACAGTGCCGCAAATCCTGATTCTGATCTTAACCGTTGAGGATTGTCTCCGGCAGTGATCAGCAACTGTGAAGCGCTTTCGTATCCGATAGCATTACGTTTAATCAGCTCAGGTGCCAACTCGTCGACAATTGCCGCAATCATGACATCCAGATCAGCGATTTCGTCATGTAACTCGAGATAGCGTCGGGCAAGGGACTTTAATGAAATGCGATAAACGTTGGTTACATTGCGGTATTCACTGGCATCAGGTCTCCAGGAACCCAGGGTCCTGATGAGCTGCATGCGCGTCATATTTCTGAGCTGTTCACGTAATTCATCCGGGGCAGAGATAATATTTGAATGGATAATCTGGAGAGCGACTCTGCGGGCTGATATTGCTGTTTTTCGGCAAGTTTTTAATACCCGCAGGGACTCAATCATGCCATCACGCGTTTTGGTAGTAACTGTCCTGATGCCTGAGAATGCTGCATGAGCGGCACATTCAGCATCAATTGTGTCACTTTTACCCCGTTTGCGTCGCTCCATCCGGTCTGGAGCAGTCACCTCAAGAACTTCTAACCCGGCGTTCTGAAAATAACGAAGCAAACCGGAACCATAGATACCTGTGCACTCAACACCAGTTCGCTTTAATGTCCCAAACGAGGTCATCCATGCCAGCATCTGCCGGTAACCTTGTCGTGTTGTGGAGAAATACTGAGTCCCAAGGACTTTATTGTTCTGATCTACGACAGCGGCAACGTGCAAATCTTTATGTGTATCCACGCCACCCACAACGGCAGCTTCGGTAACTTTATCAACCATGACAGAGCTCCTGTGAGGAAACAGAGTTGAATCTCCAGACAGATAACCCGGACAGGACAGTAACGAGACAAGCCGTCAGGCCCTTCTTGAGTCACGCGCATCGGTGAGGAGATGCCTCGCATGAAGGCGCTTCCGGCAACCGACGGGTCCAGGGCAGGACACAAAAGGTCGATCGCTGTGTGAGTCAGGATGCGGGAAGGTCTTCACTGCATCAGTAATCACACCAATCTGGTTAAACGGCAAACTAAGTGGTGGTAAAGACTGACATCGGCATTATTACTATCGCTGTGGAACATCACCCCGACGGGCTTACCACGGGTTTCCCATGCCATTTCCAGTGCTTTCATGGTGAGCCTGCTGTCCGGCGAGAACGACATGGCCCAGCCCACTGGTTTTCTTGCGAACAGGTCGAGAACAACGGCGAGGTACGCCCAGCGCTTACCCGTCCAGATATAGGTCACATCACCGCACCACACCTGATTTGGTTCCGTTACGGCGAACTGTCGCTCAAGATGATTCGGGATAGCAACGTGCTCATGACCGCCACGCTTATACCGGTGAGTCGGCTGCTGGCAACTGACCAGCCCCAGCTCTTTCATGAGTCTGCCAGCAAGCCAGCGCCCCATCTGGTAACCTCTCTGGGTTGCCATTGTGGCGATGCTTCTTGCTCCGGCAGAGCCGTGGCTGATGCCATGCAGTTCAAGTACCTGACTGCGTAATACAGCCCGTCTGCCGTCTGGCTTTTCAGGACGGTTTTTCCAGTATTTGTAGCTGCTGCGATGAACCCCGAACACATGGCAGAGAGTGGCCACAGGATAACGCGCCCTGAGTTTCCCGATTATCGAGAACTGTTCAGGGAGTCTGACATCAAGAGCGCGGTAGCCTTTTTTAATATTTCATTTTCCATTTCAATACGTTGTAGCTTTTTCCTGAGCTCACGGATTTCAATTTGTTCCGGGGTAATGGGGGAGGCTTTTGGTGTTTTGCCCTGCCGTTCATCACGTAATTGTTTCACCCATCGCGTCATTGTGGAAAGGCCGACATCCATAGCGCTGGCTGCATCTGCCACGGTGTAGTTCTGGTCAACGACCAGTTGAGCGGATTCGCGTTTAAACTCTGCGCTGAAATTTCTTTTTTTCATTATGACACCTGTGTTGTTCTGAGGTGAGCATATCACCTCTGTTCAGG
>NZ_JAIJYL010000080.1:0-2602 GCF_019753495.1 Klebsiella sp. TF21-TM | reverse complement strand
GAACGGTCTGCGTTGTCGGGAAGATGCGTGATCTGATCCTTCAACTCAGCAAAAGTTCGATTTATTCAACAAAGCCCTACCAGATTGAAGATTTACGCCCAAATAGAGGTTTACGCCTATGACAAAATTCTCCAGGCAATATCAGATATCAGTAGCGTCATATCCGAAAGAGATTTTTAAAGTCACTTTTCCTGATTGTATTTCTTTCAAAATTTAATGAAGGTAAGGTTATTTAGCCAATTGACGCGCCACTTGAATAAGTTATTATTACTTACAGTCACTCTGAACTATCAGCAATTTTACAGGCTCAACAATGCCTGTAGAAATATATTTGTATCGGTATTATTTTAAGGAATCAATTATGACACTCACTGCATATTACCAGCTAAGGAATACAAAGGCCGCAGGTCTTGGTTTCGAATTGCTGACCAGTGAACCGGGAGCCTTTATTGTGCTGGAAGAAAGCAGTTATGAGAAACCGTATGAAATTGCCCGCTATGGGCATAATGGGAGTGCAGGCGATCGTTCGAATGCGTTCAGTTGCGCGATGAATAAAGCCCGTAGCCTGCAGAATTACAGTGGAGCAAAGCTGGATTACAACGTTTACGAAGAAACTGCCTGAATCATCCTGTAATAGCTGTGTGTAGTCTTTGCCCGCCGCTGACGGGCTTTTTTATGTGACACCGGACAGGAGCGCCAGGCATCATGACAACGCCCTCTCCTCCTTTGCTTCACTTCCTGTCAGGTTTAAGACGACTATCAAACCGGAACGGTATCTGTTGAGCCTTCTGCACGATCCCGTAAAACTCAGGGTGCTCAGGATTTAACAGATAATTGAACTCTACCGGCGATAAGGCTGAGGGAACACGCAGTGCAACCGAGCTCCTGGTAAATGACCAGGCATCTCCGTAATCAGCCAGTTCCTGAGGCGCATCCTCATCAGCCCAGTTGTCCGGTAATTCATCCATGTTTGCGCTTTGGATCAGTTCATCAGGCACATCGATACTCAGTAGCGTGAAAGAGTCCATTATCTGTGCCGCATGCAGGTGTACCAGCGTCTCCAGCATCGTTAGTGAAGCCGTTTCGGAGACATATACCATTGACACCCCCACGCTATTCCAGCGCCCACCAGCCTCTTTCGCACCATATCCGGTCCAGGCCGTAGAAAGATACTTTGTTTTCGTCAGCCTGTAGAGGATCACGAGTACACCCCATGCTCCAGACGCGTAATCAGCTTAATGACCTCATAGGCTCCAGTTTCGGATGCCATCAGGTCTGCTGGCACTTTCCAGCTCAATGCCCGGTTAGGTTCGTTCAACCACTTCTGTGCGGCTTCCCTGTCGCCTTCAAACAAATCTACCGCCCGATCAATGACGCGGATAATACGTACCAGACGTTCACTTTGTTCCGGGTTAAAACGTGCCTTCACACTGCGGCTAAATGTGGTTGACGGGATACCGGACATTTTTCTCAGGTCATTCTGGGTTATTCTGGCCCAGTCAGTTATCCGGTTCGCCACCTTCCCGTCCAGACCTTCATTTATTTGGCCCAGAAGCGCTACGCCATCAGCATTATTTAACCCGGCAACCTGCCAGAGGCGCTGTGGTCTGGCTGGAGTTGAGGACAAACTAAATGTTTTCATAGCAAACCTCCATTTGGTCTTTTCATTATACCCAAATGGTAACACCAGAGCAAATATCAACCACCAGCAGACGGAAGGCATTTTTCCTGATTGCGATACTCAGAGTGTAGCGATCGGTATCGAGTCCCACCTCGTTGTGTAGGCTGGAGAGAGCATATCTCTCTTCATTGACCACGCCGGTGCGATGCCCCGACCGGCAAACCATACTTTGCCTTTGCCTGAGTTGTTTATCGTATCCAGTACGTTCATGAGCGCGTCACTGTTTGCATACGACCTCCCTTCATCAAATAACGATAGCTGGGTAACTCCGCAGGGACGGAAATCGTTGAGCATGACTCCCGCCTTTGCATAGTTATGTCCGTCTTTCCAGATTTTATCCAGAGCCCGGCCCGCCGCCGCGATAATGTCCCGCGTATCACGTGATGGAATGCAGAGCTGTTCGCTGGAGACTTTGCTGTAATAGGGTTCATGTTTTGAAAAAGTCGAGGTTTTTATGAAAGCTGATACCTGACCGCAGTACTGACGTTCCTGGCGCAATTTTTCCGCAGCACGTTCAGCATATTGGCAAATTGCCTGCCGCATGGATTCATACGTTGTTATACGCTGCCCGAAACATCAAGAAAAAGATTGTGCTCATTAAATGAACAGATTAGGCTTTCTATTGAAATTGATAGAAAAAAGAGGCTGCATAGCCTTTTTTTTCCTCACTTCTCATCCTTTAGGGGGGAATGGATCTTTTCCATGGGAGTCTCTATCTCTGATTTGTCCATTTGGTCGATAAATAACCAGTTCACTTTCCTGATTGCGGGAGATTGAACGAGCCGCATCTATTGCTTTCTGTTGTGTACGATGGGTAGATGTTACCCGTTCATTACCCTCTCCACGGCTTTGTTGAATAAATCGAACTTTTGCTGAGTTGAAGGATCAGATCACGCATCTTCCCGACAACGCAGACCGTTC
>NZ_JAIJYL010000007.1:0-196631 GCF_019753495.1 Klebsiella sp. TF21-TM | reverse complement strand
ACGAACAATTATAACAAAGACAAAAAATCCCAATTCCCTTTCCCCCGCCCCCTTTTGTCACTCGCCCCGGGGGGACCCCCCCCCCCCAACATTAAAAAAAAACCCGCCGGCTGATGCCGGCGGCGAGGGCGATGCGGTTGGGTCGGGGAGATTAACACCGCATCAAAGAGAACAGTGCGAGTCGCGCGTTAACTCTCACGACTACCGTGACTGTTTTTACCCCCTTTTTTACCAGCCTCTGAGGCGCGCTGAGGGTCATTTTTAAAATTCCCCCCGCTATGCTGGCCACCTTTACGTCCTGCTTCTGATGCTCTTTCACGGTCTTCAGCAAAGTTGCCAGAACCGCCACGATGGTTTGCCATTACTGACCTCCATTAGGTTAGACATCATAGTGCATTACGCGGGAGCGGCGACGCCGCTGTCCTGCCGCGTATCTATAAGGTTAGTGAATGACTGCCGCTGACGATGGCAAATGTCACATTCAGAAACAAAGCCTGGCGAAAAAAATCCCCTCGCGCCGCGTGATGGCGCTAACCTCCTCTGCTGACGAAGAAAAAATAGTTAGCGAAAATGTATCCTGATGCTACATCCTCGCCGCACCGGCCAGAATGACGGAGGCATCGCTTCCCGCTTCTCCGCCGCTCAGGCCGCGCTGCGCAAGGAAAAGTAAATAATGCTTTGTCATTTTGTTATAAATCAAATAAATGCCCGTTGGATTTGCACTCTTCGGCAGAGGCTTTATCTTTAAAGGTACCAGCTATTTGGCTGGCTTATAATGCAACCGAGGAGTGATGGAAATGGCTAAAATTCTGGTGCTTTATTATTCCATGTATGGACACATTGAAACCATGGCTCATGCCGTCGCCGATGGGGCGAACCGGGTGGACGGCGTTGAGGTGGTTGTGAAGCGCGTGCCGGAAACCATGCAGGCAGAAGCGTTTGCCAAAGCAGGCGGTAAAACGCAAAACGCGCCTGTCGCTACG
The DNA here is from genome assembly GCF_019753495.1 of Klebsiella sp. TF21-TM. Taxonomy (NCBI): domain Bacteria; kingdom Pseudomonadati; phylum Pseudomonadota; class Gammaproteobacteria; order Enterobacterales; family Enterobacteriaceae; genus Klebsiella; species Klebsiella sp. TF21-TM. The sequence continues at coordinate 195,648 of NZ_JAIJYL010000007.1, read as the reverse complement.
CCGCAGGAACTGGCTGAGTATGACGCCATCATCTTTGGTACCCCGACTCGTTTCGGCAATATGTCCGGACAAATGCGCACCTTCCTCGATCAGACCGGCGGCCTGTGGGCATCCGGCGCGCTGTATGGCAAGATCGCCAGCGTATTCAGCTCAACCGGCACCGGCGGCGGCCAGGAACAAACCATTACCTCCACCTGGACGACGCTGGCCCACCACGGCATGATCATCGTGCCGATCGGCTACGGCGCCCAGGAGCTGTTCGATATCTCCCAGGTCCGCGGCGGGACGCCTTATGGCGCAACCACTATTGCCGGCGGCGACGGCTCGCGTCAGCCAAGCGAGGAAGAGTTAGCCATCGCCCGCTATCAGGGTGAACATGTCGCCAAACTGGCCGTTAAACTGCACGGCTAATCTTCCGCAGGAGGAGCACTATGCCAACTCAAGAAGCAAAAGCACATCGCGTCGGCGAATGGGCAAGTTTACGTAACACCTCGCCGGAGATCGCCGAGGCGATTTTCGAAGTCGCCCACTATGATGAAAAACTGGCGGAGCAAATCTGGGAGGAAGGCAGCGACGAAGTGCTGGCGCTGGCCTTTGCCAAAACCGATAAAGATGCGCTGTTCTGGGGTGAACAGACGATTGAGCGTAAAAACGTTTAGGACGTTTATCCCTGCCGAGTCTCACCCTAACCTGCTAAAAAACCCGGATTGCTCCGGGTTTTTTCGTTATTTCGCCGCCTCGTTGATCACCTTTTTAAAGGTCTCCAGCGGACAGAAACCCTGGTCATCGACCGGGCAGCCGTTAAGCGCCAGCGTGACCCGCTGCGGCGGGGTCTGCAACGTCAATGGGTCGGCGTTACGCAGCTGCTCGGTGCTCTGGTAGACATACTCAATCTTCATCAGATCGCGGTTGCTGCCGCTGTCGTGCCAGCGTTGAAACAGCAGTTTGCCGCCGATAGGCGTGCGCTCATACTGGCCGGGCAGTTGATAGGGCTTAAAGTCCAGCGCCGTCAGCAGCGAGGCAATATTCGAGTCGTGTCCCACCAGCAGCGTGACTTTCGCCTTGCTGGCCCCCTCGCCCACCAGCGCGTTATCGATATAGTTGACCAGCGGCTTGGCCACGTTTTGCGCCACCGCCACCGAAGTAAACAGACTATCCTGATAGCCGTTTTTCAGCTTCGACAGCACCTGCCACTGCTTATCGCTGGCGATCTCCCCCCACGCCACCTGGTCTTTGGGGAAGCCTTCATAATATTGCAGGGTGAAGGCGTCCACCAGCGAGTTGCCCATCTTCAGCGGCCCGGACACCCCCGGCTCCTGCTGATAACCGGCGCTAAAAGTATCTTTACCCTCGCTCAGGGAACAGACCTGCTTCTCTTTGCAGGAGGGCGAGTTGCGGTAATCGATCATCGTCTCCAACAGCTTGTAACTCTCGGTCAACTGCATCCCCTGGCGCTCTTTTTCCATCGCCTGCAGCGCTTTCTCACGAAACGCCGGGGAGTCGTCGGTGATAACCGGGTTGAAGGTCGGGTCCATGGTGCCCATCTGCGGCTGATGATGCACCGCAATGCCGCAGCCCGGGAACGCGCCGGTGATAAAGAACTGCGCGGTGGCGACGGTGCGCTGCAGGCTGTTAGCGTAGGCGTAAACAGCGTTTTCCGGCGGGCACTCGCCGCTGGTCACCAGCTTCTGCTGCGCCAGCCATTCGCGCATATAGTGGCCCATATACACCTCCAGCACACCACCCTTGGTGGTCAGCTGGCCGCCCGGCACATCCCATTGCGGCCAGGCTTTGGCGGTGGACTGCTCCAGCACGCTACCGTTATTGGCCAGCGGCGCGCGCAGGTTGTGACGACTCATGATCAGCACCTGCTGCAGCTGATACCCCTCCGGGGCGGCCGTGTCCTGCGCCAGAGCGCCGGCGGATAACATGACCGCGCCGGCTACGGCGGCGGCGAGTAGACGTTTTTTCATCCCTTCATCCTTAGTCATTTATTATCATCGGGTTAATTGTGACGGATTTATGCCATTTTTCCTGGCATTCGCTCGCAAACTTAGACCGCCGCCGAAAATTTCCTCTGCCGACCAAATAGTTTTATAATGAAACAACTAACCCGGAGGCTTTCGTGAAACGTACCCGTCTTGAAAACAGCTGCTGTCCTGTCGCCCGCTCCCTCGACGTTATCGGTGACTGGTGGTCGCTGCTTATCGTCCGCGATGCCCTGCGCGGGGCGTGCCGTTTTAGTGAATTCCAGAAAAACCTCGGCATTGCCAAAAATATGCTCGCCGGACGCCTGAAAATGCTGGTGGATGAAGGCATCCTGCGTCTGCAGCCGGCCTCCGACGGCAGCGCCTGGCAGGAGTACGTCCTGACGGATAAGGGCCGCGCCCTGCAGACCGTGCTGGTCGCCCTTTCCCAGTGGGCGGATGACTATCTGTTCGATCCTGACGAACCGGCAACCCGGCTCATTGACCGCCAGCAGCGCCAGCCCCTGCGTAAACTGGTCCTGCAGTCGGCGGATGGCCGTGAGCTGGCCCCGGCGGATATCACCATCGCCGTTCCGCTGAACGACTAATCGCTGCCCGCGGCAGGCAAAAATAAAAAAAGCCCGGCAAAATGGTTGCATTATTAAACCAAGTATCTCATGCTGAATTTGGTTTAATAATGCAACCTTTTAAGAGGCAATACTCATGTCCCAGTCATCGCACACTGCTTTTATCACCGGCGCTTCCTCAGGTATCGGCGCGATCTATGCCGAACGACTCGCCGCTCGCGGCTACGATCTGATCCTCGCCGCCCGCCGTGAAGATCGGCTGCAGGCGCTCGCCGGGCAGCTGCAGGCGCGCTACGCCATCCGGGCCAGCATCGTCAAGGCCGACCTGAGCGAGGAGCAAGGCATTGAAGCCGTGGAGCAGCGTCTGCAGCACGATCCCGCCATTGACCTGTTCATCAACAACGCCGGCACGGCAAAAATGGCGGGCTTTCTCGCCAGTACGCCGCGCGAGCACCAGGCGATTCATACGCTCAACACCACCGCGCTCCTGCGCCTGAGCTATGCCGCGCTGGCCGCTTTCGCTCCCCGGGGCCGCGGAACGCTGATCAATATTGCCTCTATTCTTGCGCTGCATACGCTGCCGGGCAGCGCGGTCTACAGCGCCAGCAAAGCCTGGGTGTTGAGCTTTACCCGTGGCCTGCAGGATGAGTTTGCCGACAGCGGCGTGCGTATTCAGGCGGTATTGCCGGCGGCGACCGCCACCGATCTGTGGCCGACCTCCGGCGTGGCGCTGGACGCCCTGCCCACCGGTACGGTCATGACCACCGAGGATCTGGTTGACGCCGCCCTCAGGGGACTGGAGATGGGGGAAAAGGTCACCTTACCGCCCGTGCATGACCTGGGATTGTGGGAGGCTTTCGAGCAGACGCGACTGGCGCTGTTTACCAGCGCGCGAACCGGGCAACCGGCGCCGCGATATCGCTAACTCACTCCGGCAGTGGAACCGCCGCCAGGGTACAGATCGCCTCGTGCTCACCGCCGCGGCGATCGGTGATCACCACCTTATCGCCCGCTTTTTTACCTTCACACGGTTTCAGGACCTGCTCCACGATCCGCTCGCGGATCGCCTGACGTTCATTTTCAGCCTGACTGGCGAAGGCCGTCAGCGCCAGCGCCACGCCCAGCAGGCTGAGGGTTTTCTTATACATGTCTTGCTCTCAGATCATTCTAATTCGCGGTCAGCGTAACCCGCTGCTGGCCGCACTTCTGTAAAATCACTTAACGGAGTGTTACGCCCTTTCAGCTGAAACCCAGGCTGTCACATTCCTGCGGGAAATATTTTATCACAACCCCTGCGGCGGATATTCCCGCGATGAGGCGTCATCTTTCAGACATATCCCGATGTTATCTTCAACTGAGCCCTGTATCTTTTTCCCTTTCTAAACAGAATTTTAGGTTGGTCTATGTCGGGTCTTATTCTCTTTATCGTCGCGGTGGCGCTGCTGGGCGTCGCCATCTACAGTCTGGTGTCGTACCTCAAAGAGCGGCGCGCCAGTCAGTTACCTGTCCATAAAAAGAAGAAATAATACCTTCCGTTCTCCGCCGTTTTCTGCTGATTTCTTTACCATCCTGTACTGTCCCTTACCGATGCCATAACAAAGGCAGGCCTGCGGGCCTGCCTTTGTTCGGTTTCTGCGTCAGGCTCTAGGACTCCCAGGCCTGCTCCGCCTTGGCGGCATCGAACTGCGGCGGCGGTTTACGGAAGCGTCGGGTCAGATAAGCCAGATACAGCAGACCAAGCGCCGCCCACACCAGACCGAGCGTCAGGGAAGTGGCCTCGAGGTTGATCCACAGCACCCCTACCGTCAACGCCCCGACCATCGGCAGCAGCAGATAGTGCAGTCGATCCTTCCAGGTTTTGTTGTACCCCTTGCGCCGCCAGAAGTGGTTGAACACCGACAGGTTAACGAAGGTGAAGGCCACCAGCGCGCCGAAGTTAATCAACGCGGTGGCGGTCACCAGGTCGAAGAACAGCGCCGACAGCGCGACAATACCCACCATAATCACGTTCAACGCCGGGGTGCGCCATTTCGGATGCACATAGCCGAAAATGCGCTCCGGGAAGACGTTATCGCGGCCCATCACGTACAGCAGACGGGAGACGCTGGCATGGGACGCCAGGCCGGACGCCAGGGTATTAACAAAGGTGGTGCAGAGGAAAATTGACTGGAACAGCTTGCCGCCCACGTACAGCGCAATCTCCGGCAGCGCGGCGTCCGGGTCTTTAAAGCGATGAATATCCGGGAAAAACAGCTGCATAAAGAACGACGCGACGATGAAAATAATGCCGCCGTACATCGCGGTGAGAAAAATCGCCTTCGGGATCACCCGCGCGGCGTCAGGCGTCTCTTCCGACAGCGTGGTCACCGCGTCGAAGCCGAGAAACGAAAAGCAGACGATGGTCGCCCCGGTAATAATCGGGATCAGATGCGCATTCTGGCTGATAAACGGCTGCAGCGACCAGACGGTCCCTACCCCCTCGCCTTTGTGCAGCCCCTGGACCACCAGAATGACAAACACCACCATAATCGAGATCTGCACCAGCACGAACAGGGTGTTGAAGTTGGCCACCAGGTTAACGCTTTTCAGGTTCGCGGCGGTCAGAATGGCGACAAAGGTCACCACCCACACCCATGGCGGCACTTCCGGGAACAGCGCCGAGAGATAGATCTTCGCCAGCAGGACGTTGATCATCGGCAGGAACAGATAATCCAGCAGCGACGACCAGCCGACCATAAAGCCGACGTGCGGACTGATGGATTTTTGCGCGTAGGTGTAGGCGGAGCCGGCTTCCGGGAACTGGCGCACCAGTTTGCCGTAGCTGATGGCGGTGAACAGCACGCCAGCCAGCGCCAGCAAATACGACGCCGGGACGTGACCGTTGCTGATGCCGGAGACAATGCCGAAGGTATCAAACACCGTCATCGGCGTCAGATAGGCGAGCCCCATCATCACCACTTGCCAGAGTTTGAGGGATTTACGCAGACGCGGTCTGCCCGCCTGAGCGGCGTTATGCGCAGGAAGATTAATTGCCATCGACCATTCCCCCCTTGCGGATAACAGTTTGCGGGCACAACGTTCGCGTGACAAACCTGCTTAGCAAGGGGGTAAGGCATAAATAAAAGGGTAAGACGGACCGGTGAGCGGTTGCTGGCTGGCATCCAATGCGGCCTGAGCGGCCTCCCTCTCCCTGCGGATATTTGAACATCTGCATCATCTCATTTCCTCGTCACACACTGTGTCGTTAACTGAAGCCCCGTTGCCGCCTGCGCTCCTTAACGCGACATCCGGGAAATGGCTGGGCTCCCAGCAAAAAGGACGACCAGGCTCCGCTCAGGCCGTATGATGCTACTCATGACTCAACTCATGCGCCCCTCGCGGGGCGACCATCAGGCGTTTTTCAACATCCACTCAATTTCAGTTTCTGTGATAAGACGCTCAAACTGCAATAATTCATCATGCTTGCAGGCATGGAAAACGTGGCAAAAACGCTCGCCGAGACGCTCACGCAGGTGATCGTTCTGCATAAACTCCCACAGCGCGTCGCTCTGACGGATCGGGAACGGCAGCCCTTCTTGTTCCAGGCCGTTACCTTCCACCTCTTCCTGCAAAGGCAGCTGAGGGTTATCCAGCCCGTGCAGGATACCGGCGAAAATCGCCGCCATCACCAGATACGGGTTGGCGTCCGCTCCCGCCACGCGATACTCCACGCGGTGGTTCTGCCGTTCGCCGCACGGGATCCGCAGCGCCACGGTACGGTTGTTATGGCCCCAGGAAGCCTGCGTCGGGACATACATCCCCGGCTGGAAGCGGCGATACGAGTTCACGTTCGGCGCCAGCAGCGCCATCGAGGCCGGCATCAGATCGATCATCCCGGCCAGCGCGCGTTTGAGCAGCGCGGAGTCTTCCCCGTCGCCGTCCACCAGCACGTTTTCCCCTTTATTGTTCAGCATGCTGATGTGGATATGCATCCCGCTGCCCGCATGCTCTTCATAAGGCTTGGCCATAAAAGTGGCGTGCATCTTATGCTTCTCCGCCATTAAACGCACGAGACGTTTTAACGCCAGCGCATCATCGCAGGCGTCCAGCACGTTATCGGTATGGTGGAGATTGATTTCAAACTGGCCCGGCGAGGCTTCGGCCACCGCGCCGTCGGCGGGGATCAGCTGCAGTTTCGCCAGCTCGTCGATGTCGTTGAGCACGTCGGCAAAGTGGTTCAGGTTATCGACCGAGTAGACCTGGCTCTGGGTGTTGCGATCGTCGGTGCCCGGCGCGCACGGCGGCTGCAGGTAGCCTTCGGCATCGCGTTTGCGGTCCAGTAAATAGAACTCCAGCTCTACCGCTACCACGGGGAACAGCCCGCGCTGGCGCAGCTGCTGCCAGAGGCGGTTGAGTACGTTCCGCGGCTCAACGTCAAAGGGAGCGCCATCTTCATCAACCATAGTCAGCTGTACCTGGGCTATCGACTGCGGATCGGCCGCTGAAGGCGTTAAGGTACCGGGCACCGGGATGCAGCTGCGATCCGGCTCGCCCATCTCCTGGCCCAGACCGGCCTCTTCCACGACGTTGCCGAGAATATCCATCGCAAACACCGAGGCCGGAAAATAACAGCCTTTCTCCAGCTTGCTCAGGCCGGCAACGGGGATGCGCTTGCCGCGGAAGCAGCCGTTCAGATCAGTGAGGAGGACATCGACATATTGGGTATCAGGGTAGGTTTCGAGGTAGCGCTTCACTTCTTTCGCGAACGCGCTGACCCGTCTCTCTTCCGTTTGCTGAACAAAATTCTCAACTTCTACGATATTGGTTTCCATGATTCACCGCCGTTGGTTTGGTTTCGGTCCTGCACTCAGACCGTTAAATATAATGTCCACCCCATCGACTGTGTATGCAAATAAATTGTTTGTCAAATGTTAAATTAAGTTTGCAAAGGGCTATTTCCACTGCTAGATTGAGAAAATATTGAACGATATGGCCGTTAAACCCGCTATAGCGGTCATAATTTAGTCCACTTTGTGAGGGCGATCATGGAAAATATAATGTACAAGCCAGTTATTGGCGTCGTGATGTGTAGAAACAGGCTTAAGGGTCACCAGACCCAGACCTTGCAAGAAAAGTACCTGAATGCAATTGTTAACGCCGGCGGACTGCCGATCGCCCTGCCGCATGCGCTGGCGGAGCCGGAGTTGCTGAACGCGTTAGTCGATAAACTGGACGGGATATACCTGCCAGGCAGCCCCAGTAACGTGCAGCCGCACCTTTATGGTGAAAACGGCGATGAGCCTGACGCCGACCCCGGGCGTGATCTTCTGAGCATGGCGCTGATTAACGCCGCACTCGAAAGGCGCATCCCCATTTTCGCCATCTGTCGTGGACTGCAGGAACTGGTTGTCGCCACCGGTGGGACTCTGTATCGTCGTCTGTTCGAGCAGCCTGAGCTGCTGGAGCATCGCGAAGATCCTGAACTGCCCGTCGAGCAGCAGTATGCCCCGTCCCATCAGGTTGAGGTTCAGGAAGGAGGATTGCTGTCGCAATTGATACCGGGCTGCAACACGTTTTGGGTAAACTCGCTACACGGACAAGGGGCAAAAACCCTGAGTCCGCAGCTGCGCGTGGAGGCGCGAGCGCCGGATGGACTGGTGGAAGCGGTCAGCGTGAACGATCACCCTTTCGCGCTGGGCGTACAGTGGCATCCTGAATGGAACAGTAGCGAATACGCCCTGTCGCGTATGTTGTTTGATGGTTTTATCACCGCCTGTCAGGGCCATCATGCTGAAAAGCGGCGGCGCTGACCACTACCGTTAAGGAAATGCAAATATGAGCGATGACGGACTGGCGCCAGGGAAACGTCTGTCAGAGATCCGCCAACAGCTGGGTCTCTCGCAGCGTCGTGCCGCCGAACTGTCTGGGTTAACACATAGTGCCATCAGCACCATAGAGCAGGACAAAGTCAGTCCCGCCATCAGTACGCTGCAAAAGCTGCTGAAAGTCTATGGGCTGTCGCTCTCGGAATTCTTTTCTGAACCCGAAAAGCCGGACGAACCCCAGGTGGTCATTAATCAGGATGACCTTATCGAAATGGGCAGTCAGGGCGTTTCCATGAAGCTGGTTCATAACGGAAATCCGAACCGTACGCTGGCGATGATTTTTGAAACTTACCAGCCTGGAACCACGACCGGGGAGAGGATTAAGCATCAGGGTGAGGAGATAGGCACCATACTGGAGGGGGAGATCGTGCTGACCATTAACGGTCAGTCGTACCACCTGGTGGCTGGACAGAGCTATGCCATTAACACCGGCATCCCGCACAGCTTCAGCAACACCTCGGCAGGCATCTGCCGCATCATCAGTGCCCACACCCCCACCACATTCTGAATAGTTAGCCTGAACGAGGTTCAGGCTTTCTTCAGACCTGCGACGGCGGAAATTTTATTTTCGTCGCCGCGAAAAACTCGCCGTCATAACGTTTGTGCCGGAAGGGAATCCTATTTCCTGCTGGCCCTGAAATAATTAACGCCGTGAATGGCGACTCGTCCCTGAATTATTCGGCATGCAGACAACCTGCCGAAATTTAGGGCAATAAAACGGTATTCAACTCCGGGGATTCACGATGCCCTGCGCCTGGCGCAGCGCCCCCGTGCAGCCTGAAAACGCCGAAATGATTAATTTGCCGATAATGTTTTTAAGGAGTCATGATGAATTTTCAGCACCTGGCTTACTGGCAGGAAAAAGCGAAAAGCCTGGCCATTGAAACACGATTATTTATTAACGGCGAATATTGCGCCGCGGTCGATAATACCACCTTTGAAACCATTGACCCTGCCGCGCAGCAAACGTTAGCCCATGTCGCCCGCGGCAAAAAAGCCGACGTCGAGCTGGCGGTGAAGGCCGCGCGCCGGGTCTTTGATAACGGCGACTGGTCACAGGCCGCCCCCGCGCAGCGTAAAGCGGTTCTCACACGCTTCGCCGACCTGATGGAGGCCCACCGCGAAGAGCTGGCGCTGCTGGAAACGCTGGATACCGGCAAACCGATTCGCCACAGCCTGCGCGACGATATTCCCGGCGCCGCCCGCGCCATTCGCTGGTATGCCGAAGCGCTGGATAAAGTCTATGGCGAAGTGGCCCCCACCGGCAGCAACGAGCTGGCGATGATCGTCCGCGAACCGATTGGCGTCATCGCCGCGGTGGTGCCATGGAACTTCCCGCTGCTGCTGGCCTGCTGGAAGCTCGGTCCGGCGCTGGCGGCAGGCAACAGCGTGATCCTTAAGCCGTCGGAAAAATCGCCGCTCACCGCCCTGCGCCTCGCCGGGCTGGCGAAAGAGGCCGGCCTGCCGGACGGCGTGCTGAACGTGGTCAGCGGCTTTGGTCACGAGGCCGGACAGGCGCTCGCCCTGCATCCTGACGTGGAGGTCATTACTTTTACCGGCTCCACCCGCACCGGCAAGCAGCTGCTGAAAGACGCCGGCGACAGCAATATGAAGCGCGTGTGGCTGGAAGCGGGCGGCAAGAGCGCCAACATCGTCTTCGCCGACTGCCCGGATCTGCAAAAAGCGGTCAGCGCCACCGCCGGCGGCATCTTCTACAACCAGGGCCAGGTGTGCATCGCCGGCACCCGCCTGCTGCTGGAGGAGAGCATCGCCGACGAGTTCCTGGCGCGACTGAAAACCGAAGCGCAACACTGGCAGCCGGGCAACCCACTCGACCCAAACACCACCATGGGCATGCTGATTGACAACACCCATGCCGACAGCGTGCACAGTTTTATTCGCGGCGGCGAAAGTAAAAGCACGCTGTTCCTCGATGGGCGGAAAAATCCATGGCCAGCCGCCGTCGGCCCGACCATTTTCATTGACGTCGACCCGGCTTCCACCCTCAGCCGGGAAGAGATCTTCGGCCCGGTGCTGGTGGTGACGCGATTCAAAAGCGAAGACGAGGCGCTGCGGCTTGCCAACGACAGCGACTACGGCCTCGGCGCCGCGGTATGGACTCGGGATCTCTCACGCGCCCACCGCATGAGCCGCCGCCTGAAGGCCGGTTCGGTCTTCGTCAACAACTATAACGATGGTGATATGACCGTCCCCTTCGGCGGTTACAAACAGAGCGGCAACGGGCGCGATAAGTCGCTGCACGCCCTGGAAAAATTCACCGAACTGAAAACCATCTGGATTGCCCTGGAGTCTTAATCATGACCGAACATACCACCAGCTATTACGCCGCCAGCGCCAACAAATATGAACCCTTTCCGACGCTGGACGAATCGATAAGCTGCGACGTCTGCGTCGTCGGCGGCGGCTACACCGGCCTCTCCTCTGCCCTGCATCTTGCCGAAATGGGCTACGACGTGGTGGTGCTGGAAGGGGCGCGCATCGGCTTCGGCGCCAGCGGCCGCAACGGCGGTCAGCTGGTTAACTCCTACAGCCGCGATATCGACGTGATTGAAAAAAACTACGGCCCGGATGCGGCGAAAATGCTCGGCAGCATGATGTTCGAAGGCGGCGATATTATCCGCGAACGCATCCAGCGCTATCAGATCCAGTGCGATTACCGACCGGGCGGCCTGTTCGTGGCGATGAACCATAAACAGCTGGAGACGCTGGAAGAACAGAAAGCCAACTGGGAGCGCTACGGCAACACGCAGCTGGAGCTGCTGGACAGAGAGGCGATTCGTCGCGAAGTGGACAGCGACCGCTACGTCGGCGCCCTGCTCGACCACAGCGGCGGCCATATTCACCCGCTCAACCTCGCCATCGGCGAAGCGGACGCTATTCGCCTGAACGGCGGCCGGGTGTATGAGCAGTCGCCGGTCACCCGCATCCAGCACACCAGCCCGGCAGTGGTCAGCACCGCCCGCGGCCAGGTCACTGCCCGCTATGTGATCGTCGCCGGCAACGCCTATCTCGGTGACAAACTGGAGCCGGAGCTGGCGAAGCGCAGCATGCCGTGCGGCACCCAGGTGGTCACCACCGCGCCGCTGTCGGAGGAGGTCGCCCGCTCGCTGATCCCGAAAAACTACTGTGTGGAAGACTGTAACTACCTGCTGGACTACTACCGTCTGACCGGCGATAACCGCCTGCTGTACGGCGGCGGCGTGGTCTACGGCGCCCGCGACCCGGACGATGTGGAGCGGCTGATTATGCCAAAGCTGCTGAAAACCTTCCCACAGCTGCAGGGGGTGAAGATTGACTACCGCTGGACGGGCAACTTCCTGCTGACCTTGTCGCGGATGCCGCAGTTTGGTCGCCTGGATAGCAACATCTACTACATGCAGGGCTACAGCGGGCATGGGGTCACCTGTACCCACCTCGCCGGACGATTGATTTCGGAACTGCTGCGCGGCGACGCCGAGCGTTTCGACGCCTTTGCCAAACTGCCGCACTACCCGTTCCCGGGCGGCCGCAGCCTGCGTATCCCCTTTACCGCGATGGGCGCCGCCTACTACAGCCTGCGCGACCGCCTTGGGGTTTAATCGCCTTTGCCGACGGCCCTGGCCGTCGGCTCATGCTGCGGATAGTGTTGCTGGAAATAGTGGCGCAGAAACTCCACGGTGGTGCGAATTTTAGCCGACGTCGCCAGGCGGGAGACGTAAACCGCCCAGACGTTGGCCGGTTGCCAGTAGTCCGGCAGCACCTGCACCAGATGCCCGCTGGCGATATTCTCCCTGACGTCCCACCACGAACGGAGCGCAATCCCCTGCCCGTCCAGACACCACTGATGAACAATTTCACCATGGTTGGACGACAGCGGCCCGGTCACTTTGATGGCGTGCTGGCCCTCTTTGCTATGCAGCTGCCAGACGCCGAACGGATGATCCCGCTCTTTAATCACCAGGCACGGCAGAGCCGCCAGATCGCTCAGCTGTTTCGGCGGCGCATGGCGGGCGAGGAACTGCGGCGACGCACAGAGCACGCGGTGATTGCGCGCCAGCTGGCGGGCAATCAGATTCGGCGCGATATCGTCGCCGAGGCGAATATCGAGATCCACCCCTTCATTGACTAAATCCACCAGCCGGTCCTGAACATCAAAACGCAGCTCCAGCTGCGGGTACTGAAGCGCCAGCGCCGACAGCGCGGGGGCCACCACCCGGCGGCCAAAGCCGAAGCTGCTGATAATCCGCAGCGTTCCCTGCGGCACCTGACGCACGTCGGAAAGCTCGTCCATCATCTCATCGACATCCTGCAGAATGCGCTGCGCCCACTCGTAGATCCGCTCTCCCTCTTCGGTAATGGTGACCCGGCGGGTGGTCCGGTGCAGCAACATCACATTCAGGGTTTGCTCCAGCAGCGAAACCCGCTTGCTGACAAAAGCCGGCGATACGCCCAGCTCCTCAGCGGCGGCGGCAAACCCGGCCCGGCGGGCGACCAGCATAAAGACGCGTAAATCATTCAGCAGCGGCAGATTATTCATGAACTGTGTTTTATGTTTCACCAGTTAGCGTGATTAATTATGAATCAGTCAATTATAGGATAAGCAGGTGGTCAAACATCATCGCTAAAAAGTGAGAACCGGAATGAAAAAAACCTGTCGTATTGCCGCCATCCCGGGTGACGGAATTGGCAAAGAAGTTCTGCCTGAAGGGATCCGCGTGCTGAAAGCCGCCGCGCAGCGGTGGGATCTGGCGCTGAGCTTCGAGCAGATGGAGTGGGCAAGCTGCGAATATTATGTTCATCACGGTAAGATGATGCCGGACGACTGGCGCGAGCAGTTACAGGGGTTCGACGCCATCTACTTTGGCGCCGTCGGCTGGCCGGATACCGTCCCGGATCATATCTCGCTGTGGGGGTCGCTACTGAAGTTCCGCCGCGAGTTCGATCAGTACGTCAACCTGCGCCCGGTGCGCCTGTTCCCCGGCGTCACCTGCCCGCTGGCGGGGAAAAAGGCTGGCGATATCGATTTCTACGTGGTGCGCGAGAACACCGAAGGCGAATATTCCGCTCTGGGCGGGCGCGCAAATGAAGGCACCGAGCATGAAGTGGTGATTCAGGAGTCGATCTTTACCCGCCGGGGCGTTGACCGTATCCTGCGCTACGCCTTCGAGCTGGCGCAAAGCCGCCCGCGCAAAACGCTGACCTCGGCGACGAAATCCAACGGGCTGGCCATCAGCATGCCCTACTGGGATGAGCGGGTGGAGGAGATGGCCAAAAACTATCCCGAGATCCGCTGGGACAAGCAGCATATCGATATTCTCTGCGCCCGCTTCGTGCTGCAGCCGGAGCGGTTTGACGTGGTCGTCGGCTCCAATCTGTTCGGTGATATTCTCTCCGATCTTGGCCCGGCCTGCACCGGTACCATTGGTATTGCGCCATCGGCCAATCTCAACCCGGAGCGCACCTTCCCGTCGCTGTTCGAGCCGGTCCACGGTTCAGCGCCGGATATCTACGGGAAAAATATCGCCAATCCGATCGCCACCATATGGGCCGGGGCGATGATGCTTGATTTTCTCGGGAACGGCGATGCGCGCTATCACGCTGCGCACAACGGCATCCTGGCGGCAATTGAGCAGACGATCGCCAGCGGGCCGAAGACGCCGGATATGCAGGGCTCTGCCTCCACCCAACAGGTAGGCGACGCGGTTTGCCTGGCTGTGCTGAGTGAGGTCGTTCCAATGACGGCCAGGAAAACCAGCCCGAGTAGCGACCATTGATGCGAGGCACACTAGAGACACTCAACGCGTTGAGGTAACCGCTAAATCACCAGTGGGATAATCAATCCGTAGCCCCAGCGCTGCCGACAGGCAGTATGCATGATGGCGCAACACTTGTTGGGCTGCACCGCCGGGGCTCACATCAATGACCCCACTCTCATCAAACAAGGTCAACGCGTAAGCTATTGAACCACTGAGATCAAAAACCGGCGCGCTCACGGAACTCAATCCTGGCGCAGGAACATTTTGCTTGAAGTCGCACCCGGCCTGACGAACAGCCTCTAACTTCGCAAAGAATGCCGCCATAGCCGTTTTCGGCGCCGCACGGTGCTCACGTCGCCAATACTCCGCCTCCCATGCCTCGCGAACGATCTCCTCTGGCATCCAGGCGGAAAATACCTGACCAATGGAGGTCTGCTCCAGCGACATCACCGACCCGATTCGAATTTCCGGATATACGCTATAACGACTCTCTTCAACGCGCACGACCGTTGGTCCCATGTTCCCCCAAACGCTCAGGGCAGCACTATGTCCGCATTCCAGGTTTAAGATCTTCAACGTATGTTCAGCGGTATCGTAAGGACGGTGTAAATGCAGAGCCAGCATTCCTAACTGCTGTGACAGTTCGCCGGGCAGATAAAGCCCTCGTGCATCATCCTTTGTCACCAGTCCACTACGTACCAGGCTTATAAGATACGGGAAAGCCCGTGCCGGACTCATACCGACAGCCTGGGCAATCTTTTTTAGCGGCACACCACCCTGTTGGCCTGTGAGGAACTCTAACATCAAGGCGGCTGTTTCAACCGACTGCACTCCACGCGAGTTCTTATCATTATCAACGTGATTCATAAGCGATCTCATTGCATGAAAGGGAGGCGGCGAGCGCTTGAAGAGCATTGCTCACCATCGTTAAGCGCTCACCTATCAAATCATGAGCGGCCGCAAATGCGCTGATCGTCAGGGTAAGCGAGTTGTCAGCCGCAAACACCGGGACAGCAAGGCTGGTAATTGATGCCAACGGATAAGACTGTGCAATCGATATTTTGTCTCTCCTGATGGCGGCCAATTGTTGCTGAAAAGCCGGGGAGAGATAATCATCCAGCTTATCGCGCGTAAACATCTGCTGGTTAATTACCTCGGTACACTGTTCGCGATCGTGATAAGCGGCGAAAAGTTTTCCTGTCGCTGTCTGGGTCAGAGAAAGTACGCTTCCCAGGCGAAAACCAATATTCATCACTGCACCATGCTCGCGATAGTCAATGACCAGCGGGCCAAAACGTCCCCACACAGAAAGAAACATATTGACGTTTAAACGCTGTCCCAACGCTGCAATATGAGCAATAGCCTCTTCCACTACCGACTGGCTATGTAGGGCTGCGACGCCTAAACGGAGGGCTAGTGCCCCTGGTTCAAATTTCTGACTTTGTGGGTCACGCTTAAGCAGACCCACGCGCGTCATGCTTACCAGATAGTTATGAATTTGCGCAGAAGTCGTCCCTGCCCGCTCAGCTATTTCGCTGAGCGTTAAGGGACGGGAATGGTCCACCAGTACTCGTAAAATTTGCCCGGCGATTTCCACGCTCTGGATCCCACGCGATTCTGATTTCATAGCACTTACCGCTGCTGTCAGGTTGTTATGAAGCGGTACTTTATCTTGGGCATCAGGTGCTAACAATATGTTTTGGGATGCTTCACTCACCAGCCTCAACGCAACGGTAATCCATCAGCTCACCAGATATCCTCCGTCTACAGGCAATATCACACCGGTCACATAGCTGGCAGCAGACGAAGCGAGAAAAGTCGCAGGACCAATAAGTTCATCAGGTTGCGCGGCACGCTTCATCGGCACGTGCTGCAAAAAACGCTGCATAACCTCTTCATTATCCCTTGTACTTGCCGACATTTCTGTCGCGATCATTCCCGGAGCAATGGCGTTTACACGTATATTATCCGTCGCCAGTTCCGCAGCAAGCGTCCGGGTTAACTGCGCCAGCGCGCCTTTAGAGATGGCATAGGTGGGTGAGGTTGGTGCGGCGACAAAGGACTGGATAGAAGCAATATTAATAATATTTCCACGCCGTCTTTTTAAGGCAGGTAAAAATGCACGGGTCATATTAAAAGGACCATGAACATTCACGGCGAGCGTGACGGCAAAGGCCTCGTAAACAGATGCCGATGCAAAGGGGATCCGCTTCAACAGTCCTGCATTATTGATTAATACATCGATATCCCCTACCTCCTCAGCAAGCTGCAGACATCCTTCGATCTGGCTAACGTCAAGCCGGTACGCACTGGCTAATCGCCCTTCTGCTCTAAACGTATCTGCTAAACGCTGCACGCCTTTGTCATCGACATCGACCAATATGACTTCTGCCCCGGCATCCGACATCCCGCGCGCTAAGGCGGCGCCATTACCTTTTGCCGCCCCGGTGATGAGTATTTTCTTACCGCTTAAATCAAATAATGGTGCAATTTGCATAATCGTGTTCTTCAACAAGAGTAATAACCCATCCTTCCGGATGCGTGAAAGAGCGCATCCGGAGGCAAGAAAAATAGCTAAAGCATCAGGATGCTTTTTTTATCGTCTCGGAGACTGAAGGGGTGCTGCAGTGAGCCAAATACTGACCCACGGCATATCCGAAAGTTAATGCCGGTCCCAGGGTAATACCTGCCCCCGGGTAATTACCGCCCATGATGCTAGTGGCATCGTTACCTATGGCGAACAGGCCGCGGATGGGCTTCTTCTGCTGATCCAGAACACGGTTATCCGCATCAACCGGGATACCGTTGTAGGTCCCGATATCACCAGGTAAAACCTTCACCGCATAAAAAGGCCCGCGCTCAATGGTATTGATGCAAGGATTAGGATTATGCAAAGCATCGCCCTGATAACGGTTATAGGCTTTTGAACCTTTACCAAAGATCGGATCCTGACCGTAGGCGGCATAACGGTTATATTCCTCCACCGTCGCCTTAAACTGTGCCACCTCAATGCCCGCTTTTTCCGCCAATGCTTCCAGCGTGCGCCCTTCAAGGAGATAGCCGGAGGTCAAATGGCGTTTCAACGGTAGCGGAAATGGCGCGACACATCCCAGCCCGTAGCGTCTGAGAGTTCGGCGATCGCAAACTAACCAGGCACAAACTTCACTTTTAGCATCCCTAACGTTGATCATTGCCTGCACGAAATCATGATAGGAGTTGGCTTCGTTAGTGAAACGGCGTCCCTGACGAGTCACCGCGATAACGCCAGGCTTTGCCCGATCAATAAAGTGTGGCATCACTCCCTGACCGCCGTCCGGTCGTCGGGTTAACGATATCGGTGCCCATGCGGCGGCGTTTGGCAAATGGCTATCGACTCTCCCACCGATATTTTCAAACATATTCAGGCTGTCGCCGGTATTGGTTTCGGCTGTCGGGCTCCAGTGTTCCTTCCCGGTTGGCGTATGGGGATAGTGTTCGCTTCGTCTCTTAATATCATGAGAAAAACCGCCGGCGGCCAGCACCACACCGCGCGATGCGTAGACCGTATATAACGATCCTTCTTTTTCTACCTTTGCGCCAATGACCGCCCCCTCTTTAAGGATCAACTCCCTGACGGGTGAATTCAGCCAGAGCGGCACATTCTTATCAAAGACCGATTTAGCTAATCTGCCCATCAGAGCATTACCGTTGGTTAAGGTCATGCCTCGTCCACAGGTCAACGTTTGCCAAAAATGTTTAGTTAAACGCTTCGTGGCGTAGATGGCGGACTCCAGCGAACGCGTCGCTTTCATAAAGTGGCGAATATCGTTGCCCGACCCAATCATCATGCCAAACACTGTCAATTCAGGTAGCGGAGGTTCCAATTGGGCCAAATGTTTCCCCAACTGACGAGCATCGAACGGCTTCGCCACCATGGAGCGTCCTCCCTGCGCTGCCCCGGGAGCTTCAGCATGGTAATCAGGGAAAGTGAGAGGCATTTCAAATTTGACTGCGGTATCCTGGCTAAAGAAGGCGGCGGCTTGCGGGCCATGACGCAAGAATGCATCCACTCGTTCTTCGTTATAGCTGGCACCCCCTTCATGCTTTAAGTAACGCTTCACCGACTCAATTGAATCAAGATGGCCCCAGGCTTTAGCCTGATCGCTGCCCGGGATCCATACCCACCCACCAGATCGGGCAGCAGTGCCACCGAAACGCGCTGCTTTTTCCACAATCAGTACATTCAGCCCCTGATGTGCCGCACTTACTGCCGCTGACATACCTGCCGCACCGCTACCGACCACCAGTACGTCGCAGTGAAACTCTTGCTCTTTAGTCATCGAATCCCCCTTTGTTTCTCGCCCACCCCGGACGGTCAATATGGATTTTCTTCGCAGGCAAACTAACGCTGAATTACATAATGATCAAACAATTTGTTATTGTGTAATTATAAATTTGCGATCGATGTTACAAAAATGTATAAAAAAACCACACCTTTCGGTGTGGTCTGAGGTAAGTGAGAGAGGAGTGACGGGGAATGAAATCACAGCAAAATTCATTGCAAATAAAATGGGCAGTGCAAAAAAAACGATAAAAAACCCTAAATTTCAGTAGTTTAAATCTCAAGCTCACGCTGGAGCAACGTTGCGATAGCCTCGCTGCTCTCAGCGGATACCAGCGCCTGGCGGAACTCGGCGTGCATAATGCGCCGCGCCAGACGCGAGAAGATGCGCATATGCTGGTCGCCCGCCGAATGCTTGTTTAGCGTCAGCATAATCACAAACTGCGCTTCTTCATCACCCCACTTCACCGGCTGCGCCAGGCGGGCGACGCTAATGGTCGACTGCTCAATATGCTCGGATTTACTGTGCGGAATGGCAAAACTGAAGCCCAGCCCGGTGGAGAACACCGCCTCGCGGGCCCAGAGATCGGCCTCCAGCTTGCGCGGATAGCGGCAGCGCCCGGCCAGCAGCAGGTTATCCGTCATCCCCTTCAGCACCTCCTCCTTGCTGCGCCAGTCACTGTTGAGGGTGATGCACTGGCGGCTAATCAACGGCACATCCTGCTGGCGCATGCGGAACTGGGCCAACAGATGCTCCACTTCCAGCGAGGTACGGCACTGCATCGCCTGATTCAGCAGCTGACGGCAGGCGCGGCTGTCCAGCTGCGCCAGACGCGCTTTGGTCGCCGGGATCGCCGGCGCGCTCATGCTCAGTTCATCCAGGCCGAGGCCGACCAGCAGCGGCAGCACCGAACCTTTGGCCCCCAGCTCGCCGCACAGGCCGATCCATTTCCCCTGCCGGTGCGCCGCCTGCACGGCATAGTCCAGCGCACGCAGGAAGGCCGGGTTGAGACTGTTGTAATGGCGCGTCACTTTCGCATTATCGCGATCGACCGCCAGCAGATACTGCGTTAAGTCATTGCTGCCGATGCTAAAGAAGTCCACCTCTTCGCAGCACTGATCGATGATGAACATCACCGACGGCACCTCCAGCATGATGCCCAGCGGGATTTTTTCATCAAACGGGATCTGTTCGACGCGCAGCGACTGTTTGGCCTCCGCCAACCGCTCTTTCACCCACAGGATCTCTTCCATTGAGGAAATCATCGGGATCATGATCTTCAGCGAGCCGTGCGCCGAAGCGCGTAGAATCGCCCGCAGCTGAGTATGAAACAGCGCCTGGTACTCTTCATAGATGCGCACCGCGCGGTAGCCGAGGAAAGGGTTATTTTCCGCCGGAATGTTGAGGTAGGCCACCGGCTTATCACCGCCGATATCCATAGTCCGCACGATAATGCTGCGCCCGGCGGCAGGCTCCAGCGCCTGGCAGAAAATGTTGTAGAGTTCGTCTTCCGATGGCGCGCCGGGCCGGTCCATATAGAGCATCTCCGTGCGGAACAGGCCAACCGACTGCGCGCCGTTGTTGAAGGCCGCCACCGCCTCTACCGAATGGGCGATGTTCGCCGCGATCTCGACGCGGATACCGTCTTCCGTCTGCCCCGCCTTATCCAGCCATACCTGCTGCTGTTGCTGGATCTGCGCCTGAACCCACGACTCCTGCTGATAGTAGCGCGCCACCGCCGGACTCAGGTCGACCACCAGCAGCCCGGCGTTGCCGTCGATCTGCACCTGGGTATCCTCCCAGGGCAACAGTGCGTCGAGGTCAACCCCCACCAGGGTCGGGATATTGAATGAGCGGGCAAGGATCACGGTGTGCGACGTAGTGCCGCCGCTGCGCAGCAGCAGCCCTTTGAGATGCGTTTTATCCAGTTCGAGGAACTGGCTGGGGGTGAGTTCGTCGGCAAGGCAAATGGCGGCTTCCCGCAGTTGACCCGGCGCCGGGAAACGGGCTTCGCCGTAGATATGCTGCAACAGCTGGAAGCAGACATCGCGCACATCCAGCACCCGCTCCTGCAGATAGCTGCTGCCGGAATCGCGGAACTGGGCGCAGAAGTGGTCGCTGGTGGCGACGATCGCCTGGGCGCAGCTGAGACCGGTGAGGATCCCGCCGAGCAGATGCTGGCGCAGCGAGGCATCCGTCGCCAGCGAACGGTGAGCTTCCAGTATCGCGCTGGCGGTACCGTCATTGTCCAGCAGCCGCAGTTCGATATCTTTCACCAGCAGGCGCAGGCCGTTATCCAGTGCCGCCTGCTCCTGTTCAGGACTGCTGGCGACGGGCAGTGCGCCAAGCTCGTGCAAATCGCGGGATTTTAGATGAATGAGCCTGCCCCCCGCGCTGCCGGCGCAGACCGGACTGGCATGGAACAGCGTCGGGTTCAGGCGTGAGAGTGACTCCGGCACCGGCTGGACGTCCAGCGCTTGTGCCGTAGGCAGCGGCGCGTCGCAGTGAGGAAATTCATCACGCAGAAAGGCCGTTAACGCGGCGTAAGCCTCGGCTTCATCTTCGCCGCTGATAAGCAGCTGGCAGGTGTCGCCCTTCAGGGTGTTCGTGCCGATGACCGCCAACGCGCTTTTGGCATTGCCACCGGTATCGCAGCGCAGGTTCCGCCACTCAATTGCCGATGAAAAACGGTTACACAGCGTTTCGACCAGACTGGCCGGACGCGCATGCACGCCGTTGGGCAAATCACATGTAAATTCAATGACCAGAGCCATCGCCTTCCTCCTGAGTAATCCATTAATTCCCCAAAAGGTAATGAAAGATGGTCAAGTGGACTAGGTGACAAAACTGGCAATTACTGGACTATTGTACACACGATACTTTTTTATGCCCGCCATCACAATTCCACCCTTTTAGCGCTCACTCCTCCTGTCATCACTAAGATTTGAGGTGGATCGCAATTCTTTTCTAACCTTACAAATATCCAGTAAATGCACTTTTTCTCTACTGTTTTATGCGGCGCCCTTTTTCTAATGTTGAGCCATCAATACTGTCACGGGCCCTACAGCGCTCAGGAGCAAGCAATGAACGAACTGGTGCAAATACTAAAAAATACTCGCCAGCATCTGATGACCGGCGTGTCACATATGATCCCCTTCGTGGTCTCCGGCGGGATCCTGCTGGCGGTGTCCGTCATGTTGTATGGCAAAGGTGCGGTTCCGGATGCCGCCACCGATCCCAACCTGAAGAAACTGTTTGATATTGGCGTCGCCGGCCTGACGCTGATGGTCCCTTTTCTCGCCGCCTACATTGGCTACTCCATCGCCGACCGCGCCGCGCTGGCCCCCTGCGCCATCGGCGCCTGGGTAGGTAACAGCTTCGGCGCCGGCTTCTTTGGCGCGCTGATCGCTGGGATGATCGGCGGTCTGGTGGTCTATTACCTGAAAAAAATACCGGTCCACAAGGTGCTGCGCTCGGTGATGCCGATATTCATTATTCCCATCATCGGCACCTTTATTACTGCCGGGATCATGATGTGGGGGCTCGGCGAACCGGTAGGCGCGCTCACGGCAAACCTGACCAACTGGCTGCAGGGCATGCGCGAAGGCAGCATCGTGGTGCTGGCCATCATTATGGGCCTGATGCTGGCGTTTGATATGGGCGGCCCGGTGAACAAAGTGGCCTACGCCTTCATGCTGATCTGCGTTTCACAGGGGGTCTACAGCGTAGTGGCTATCGCCGCCGTCGGCATCGCCGTACCGCCGCTGGGGATGGGACTGGCGACGCTGATCGGCCGCAAATATTTCACCGCCGAAGAGAGGGAAACCGGCAAAGCGGCGCTGGTGATGGGCTGCGTCGGGGTCACCGAAGGGGCGATTCCCTTTGCCGCTGCCGACCCGCTGCGCGTTATTCCGGCCAATATGATTGGCGCGGCCAGCGGCTGCGTCACCGCGGCGCTGTTGGGCGTCCAGTGTTACGCCGGCTGGGGCGGGCTCATCGTGCTGCCGGTGGTCCAGGGCAAACTCGGCTTTATCGCCGCGCTGCTGGTCGGCGCCTGCGTCAGCGCCGCCTGCGTCATTGTGCTGAAAGCGCTGGCTAAAAAGAAATCGTCTGACGCCAAAGCCGACGACGAATTAGACCTTGATTTTGAAATTAACTAAGAGACTGGAAGGAACAGATTATGACCCACATTATCGCTGTCACCGCCTGCCCGTCGGGTGTGGCTCACACCTATATGGCCGCCGAATCGTTAGAAAGCGCCGCTAAGGCCAAAGGCTGGCAGGTCAAAGTTGAAACCCAGGGTTCTATCGGCATTGAAAACGAGCTGACCGCGGAAGAGATCGCCGCCGCCGATATGGTCATTCTGACCAAAGATATCGGTATCAAATTCGAAGAGCGTTTTGCCGGGAAAACTATCGTACGCGTCAATATCAGCGATGCGGTCAAACGCGCCGACGCCATCATGAACAAGATAGACAGCCACCTTTCCCAACGAGCCTGAAGCCTTAAAAGGGGCGCCCGCGCGCCCTTCGCCACAACATGGAGTTTGTCATGACGAATCGTACTCAACGCCTGAAAGCCAGCCTGTTCGCCCAACCGCGCGAAATATCACTTGAACGCGCCCTGCTCTATACCGCCAGCCATCGGCAAACGGAGGGCGAGCCGGTGATTATTCGCCGGGCGAAGGCCACCGCCTGGATCCTCGATAAGGTAGACATTTCGATTCGTGATGATGAACTGATTGCCGGCAACCGTACCATCAAACCGCGGGCCGGCATTATGTCGCCGGAGATGGATCCCTACTGGCTGCTTAACGAGCTCGACACCTTCCCGACCCGACCGCAGGACCGCTTCGCGATAAGCGAAGAAGATAAGCGCGTCTATCGGGAAACGCTGTTCCCCTACTGGGAAAAGCGCTCAATGAAAGATTTCATCAACGGCCAGATGACAGACGAGGTCAAAGCCGCCGTCAGCACCCAAATATTCAGCGTGAACCAGACCGATAAAGGCCAGGGCCATATCATTATCGACTATCCGCACCTGTTGAATAATGGCCTGGACGCGCTGGTTGCGGAGATGCAATCACACTGTGCCCGGCAGCCTGATAACCCTTTTTATCAGGCGGTATTGATCCTGCTGGAGGCCTCTCAGCGCCATATTCTGCGCTACGCCGCGCTGGCCGAGGAGATGGCTGGACACTGTCAGGATCCGCAGCGTCAGCGCGAGCTGTTAACCATCGCCGCGATTTCGCGCCACAATGCGCAGCACCGGCCAACGGACTTCCCCCAGGCCTGCCAGCTGTTCTGGTATATGAACATCATTCTGCAGTACGAATCCAATGCCAGCTCCATTTCGCTCGGCCGTTTTGACCAGTACATGCTGCCGTTTTATCAGGCGTCGCTGAATCAAGGACAGGATCCGGCGTCGCTCAAGGAGCTGCTGGAGTCGCTTTGGGTAAAATGCAACGACATCGTCCTGCTGCGCTCCTCCAGTAGCGCACGCTATTTCGCCGGTTTTCCCACCGGGTATACCGCCCTGCTCGGTGGGCTAACGGAAACCGGGCGCAGCGCGGTCAATGTGCTGTCATTTTTATGCCTCGATGCCTATCAAAATGTGCAATTGCCGCAGCCGAATCTTGGCGTGCGGGTGAACGAGCTGATTGACCGCCCGTTCCTGCGTAAAACCGCCGAAACCATCCGCCTGGGCACCGGCATTCCACAGATTTTCAACGACGAGGTGGTGGTCCCCGCCTTCCTCAATCGCGGCGTGTCGCTGGAAGACGCCCGCGACTACGCGGTGGTCGGCTGCGTCGAGTTGTCGATCCCCGGCCGCACCTACGGCCTGCATGATATCGCCATGTTCAACCTGCTGAAGGTCATGGAACTTGTCCTGCAGGAAAATGAAGGACAACCGGAGGTCAGCTGGGAAGGGCTTATCCGCCAGATGCGCGACAAAATTCGCTATTACATCAAGCTGATGGTCGAGGGCAGCAATATCTGCGATATCGGCCATCGCGACTGGGCGCCAGTGCCTCTCCTCTCCTCGTTCATTAAAGATTGCGTGCAGCACGGTAAAGACATCACCGCCGGCGGAGCGCGCTATAACTTCTCCGGCGTCCAGGGCATCGGGATCGCCAACCTGAGCGATTCGCTTTATGCCCTGAAGGGGATGGTCTTTGACCAGCAGCGCCTTAGCTTTGACCAACTGATGGCGGTACTGAAAGCCAACTTCCAGACGCCAGAGGGAGAGAAAATCCGCGCCCGGTTGATCAACCGTTTTGAAAAATACGGCAACGATATCGACGACGTCGATAATATCAGCGCCGATTTGCTGCGCTTTTACTGCAAAGAGGTGGAACAATATCTGAATCCGCGCGGCGGGCGTTTTACGCCCGGCTCCTATACCGTCTCGGCGCACGTGCCGCTGGGTTCGGTGGTGGGGGCTACCCCGGACGGGCGGCTGGCTGGCGAACAGTTAGCGGACGGCGGCCTGTCGCCAATGGTCGGCCAGGATGCCCAGGGGCCGACGGCGGTGCTGAAATCAGTCAGCAAGCTGGATAACTATCTGCTGTCGAACGGTACGCTGCTCAACGTTAAATTCACCCCGGCGACGCTGGCCGGCGACGGCGGGCTAAACAAGCTGGCAGACTTTTTACAGGCTTTCTGCATGCTCAAGCTGCAGCATATTCAGTTTAACGTGGTCAATGCCGACACCCTGCGTGAAGCGCAGCAACGGCCGCAGGACTTTGCCGGCCTGGTGGTGCGCGTCGCGGGCTACAGCGCCTTCTTTGTTGAGCTGTCGAAGGAGATTCAGGATGACATTATCCGCCGCACCGCGCATCAGCTGTGAGGTGATGGAGACGCGCGCCGACCGGGCGCGCATTTTTAATCTGCAGCGCTACTCGCTCAACGATGGCCAGGGGATCCGCACGGTGGTATTTTTCAAAGGCTGCCCCCACACCTGCCCGTGGTGCGCCAACCCGGAGTCAATGTCACCCAGGATCCAGACCCTGCGCCGGCAGAGTAAATGCCTGGGTTGCGCCCGCTGCCAGCAGGATGTCGTCGAGTGTCCCTCCGGGGCATGGGAGCAGATCGGTCGCGACATGACGCTGGATAACCTCCTTCATGAGGTGCTGAAGGATGAAGTCTTCTTCCGCGCCTCCGGCGGCGGTGTCACCCTCTCCGGCGGTGAAGTGCTCATGCAGGCCGAATTTGCCGCCCGCTTTCTCCAGCGCCTGCGCCAGTGGGGGATCCGCACCGCCATCGAAACCGCTGGCGACGGGCCCTTCAACCGTTTTTTACCGGTGGCTGAAGCCTGCGACGAGGTGTTATTTGATTTTAAAATCATGGAACCTGAGCGGGCATTGTCGCTACTGCGAATCAATCAGCCGCGGGTACTGGATAATTTTCGCCAGCTGGCGGCTAGAGAGATCAACCTCATCCCACGCGTGCCGCTGATCCCGGGCTATACCATGAGCGTCGATAATTTTCGCCAGATTCTGAACTTTCTCGCACCTTTTAATCTTACAGAATTGCACCTGCTGCCATTTCATCAATACGGCGAGCCCAAATACCGTCTGCTGGGCAAACCCTGGGCGCTGGCCAGGGTGAAAGCGCCTGACGAAGCGGACATTCAACCTTATCGGGTAATGGCCGAAGCGGCCGGATTCCACGTCACTATCGGCGGTTAACGCCAGGAGGATGTTATGGACTTCAATATTATCGCCGTCACCGCCTGCGTCAGCGGAGTGGCGCACACCTATATGGCTGCCGAACGGCTGGAAAAGGTCGGTCATCATGAAAAATGGCATCTTAAGGTGGAAACTCAGGGCGCGCTCGGCGTTGAAAATCGCATTACCGCAGAAGATATCGCCCGCGCCGAAGTGGTGCTGCTGGTGACGGATATCGAAATTGACGACGCCCAGCGCTTTCGCGGCCTGCGGACGATTAAAACCAGCATCAAGAGCTTCCTGCTGCAGCCGCAGCAGATCGTCGAGGCCGTGAAAAGCATCATGAAAAAGCCGGTCGTCTATGTTGAACTTCCCTGACCGGCGACAGGCCTTACTCTACATCCAGCAACCACTTTTGCGCTGGCGTCAGGCGGCTGGCCGTCTCGGGCGTCAACCAGCGCCGCTGGTCCTGCTGCGGCGTATCCGCGCGATCGATGTATAACCCATGCAGCACACGTCGTCTGCTGCCCTCACGATTACGCGTGCCGCCGTGCCAGGCGTGAGCGTTGTAAATCATCACGCTCCCGGCCGGCGCAGCAAACACGATTTCATCAGGGTGGGCCTGCTCCGGGTCGGCCAGTACCTCTTCCGGGAGCTCAGGACGCAGGTGGGTACCGGGGATAATCCGCGGCGCGCCGTTGGCGGCGCTCAAATCGTCTATCGCCCAGATGGTATTCACCAGGTGGACTTTGGGAAAATCCGGGCGCGGCTTTTTCCAGTCGGCGTGCAGCGGCTGGTGGCCGCCGTTATATAACGCCTCGCGCGCGTTGAGGCTGGAGACTTTAAAATCGCCGTTGAAGATATAGCGGCAGGCGGAGAGGATCAGCGGATGAGCCCAGACTTTCTCCCAGATAACCCCCTTATTCACCAGGTTGGCGATCCGCGTCGCGGTCGCTTCCTGATGATGTTCCATCGCCAGATTGTCGCCTTCGCGCTCGACCAGGGTATCAATTAGCCGTCGCATTTCGCTCAGCCACTGGGCGTCAACGACGTTATGCACAACGGTGTAGCCGAGGGTGTCGAGCTCGTGTTTCATTTGCGCGCTGAGCGCCAGGCTGGCGCCTAACGCATCGAGAAAGCTAGCTGATGATGAGTTCATGTTGCGTTCCTTTTTAACGTTCCGATAACACAAACAAACTCTACTGGTCCATCCGCGGCATGACAGGAGGCGAACGCTACGAAAAACTGGACATACGTACGCGAGCCAACAAAGTGTGATGGGCGTCAACAATCACGTTTTCGGCGATGCCTGTGCTGTAGCTGACCGGGAATCCACCGCGCAAAATGGCTTAACAAACGCTGCCGGGGAGGAAAAAATAGATTATCATCAACAGGATAATGTGCATGCTGAGGGCAAAGAATGATTGAAGATCTGCCGGATATACTGCATCGGTTAATCGGTCAAAAAGATCGCTTACAGGTGAGATTTCCTGAGCCGGATATCTCCGTGCCTGCCCTTGCCTTCAACGTACCGTTTCCACGTCTGGAAATTGTGCTGGAGGGTCAGCTTAATGAACAGGGGCTGCCGCTAGCCGCTTCGACGTTAACCGCGCTGCAGGTACTCTACGTGCAGGCGGGAAAGTGGACGCTGCCGCAGTGGACCGGCCCGGCCACTACCCTGAGTATCCTGTTTGGCCGGCAGAAACTGGGATTCAGTATTCAGCGCTGGGACGGGAAAAGCCTGCACACGGAGAAGCAAAGCGTTGCCCGCCTCGGGCCGCGCGTGGGCTCTTACCTGCTGCTGAGCCTGAATGAAGTCAGCCTGCAGCCCGATCCGCTGACCGCCCGGCTGGTGGTCGCCGCGCTACTGAGCCACTGTCGCGAACAGCTGGTTGGGCTGGAAATGCGCGTCAGTCGCAGCCGGGATCTGTTTCTTGCCGTTCAGGACTATCTCGAGGAAAATCTGAGCCTGCCGCTGACGCGGGAATCAGTGGCCAGACGTTTTCACATCACGCCCAACTATCTTTCGCATATTTTTCAGAAATCAGGCTCGGTGGGATTTAACGAATATCTGACCCGGGTGCGTCTTGAAAAGGCAAAACAGCTGCTGCGCGGCTATGACCTGAAGGTGAAAGAGATCGCCCATAACTGCGGCTTTGTCGACAGCAACTATTTTTGCCGGGTCTTCAAACGCTACACCGAGCGTTCGCCGTCAGAGTATCGGCGACACTGCCGCAGCGCGCAGCAGGCCTAACCTGCCGTGTCGGAATATTACGCCCACTCCACGCGCCCGCGCCCGTTGTGCTTGGCCTTGTACAACGCCTCGTCGACTTTGCGGATAAACGTCTCCTGCGCTTCGCCCGGCCGCCAGGTTCCGACGCCAATGCTGATCGACAGCGGTGTTTGATGATTGATCAGGATGGTGCGGGCATTGTCGAGGATCGCCTGCGCCAGATCGTGCAGCTCAGGCTCCGACAGGCCATCGACGATAATGGCAAACTCTTCCCCACCGATACGCGCCGGCAGGACCTGCTCGCTGGTCAGTTTCGCCAGCTGTTTCCCCAGGGAAAATAACACTTCATCCCCCACCAGGTGGCCCCAGGTATCGTTGATTTTCTTAAAAAAATCGATATCCAGGATCATGAGCCCCAACGCATGTCCGGACTTTTCGCGAATGGTATCGATAAAAAAGCGGCGGTTGGGCAACTGAGTGAGCTCATCTTTTAGGGATTGCGAGCGCGCGTCAACGTACAGCAGGTTGATGCGCTCAATAATTTTGTAGACGCCCACCACGGTCAGCAGCATCCCGGAGAGGCGCAGCAGATCTTCGCAGTAGTAGCCCATCCAGCGCGGCTGAACCACCATCTCATCCATCACATCGAACGTGCCGCCGGCAATCCACAGCAGCAGCCCATAGCGCACCCAGTTGACGGCAATATGGCTCATCCGCACCTTCGCTGAGCTCCACAGCATAAACACCAGAAACAGCAGCGCCAGCATATCGATATAGAGCCCGGGGTTGGCCAGGATTTCTCGCCACGTGCCGATGGGCGGCGACACCAGCGCACAGCCGACAGCGACGGCGACGATAACCAGCAGCGCAGGCAGTAGCGTACCCCGCGCCAAAGCGGACGGAATGGGGCGTTTCGCAGGAATAAGGCATTCAGGCATAGCGATGTCTCATGGTAACCACAGGGCCGATCGCGGGACAGGATAGCAGTTAAGCGCAGCGGGACGAATGAAAAAGCGACGCGCCGACAAAACGGCGATGAGGTAGACTGACCCCGCGGAATTGTTCCAACGTACTACCACTCCATGGCGACGAGGTCAGTGGCGCGGATACTATCGGCTAAATCCATCAGCTGATTAGCTTTCCGTGCGGCGCCACCGATAACCGGCGGCGCCTGCTCAGAGATTAGCCGCTGAACACTCGCGCCTTGCCGCTGACCGTCAGTCGCACCGTCGCGCCGGGCTGCCACGCCGGCTGGCTTACGGTTCGCAGGACAATCGGCCGATCGTGCCCGGACATCGACAGCGTCAGCGTGGAGAGCTGGCCGGAGAAATCAACATCGCGGATGGTGGCGGTACTTTCCTGCGGCCCGCTCACGCTGACGCTCAGCTGTTCCGGACGCAACATCACCTTACCTTCACCAGCAGGATGCCCTGCGTCTGTCGCCAGGTCGCCCAGCGCGCAGCTGGCCCGCCCGGGGCTCAGCCGTGCGGGGAGGATCAGGGCATCGCCGAGAAACAGCGCCGTCTCTTCATCCACCGGCTGCGCGTAAACCGCCAGCGGGGTCCCCACCTGGGCGAAACGCCCCTGGCGCATCACCGCCACCTGTGTGGCGAACGACAGCGCTTCGGTTTGGTCATGGGTCACCAGAATCGAGGCGATACCGGTCTCCGCCAGCAGATCGGCGGTCGCTTTGCGCGTGCTGGCGCGCAGTCCGGTGTCCAGGGCAGAAAAGGGTTCATCGAGCAGCATCAGCGCCGGCTGCTGGGCCAGGGCGCGAGCCAGAGCCACACGCTGCTGCTGGCCCCCGGAGATCTCATGCGGCCAGTGGCGCGCCAGGCTGTGGTCGAGGGCGACCATCTCCATCAGCGCGCCCACCCGGCGACGTTTTTCCTCGCGGCTGGCGTCCAGTCCCCAGGCGATATTGTCCGCCACATTGAGGTGAGGAAACAGCGCCCCCTCCTGCGGAACGTAGCCGATCCGACGCTGGTGGGCAGGAACAAACACGCCCTCGGCAAACAGCGGCGCGCCGTGCATCACGATCCGCCCGCTGTCGGGCGTTTCGAAACCGGCGAGAATGCGCAGCAGCGTGGTTTTTCCCGAACCCGACGGACCCACTATAGCCGTCCGGCTACCCGGCGCCACCTGAAGATGAATATTATCGAGGACCTGCGCGTCGGCGAAGGATTTCGAAACAGAAGACAATTCCAGCATGTTACAACCCTGCCATTTTTTTCGACTGCATATAGAGAACCGCCGTCAGCGGCAGCGAAATGACGATCATCAACAGCGCGTAGGGCGCCGCCGCCACGTAGTCGATCTCGCTGGTTAACGCCCAGAATCCGGTCGACAACGTGCGGGTGCCTAACGGCGAGAGCAGCAGCGTGGCGGTCAGCTCATTGCTGACGCCGAGGAACACCAGCGCGGCGCCGGCGGCCGCCCCCGGGGCGGCAAGCCGCATGGTGATACTCCACAGGGCGCGGGCCGGGCTGCGTCCGAGACTGCGGGCGACGTTTTCCAGCTCCACCGGCGCCTGGGCGATACCGGCGCGCAGGTTAATCAGCGCCCGCGGCATAAACATCAGCAAATAGGCCAGAAACAGCGTCACTTCGGTCTGGTACACCGGACGGGCATAGTGGATGGTGACGGTGACCAGCGCCAGCGCGGTCACGATGCCGGGCAGCGAGCTGGTGATGTAATTACACCCCTCCAGCAGGCGGAACAGCGGACGCGGATAGCGCACGCCGAGCCAGGCGATGGGGATCGCGCAGACCGTCGTCAGCAGCGCCCCGCCCGCCCCCAGCAGCAGCGTTTGACGCAGGGAATGCCACAGATCGGCATGCAGCCAGTTGTCGATACCGCCCAGCCACAGCCAGCGCCCCAGGACCAGCAACGGCACCCCCATCGCCAGCAACACCAGCAACAGAAGCAGCAGCTGCGCGCCGAAAGCGGCCCCTTTACCCAGCACCAGGCGCTTCTGCTCGCGCGCCGCCCCGGCGCCGATACGCGCATAGCGCGCTTTACCGCGCGAAGCGCTCTCCAGCAGCAGGATCGCCAGACAGCACAGAGCCAGCACGCCCGCCAGCATATTGGCGGCCGGACCGCTGAAGGTCGACTGGAACTGATCGTAAATGGCGGTAGTGAAAGTATCGAAGCGGATCATCACATACAGACCATATTCCGCCAGCAGATGCAGGGCCACCAGCAGCGCACCGCCGCAGATAGCCAGCCGCAGCTGCGGGAGGACCACCCGAAAGAACACTTTCCACGGCGGAGTGCCCAGCGATGCGGCGACATCTTCAAGCGTGGGATCGAGTCGGCGCAGCACGGCCGCCACCGGCATATAGATAAACGGATAGTAGGCCAGCACGGAAAGAAACACCCCGGCGCCCAGGCCATGCAGCGAGGGCGCAGCGCTGACCCACGCGTAGCTCTGAACAAAGGCTGGAATGGCCAGCGGGGCCAACGCCAGCGCCGACCACAGCTGCCGCCCGGCCAGCGCGGTACGTTCCGTCAGCCAGGCCAGCGTCACGCCAAGCACAATGCTGATGGGGACCGCCAGCACCGTCAGCCACAGGGTATTGCTGAGCAGCTCGCCTACCCGCGGGCGAAAGACCAGCGCTTTGATTGTCGGCCAGCCGGTATCGAATCCGACCGCCACCACAAACCCTAACGGCAACAGCGCCAGCAATGAAAACAGGAGCGCTAAGGCAACCATCGGAAATGCAGGACGCCTGCGCTCGGGCAGGCGTCCTGTTTTCTTTCCGAGCGACAGACTCAGAACAGACATAGCAACATCACTTCCTCAGGATCAGAGCAGGCCAGCCTGCGTCATCAGTTCAATGACCTTTTTACTGTTCAGCGAGGAAGGTTCTACCTTCGGGGCATCCAGATCTTTCAGCGGGGTCAGTTTCGGGTTAGAGGCCGCGTCTACCCCCACCGCATATTCGAAGGCGTTATTGGTGCGCAGCGCATCCTGTCCCTGCTTACCGGTGATCCATTTAATAAAGGCCTGCGCCTGCGCTTTATGTTTGCTGGAGGCCAGCACGCCGCCGCCGGAAATGCTGACGAAGGCCCCTGGATCCTGGTGTTTGAAGTAATACAGTTGGGTGTTTTTGCTGTTCTCGCCGGTTTTTGACTGGTCAACGAAGCGATAGTAATGGTAGATCACCCCGCCGTCGATCTGCCCGGCGTTGACCGCTTTCATCACCGTGCTGTTGCCTTTATAGGCGACAAAGTTGGTTTTCATCGCCTTCAGCCAGTCGAGGGTCGCCTGCTCGCCCTTCAGCGCCAGCATCGCGCTGACGATAGCCTGGAAATCCGCCCCCGATGGCGAAGCCGCCCAACGGCCCTTCCACTCCGGTTTTGCCAGATCCATCAGCGAGTGCGGCAGCTGCGCCTCGCTGATTTTCGCCGGGTTATAGACGAAGACGGTGCTGCGCGCGGCGATGCCGATCCAGCGACCGTGCTGAGGGCGGTACTGCGCCGGAACCTGCTGCAGGGTCGCCGCATCCAGCGGGGCGAAAAGTTTGGCATTATCAACCAGCACCATCGACGGCGAGTTCTCGGTCAGAAACACATCGGCTGGCGACGCGGCGCCTTCCTGAACCAGCTGATTACCCAGCTCGCTGTCATCACCATTGCGCAACGTGACTTTAATACCGGTCTCTTTCGTAAATCCATCCACCCACGACTTCACCAGATTTTCGTGTTGGGCGTTGTAGACCACAATCCCGTCCTGACCGTCAGCCGCCATCCCTTGCGGCGCCAGAAACAGAGAAGCGGCAACCAGCGCTGCCGTGCGGAGGGGCGATAAGCGAGATTTCATGAACGCATCCTTAATGAAATAGGGCAATTAATGGTAAATAGCCTGAGCGGAGAGGATTAAATCACAGCAAAAAAAGAATGATAATGAAAACAATTATCATAAACTTAAAAAAGCAAAAAATAGCGCCGGTCTGTTATTAGGGATTAGAAAATGCTTAAAACCATCCGTTCCCGAAATTTAGATTAAGAAAACATTAAGCTGCGATTATTTTATTGCCTTCGTGACAGAGCAGCCGCCTCTGCACGTTATCTGCGGTCTTTGCCGGCGGGTATTGTGATACTGATCATGTTTTTAATATGCGCCGTCATCGCGAAAGATATCCCCCTTCTACGATCATTAAAAACCTTTACCGTCAGAGGGATGGTTAACTTTATGCACACTCACCCTGGCACGCACGATAAATGAAAGAGATAAAGCGGCGAAACGCATGGATTGCCTTTTCCCTGGCGCTGGTGGTATCTCTGGCTGGCGTGTTCGTCATTAACTGGCAACTGTGGCATTCCGACCAGGCCGCCCAAGTCGCCGCCGCCCGCCAGGCGGCGACGAAAATCGCCGTTATTCTGGATGAGGCCCGCACAGCAACGGTGACGGCGATGAACGTTAGCCGCAGCGGGTGCTCGGAACAGGGTCAGTTTCAGCTTGGAACGGAAGCCGCCCTGCAGCCGCATCTGCGCACCATTATGCTGATAAAAGAGGGCCAGGTGTGGTGCTCGTCCCTGCCCGGCAACCGGGTCCTGACGCTCAGCCCTGTTTCTTTATCTGACGAACCTCTGATGCTGCTCCCGGCCAGAATGATGGTCAATAAGCGTCCGGTGCTGATCTATCAGACGCACTCAGCGCAGATCCGGGTAATTGTCACTATCAGCGACGTCCATCTGCGCGATGCGCTATATAGCGATTCGGATAGCAATGGGCTGGCCCTATGGGTTCAGGATCAAATGATTACCAGGCATGGCGATGTCCAGCCACAGGCTGCTGATCCAAGCCGGAGCGTTTTTACCTCGCCGGCCTATCCGTTTCGCATTGCCTATCCCGAGTCATCTTTTTTAAGCCCCGGCCGCCTGGTGAATAATGGCGCCGGTTTGCTGATTTTTATTTTCTCTGTTTCGCTGCTGTTTTATTTTCTGATGCGTAAATTTCTCAATGTTTACACCTCTGAAGAGGAAAAGTTGCGCTACGCCATCACCCAGGGCTATATCATTCCCTACTACCAGCCTTTGGTGAACGGGAAAACCGGTGAGATATACGGTGTGGAAATACTGGCACGCTGGCAAAACACCACCACGCCCTCGCGTTCACCTGCTGAATTTATACCGCTGGCCGAGCGTACCGGCTTAATTATTCCGCTGACCCGCAGCCTGATGGCGCAGGTAACCGCCCAGATGAGACCGCTCTTTAATAAACTACCGGATGGGTTTCATATCGGCCTCAACATCAGCGCGTCGCATATTAACTCCCCGACGTTTATCGATGATTGTCTGCACTTTCAGCGCGGCTTTGAGGGTAAAGCGGTAAAGCTGATGCTGGAGATCACCGAGCAGGAACCGCTGTTACTCAATGGGGCGGTGGTCGACAAGCTCAACAGGTTACACAACTGCGGGTTTTCCATCGCGCTGGACGACTTTGGTACCGGCTATTCCGGGCTTTCCTATCTGCACGAACTGGTGTTTGATTACATTAAAATCGATCAAAGCTTTGTCGGTCGCGTGACCGGAGAGACGCCGTCAAGCAAGCTGCTGGACTGCGTGATAGAGATGGCCCGAACGCTTTCACTGCGCATCATTGCCGAGGGCGTTGAAACCCAGGCCCAGCTGGATTACCTCAATCGCCAGAATATTCCTCTGCTGCAGGGCTACTTCTTCTGGAAGCCGATGCCCTACGTCGCGCTGGTGATGCTCCTGCTGAGTAAACCGAAGGCACGGATTATCGAAGAATAAGCGGGCGGTCAGTAACCCGGCGGCAATCCTGCCCTGCACACACCTTATCCCTGAGCAAACAGGTTCAGCGCCTCCTGACGGTTCTCTTTAATAGAAAAGATACGATCCATACGGGTAAGCTTGAACAGGTCCTGGATCGTCCCGTTGAGCGAACACAGCACCAGCTCTCCCTGCCCACTGACGCTCTTGAGTATGGATACCAGGGCGCCCAGGCAACTGCTGTCGATAAACTCGACATGGCTCAGATCCAGCAGTACGTTTTTCGTCTCCCCGTCGATGGCCTCGAGGACCTGCTGCTTAAACGCCGAGACAACGGAAGCATCCAGTCGACGCACCAGGGGCACGATAATTTTGACACCCTGCTCAGTATGTAATTCAACGTTCATCTTTATCCTCAATGTTGGCTGACACCTGTCAACGCGACTCAGTTCTGTTCGGCGTGTGCTTTTTTAGCGGGTAATGCCCCAGATATCCCTGGCGTAGCCGCGGATAGTTCTGTCGCTGGAAAACTCCCCCATCCGGCAAATGTTGAGCAAGGCCCGGCGGTGCCAGCGATCCGGTTGTTCAAAATCAGCCATCGCCTGCTGTTGCACCTGACAATAACTGTCGAAATCCAGCAGATGGCAATAATGATCGGCCCCCGTCAGCATCTGATGCAGCGGCGCAAACCGTTCGCGATCGGCGGTAAACTGCCCGGACACCAGGCTATCGACCACTCGCGCGATAGCCGGATTCTGATGATAGAACGCATGGTGACGCCCGAGGCGTCGGCTCTCTTCAATCTCTTCCGCCACCGCGCCAAACAGATAAAAATTATCGATCCCCACTGCCTCGCGGATTTCGATATTCGCCCCATCATAGGTGCCGATAGTTAACGCGCCGTTCATGGCAAACTTCATATTGCTGGTGCCGGACGCCTCGGTTCCGGCGGTGGAAATTTGCTCAGAGAGATCCGTGGCGGGAATAATTTTTTCCGCCAGCGAGACTTTATAATCTTCGAGGAAAACCACTTTAAGCTGCCCGGCGACCTGCGGGTCACTGTTAATTTTTCGGGCAACGGTATTAATCAACTGAATAATCAGCTTCGCCATCCGGTAGCCCGGCGCCGCTTTACCCGCAAACAAATGGACCTTAGGCGCCATTGTTCTCCCTGCCTCTTTGATCTCCAGGTACAGCGCGATCACGTGAAGAATATTGAGTAACTGTCGTTTGTATTCGTGAATACGTTTGACCTGACAGTCAAACATGGCCAGCGGATCCAGCGGGATGCCGTAGCGTTGCGCCACCAGCTGGCTGAGCGCGGTTTTGTTGGCAAATTTTATGGCCCGGATATTGTCAATAACGGCCGGATCGTCCACCAGGTTTTCCAGACGGGAGAGCTGGGGTAAATCGGTTGGCCACCCCTCCCCCAATTGTTGGTGCAAAAATTCTGCCAGCCCAGGGTTAGCCTGCTGCACCCAACGACGCGGTGTGACGCCGTTGGTCTGATTAATGAATTTCTCCGGGGTGATAAAATAGAAGTCAGGCACCAGCTGTTTTTTGACCAATTCTGAGTGCAGCCACGCCACCCCATTCACGCGATGGCTACCGACAATGGCCAGATTAGCCATGCGGATTTGCTTATCATGATGTTCGTCAATTAAAGACAGCGAAGATAACAGATGATTTTTATCCGGCCAGCGCCGGGCCACCGCTTCGAGAAAACGGTGGTTAATCTCAAATATAATCTGCAAATGACGCGGCAGAAGTTTCTCAAACAACGACACCGGCCAGGTCTCCAGCGCTTCCGGCATCAGCGTATGATTGGTGTAGGCGCAGGTATTTTGCGTTATCTCCCACGCCTGCTCCCAGGGCAGTCGGTATTCGTCCACGAGGATCCGCATCAGCTCCACCACCGCCAATGCCGGATGGGTGTCATTAAGCTGAATAGCCACATGCTGCGCCAGCAAAGTAATGTCGTCATTAACCTCAGCGTAGTCACGAAATATATCCCGCAGCGTACAGGCCACCAGAAAATATTCTTGGGTCAGCCGCAGCTCTTTTCCGGTCAGCACCTCATCGGAAGGATAGAGTATTTTTGAAATATTCTCCGAGGCGATTTTTTCACTCACCGCCTTGATATAATCGCCGCGATTAAAAATATGGATATTAAAGGAGTCAGAGGCTACCGCGCTGTAGAGACGCAGCTTGTTGGTGGTCGTATCCCGGTAGCCGGAAACAAAATAGTCATGGGGAATACCAACGATAGTTTTCCAGCCGAGCCACATCGGGTTGTAATTACCATCAATATCTTCGCTGTGCTCGATATACCCCCCCAGCGGGATTAGAATGTGCTGGGCGTGATGCTCCACCAGCCATGGGGAATGCATGGAGTGCCAGTCATCAGGATGTTCGATCTGCTGATCGTTTTGAAAGGACTGGCGAAAAAGGCCATATTCGTATTTGATGCCATGCCCGGACGCTGCAATGTCAAGGGTGGCCATCGAGTCGATAAAGCAAGCGGCTAAGCGCCCTAACCCGCCGTTACCCAGCGCGGCGTCAGGCTCCTCGTCAAGGAGGCGTTCAAGATCAAACCCCAGGTCATTGACCCCCTGGCGCATCTCCGACAGTAAATTCATATTCACCAGGTTATTACGCAGCGACTGGCCGAGTAAAAACTCCATCGACAGGTAGTAAACTCGCTTTTTTCGCGCTCCGCGCTGCCGCGCCTGGCTCGACAGAAAATGGTCCTGCTGAAAATGACGAATGGCCAGCGCCACCGCGTTAAAAATATCGCCTTGCGTGGCTTTATTTAAGCTGACACACAGCGTGTATTTTAATTGCTCTTCAACCAACGCCCGTAATTCTTTGATATCTTGCGGATTAATGACAGGCATGCTGACCTCACTGGTCTCTTTTCTGCGTAAAACCGTGGCAGGTAAATCATCATTTTTCCAAGTATAGACGAAGTTTTTTTGCGGAAAGTTTTTTATTCCTGAGCATCAATTCGCTTATATCGTGCTTCGGAACAATTAACATTCCTCCTTTTAAACGGATTGGTGGTTTTATTTTCGCCAGCTGATTACGCTGCGGCGCTGACAGAGTCAACGAGATTTCGCATGGCGGGTTTACGAAGTCGAAGGTCAGGATGAAGCGCGGTTGGGATGGTCAAAGGGAAAAGCAAAAAGGGGTTACCTTTCGGTAACCCCTTCTTTTATATGGCGGAAGCGCAGAGATTCGAACTCTGGAACCCTTTCGGGTCGCCGGTTTTCAAGACCGGTGCCTTCAACCGCTCGGCCACACTTCCGGTGTGAGGCGCACTATAAACACCTCGGCGGATGCTGTAAAGCACCATTTTGTTCAACTGCCTTAAAAACAAACAAATCTGTGTTATTCGTCTGAATTTCAGGCAGTTCGCACAGAAAATCAGCGCCCATCGCCGCTCGCGGACGGCAGTTTCTTTATGTACATATCTTTGGTGTAGTAGTACCCCAGTTTGTCCGGCGTGAAGCCGCCCACCCAGGGCTTCACTAAATGGGTACGCACATAGTGATAGACCGGAATGGCGGGAACATCCTGCGCCAGCAGATCTTCCGCCTGCTGATAGTATTTGCCGCGGGTCGCCACGTCGGTGGCTTTCGCCGCGTTGTGCAGCGCCTCATCGTAAGCCGGGTTGCTGTACTGACTGGTGTTCTCGCTATCCCCGGTGCGGAAGGTATTGAGGAAGGAGGCGGCATCGTCGTAGTCGGCAATCCACGCGTAGCGGACGGCGTCAAAATTATGCGTATGCATCGTATCCAGCATCGTCTTCCACTCCTGGTTCTGCAGCTTCACCTCGACGCCGAGGTTTTTCTTCCACATAGAGCTGGCGGCGATGGCGATGCGCTGATGTGACTCGTAGGTGTTATATAGCAGGGTAAAGACAAGTGGGTGCCGCTCATCGTACCCTGCCTGCGCCAGCAGTTTTTTCGCCTCGGCAATCCGCTTCTCGCGCGGCCAGCTGGCATAGTCCGGGTTGTGTAGCGTCACGCCGCCAATATCCGGCTGACTGATCACCCAGGCCGGGCGCTGGCCCTGGCCAAGTACTTTTCCGGCAATGATATCTTTATCAAGCGCCATATTCAGCGCCCGACGCACGCGCGCGTCGTTAAACGGCGGCCGGGTGGTATTGAACTCGTAGTAATAGGTCGCCAGCTGTGGCGAAACGTCCAGCTGGTCGCCCATGGTTTTCTGCAACTGCGCAAACTGATTGATCGGCACCGTGTAAACAATATCGATCTCCCCCGCTTTGTAGCGATTGACATCGGCGGCCTCGGAAGAGACTGGCAGGTAAGTGACTTTATTGATAACCGTGTGCGCATTGTCCCAGTACTTCACAT
Organism: Klebsiella sp. TF21-TM; assembly: GCF_019753495.1. Lineage (NCBI taxonomy): Bacteria > Pseudomonadati > Pseudomonadota > Gammaproteobacteria > Enterobacterales > Enterobacteriaceae > Klebsiella > Klebsiella sp. TF21-TM. Next base: position 156,130 of record NZ_JAIJYL010000007.1, on the reverse strand, counting down.
TACGTTCAGCCACCAGCCGTTCATTCACCACCCATTGGGTCAGCTTATAGGGCCCGCTGGTGACGATATGCTCTGGCCGGGTCCATTTATCGGCAAAACGCTCCACCAGTACTTTGTCGATCGGCACCAGCGCGGGGTGCGCCAGCATCGCCAGGAAGGCAGCATTCGGCTGAGTCAGGGTGACCTGCAGCGTGGTGTCGTTTAGGGCTTTCACCCCCAGCGTCTCGGGGCCCTTTTGCCCCAGGGCAATCTCTCGGGCGTTGGTGATATGCATATTGCCGGGGTAGCTTGCATAGGGGGAGGCGGTGGCCGGCGAGACCAGCCGTTGCCAGCTCCAGACGATATCCTGCGCCGTGATGGCCGTGCCGTCGGACCAGGTCAGACCGGGACGTAAATGGAAGGTCCACAGCTGGTTGTCCTTGTTTTCCCAGCGTTCCGCCAGCCGGGGCTCGACCGCCCCCGCAGGCGATACGCTGACCAGACCTTCGAAGAGATCGCTAATAATATTATTTTCAACGTCGCTCTCGACTTTGTGCGGATCGAGCGAGGCTGGTTCACTGCCGTTATTTCTGACCAGCTCCTGCTTTTCCGCCAGCTGGGTGCCCGGCGGCACCTGCGCCGCCTGCGCCCCGCCGATCATTGCTATCATACTGACTGCCAGCAGCGTTCGCGTGATGTGATTGTTTTGATGTAATGTCATTTCCCTTTGCCTTTAACGTACGGAGTTATTCCCCCTTCCACACTTAGTCGCAGAATTTCAATAAAGCAATATTTTTCAGTAACCTATAAGATTTCGATCGGCTCACCGAAGCGAAACGCGAAAACATATCGCTTTTTCCAATCCATGCAGAATTTTATGCTAGTCAAAAGCGGCAAAAGCTAAGTAAAGATGGGTAAAAGCATTAGGGCTTCACGCTTGTTTTTCTTATTCTTTATACCTAATTACATCTGTCATAAGAGAGTGACTCATGGATCGCATAATTACATCATCGCGTGACCGTTCCTCGCTGCTCAGCACGCACAAGGTTCTGCGTAACACCTACTTCCTGCTCAGCCTGACGCTGGCGTTTTCCGCCATCACCGCTACCGCCAGCACGGTGCTGATGCTTCCTTCCCCGGGGCTGATTTTAACCCTCGTGGGGATGTACGGTCTGATGTTCCTGACCTATAAAACGGCGAATAAGCCCACCGGGATTATTTCCGCCTTCGCCTTCACCGGGTTCCTCGGCTATATCCTTGGACCGATGCTGAACGCGTACCTTTCTGCCGGTATGGGCGATTTGATCGGCCTGGCGCTGGGCGGTACGGCGCTGGTCTTCTTCTGCTGCTCGGCCTACGTGCTGACGACGCGCAAAGATATGTCTTTCCTCGGCGGGATGCTGATGGCCGGCGTGGTCGTGGTGCTGATTGGTATGGTCGCTAACCTGTTCCTGCAGCTGCCGGCGCTGCACCTGGCGATTAGCGCGGTGTTCATCCTGATCTCTTCGGGCGCCATCCTGTTCGAGACCAGCAACATCATCCGCGGTGGTGAAACCAACTACATTCGCGCCACGGTCAGCCTGTATGTCTCGCTGTACAACATCTTTGTCAGCCTGCTGAGCATCCTGGGCTTCGCCAGCCGGGACTAACCGTTCCCCTGCTAACAAAGGCCTCGCTTATGCGGGGCCTTTTTTTTTGCTACACTGCGGCCAGTTTCAGGCGGTATGTGAAAAATTATGTTTATTTTTGAAGGCAACGAAATTGAGACGGATAGCGAAGGCTATCTGAAAGATACCACCCAGTGGAGCGAGGCGATGGCCGACGTCATCGCCGCGCAGGAAGGGATAACGCTCGCCGTTGAGCACTGGGAAGTGGTGCGCTTTGTGCGCGAGTTTTACCTTGAATTCAACACCTCACCAGCGATCCGCATGCTGGTAAAGGCGATGGCCAACAAGTTTGGCGAAGAGAAAGGCAACAGCCGCTATCTCTATCGCCTGTTTCCGAAAGGCCCCGCCAAACAAGCGACCAAAATCGCCGGTCTGCCGAAGCCGGTGAAGTGCATCTAATAGAGGATCGCGAACTTGTCCCAGCTGCGGGTGGGTTGATGGGGTTCAGTCAACACTCGGTCAACCCGCGCGCTGCGCGGCCCACCGGCTTTCAGCCAGGCGATGAGTTTCTCCACCTGCTCCGCCTCGCCGCAGGCAAGCACTTCCACGCCGCCGTCGTCCAGATTACGGGCATAGCCGGTCAATCCCAGCTGCAGCGCTTCCCGCTGTGTCGAATAGCGAAACCCTACGCCCTGAACCGAACCGTAAACCCATGCCATCGTGCAGATACTGGCCATCATCGTCTCCTTTTCGCTCACCCTTTACGCTGAGGATAGCAAATTCATTCAGCGTACGTGCTTTGGCAGTAAACCATAGTGCTGACGGAAGCGCGCGGTAAAGCGCGATCCCGACTGATATCCGCTGTTCTGCGCAATTTCCCCGATGGGCCGCGAAGTGGTCTGCAGCTGCCCCAGGGCATGGGCCATCCGCACCTCTTCGACAATCTGGCGAAAACTCTGCGATTCCTGCTGCAGCCGACGGCGCAGCGTGGACTCGCCGAGAAAGAGCATTTTCGCTATCCGCGACACGCTCCACGCTTGCGCTGGCGACAGCATGACCAGTTGTCGAACCTGCGCCGACAGATCCTGCTGCCGCTCGACGAGCAGCGGGCCGGCATAACCCGCCTCGTGCAAGGCCAGCAGCAGGCCCATGGTCTGATGCTGCTGCAGAGAGGGGGACAAGCCTTCCCGCACCGCCTGCAGAACGCTTTGCCACATAAACGCCAGCTCAGTCGTCACCGGGGCGCAGAGCGAGGTCAGACGCCCGGGCGGTGGTTCACTGACATAGCGGGTCTTGAACGCCGTCAACAGCTCGGGCGTCAGCGACAGCAGATCGGAGCAAAAGAGGCCATTCTCCGGCTGGTTAATCACCTCCAGCTCAACGTCTGCCGGCAAAACAATCAGCTGTTGCGGGGTCGCCAGCACCCGGCTCTCCCCTTGCACAATCACCTTGCTGCCGCGCTTTACCCGACAGAGCGCCGGGGCGAACAGACGCACCCGATGCAGCCTGCATAGCCGTCGGGTGGTGATCTCCGCGGCGGTCAGGGCGTTATGCTGAAAATGAATACTCTCCATCCGACCACCCTTTTATTTTAGCGCCCGGCCGTCGCCGTCAACTGGGCGCTGGCGAGAGCATGGCTGTGTAACAGATACCCGACCAGCGCCCCGCTGGCATCGGCATTCACCGGCAGCGTGGGGATATCCAGCGCCCACACCGTAAAACGGTAGCGATGCGGTTTATCTCCCGCCGGCGGGCAGGCGCCGCCGAAGCCGGCATAGCCAAAATCGTTGCGGCCCTGTACCGCTCCGCCCGGCAGTGTAGCGCTGTTTTTATCTCCCGCGCCAGCGGGCAGAGAAGAGACGCTTCTGGCAATATTGACTAACGTCCAGTGCCACCAGCCGCTGCCGGTAGGCGCATCAGGATCCCGGACGGTGACCGCGAAGCTGCGCGTGCCTGCCGGGGCGTTTTTCCATGTCAGCTGTGGAGAGACATTGCCTCCTGTGCAGCCGAAACCGGTAAACCAGTGCTTCTGAGCCAGCGGCTGCCCGTCACGCATATCATTGCTGCTCACGCTAAACGGCGCGGCCATCGCGCCACTGCTCACTGCCGCAACCATCGCCACAACTATCCGCATACCTGTTTTCATCGTCTTCTCCTCCTGGGGGTGAGAAGACAGAGTATGAAACGCCGCGCAAAGTGAATGTGCTGAAGCGCCTGCATTTTGTGCCGAAACGCTCAACCGCGCCTGGCGGGGGAAAGATGCTTGTATGCGCCAGGTGTGCTAATCTACGCGCCATTTTTCGGTGCCGACATTCCCGTTGCTTAAAGGTAGCTCCATGACAGATTCCCTATTCCCCCGCTTAGTGTTAGCCAAAGGACGCGAGAAATCCCTGCTGCGTCGCCATCCGTGGATTTTCTCCGGCGGCGTCGCCCGCATGGAAGGTAAAGCCCGCAGCGGTGAAACCATCGATATCGTTGACCATCAGGGAAAATGGCTGGCCCGCGGCGCTTACTCGCCGTCGTCGCAGATCCGCGCCCGCGTGTGGACCTTCGATCGCAACGAAGCCATTGATAACGCCTTCTTTGAACGCCGCCTGCAGCAGGCGCAAACCTGGCGTGCCTGGCTGGCCGAGCGCGATGGCCTCGACAGCTACCGTCTGATCGCCGGCGAGTCCGATGGGCTGCCGGGCGTGACAATCGACCGCTTTGGCAACTTTTTCGTGCTGCAGCTCCTCAGCGCAGGCGCCGAATACCAGCGCGCCGCCATCATCAGCGCCCTGCAGAGCCTGTTCCCGGACTGCGCCATTTACGATCGCAGCGATGTCGCGGTGCGTAAAAAAGAGGGGCTGGAGCTGGCCCAGGGGCCGGTAGTGGGCGAACTGCCGCCAGCGCTGCTGCCGATCGCTGAGCATGGCATGAAGCTGTTGGTCGATATCCAGGGCGGGCACAAAACCGGCTATTACCTCGACCAGCGCGACAGTCGCCTGGCGACCCGTCGCTACGTGGCGGACAAACGGGTGCTGAACTGCTTCTCTTATACCGGCGGCTTTGCGGTGTCGGCGCTGATGGGCGGCTGCCGCCAGGTCACCAGCGTGGATACCTCGCAGGAAGCGCTCGACGTTGCGCGCCAGAACGTGGAGCTCAACGGACTGGATCTGTCCAAAGCGGAGTTTGTTCGCGACGACGTGTTCAAACTGCTGCGTAAATACCGCGATCAAGGGGAGAAATTCGACGTCATCGTGATGGATCCGCCGAAATTCGTAGAAAATAAAAGCCAGTTGATGGGCGCCTGCCGTGGCTATAAAGACATCAATATGCTGGCGATCCAGCTGCTGAACCCCGGCGGCGTGCTGCTGACCTTCTCCTGCTCCGGCCTGATGACCACCGATTTATTTCAGAAAATCATCGCGGATTCCGCAATTGATGCCGGACGTGATGTACAATTTATAGAACAGTTCCGTCAGGCTGCCGACCATCCGGTGATCGCAACCTATCCGGAAGGGCTGTATCTGAAGGGGTTTGCCTGTCGCGTCATGTAACTTGAAAAACGAAACATGAGCCTCATATAGGGAGTATTCATGTTTCCCAGGAGGTGCCTATGATAGCCAGCAAATTCGGTATCGGCCAACAGGTCCGTCATACGCTCTTGGGCTACCTGGGCGTCATCGTCGATGTCGATCCCGAGTACTCGCTCGCGGAACCGGAAGAAGATGAAATTGCCGCCAATGACGAACTGCGCGCGGCCCCCTGGTACCATGTAGTGATGGAAGATGATGATGGCCAACCCATCCACACCTATCTGGCAGAAGCGCAGCTGAGCAGCGAACCCCGCGACGAACATCCGGAGCAGCCGTCCCTCGACGAGCTGGCCAAAACAATTCGTCAGCAGTTGCAGGCGCCGCGCCTTCGCAATTAAACAAAACCCCGCCAGGCGGGGTTTTGTTTATTATTTTGCTAATCCCAGTCGCGGTAGCTCAATGGCCGGACAACGATCCATCACCACGTTTAACCCGGCTTCTCGGGCCAGCACCGCGGCCTGTTCATTGATCACCCCCAGCTGCAGCCACAGCGTTTTCGCGCCGATAGCAATCGCCTCCTGCGCCACGCCCCATGCCGCTTCTGAATTACGGAAGACATCAACCATGTCGACCTTTTCCGGAACATCGGCAAGCGTTCCATAGCCCTGCTGCCCCAACAGCGTCTTGCCTGCCACCTTCGGCGAAACCGGGATAACGTGATACCCCTGATCCAGCAGATACTTCATGACCCGGTAGCTAGGACGGTCAGGTTTGTCGCTGGCGCCGACCAGCGCAATCGTCCGTGTCGAGGTCAGGATTTCGGCAATATCGTTCTCTTTCATGGTTTCCTCCTGCTATTTCACCTAAGTGTATGCTAATCCGCAGCAGGGGGCCATCCAGGCTAACCCGCAGATTCAGCAAAATTTTCATCCCTGATGCTTGCAGCAACAGCCACATTCAGTAATCTGTCAGCAGGTCAAAATGCGGAATGAAAATATGGAACTGACAACACGTACCCTGCCTGCGCAAAAACATATCGCGCTGGTGGCTCACGATCACTGTAAAGATATGCTGATGAAATGGGTTGCTCGCCATCAGGCGCTGCTGGCACAACATGTTTTGTACGCCACCGGCACTACCGGCAACCTGGTCTCCCGGGCTACCGGGCTGGAGGTCAATGCCATGCTGAGCGGTCCGATGGGCGGCGACCAGCAGGTGGGTGCCCTCATTTCAGAAGGGAAAATCGACGTGCTGATCTTCTTCTGGGATCCGCTGAACGCCGTTCCCCACGACCCGGATGTCAAAGCCTTGCTGCGTCTGGCCACGGTCTGGAACATTCCGGTCGCCACTAACGTCTCCACCGCTGACTTTATTATCCAGTCGTCGCACTTCGCTCAACCGCTCGATATTCTGATCCCGGATTATCCGCGATATCTTGCCGAGCGCCTGAAATAATCGAACCGCGATCACGGCTTTCTGGCCACAGGCACATCCAGCGCCTGCAGGATCTCGACAAACGGCGACGGTTGCGCCTTGTTAAATAACAGCCACACCCGGTGACGGGCACGGGTTATGGCCACGTACAGCAGTCGACGTTCCTCCGCATCCGGAAAATCTTCCGGTTGCGGCAGGAGCGCCTCCTCTATGATCGACTCGCGCGCTGGGGCCGGAAACGCATCCACTCCCTCCTGCAGTCCCAGCACAATGACATAGTCGGCCTGCTGACCTTTGCTGGCGTGAATAGTCATAAAATCAAGCTGGAGGTGCGGCCAGCGCGTCGCCGCTTTATCAAGCGCCTCGGGCTTCAGATGATGGTAGCGGGCAAGCAGAAGGATCCGCTGCTCGGGCTTAACGTAACCGCTCAATTTATCCAGAAGATCGTCCAGCTTATCGTCGGCTAACAGAGTGACGGCCTTTTTATCTCCCGCGGTCAGGCTGTTCAGCGGTTTGCTTAACTGATGCGGATTCTGCTGGATAAAACCATTGGCTATTTCGCCAATACGCCCGTTAAAGCGATAGGTGGTATCCAGCGCACAGCAGTCCCCTTCGCCAAAGTAGTGGTTGAACGCGGTGGTCAGGGAGAGCTGCGCCCCGCTGAACCGGTAAATCGCCTGCCAGTCATCGCCAACGGCAAAGAGCGTGGTTTGGCTATTTTGCCGGCGTAACGCGGCCAGCAGCGAGGCTCGCTGCGGCGAAATATCCTGAAATTCATCCACCAGAATGTGTTTCCACGGGCTAACGAAGCGGCCTTTATCGAGAATATTGACCGCCTGATGGATCAGGCCGGAAAAATCGACTGCATTCTCCGCCTTCAGCGCCGCCTTCCACTCTTTCAGCAGGGGCGACATCAGCTTCACCCGTTTACTGAACAGATCGCGTACCGCATCCGGCGCGCCGGCGATCATCTCTGCCTGGGAGCCGCCGTGCATGCGCATCAGGCTGACCCAGCGGTCAAGCCGGCTGGCCATCCGCCGCTGCACCTTTTTATCCTGCCAGAAGTCCCCCTCCGGCAGTTGCCAGCCCATCTCCTCTTCCAGCCACAGGCGCCAGCCTTTCGCCTGCGCTTTTTTCTCCTGGCACTGCTTTTGCCAGCTTTTCAGCAGCAATGCGTGGCGGGCCGCAGTATCGCTTTCCAGCTTACTGATGGTGGGCACTTTTTTGCTGCCCTGCTGGATAATATGCAGCGCCAGCGAGTGGAAGGTGCGGGCGGTAATATCGTCTGATGCCAGACGCTCGCGGATCCGCTCATCCATCTCCTGCGCCGCCTGGCGGCCAAATGCCAGCAGCAGAATTTGCTCTGCCGCCGCTTCTCCCCGCGCCAGCAGCCAGCCCGCTCGAGCCACCAGCACCGAGGTTTTACCACTGCCCGCTCCCGCCAGCACCAGCAGGGAGTGCTCGCCGTTCACCACCGCTCGCGCCTGCGACGGATTGAGCGGGGAGGATTCCACTCCGTTAAAAAAGCCGCGATACTGTTCCAGCATCGCCTCGGTAAAGGCCTGGTTATGGGCCTGACGCGCCGCTTCAATATCCCCTAACCAGCGCTGACATTCCCGCCACAGCTCCCGGCAGTTATCAAAGGCGTCAAGCCGGCTGGTGGGCATCGGCAGCCCGGTTAACGCATGGCGAATATTATCCTGAACATCCGCCACCTGCTGACGCGTCAGCCACTTACCTTCTGCCCGGGTGCGTTCGATAGCTGTCAGCTGCTGCTTCAGCACCCCGGCGGCGATATCGCTCATTTCCGTGCTCCACTGCTGCCAGAGCGTGTGTAAATGGTGATAAAAGCGCTGCGTTTCGCTCCATTCGGTACCGTGCAAACGCACGACTTTATCGTCCGGCAGCACAAACTCCAGTTCGCCCCAGACCAGACCGCGCTTACAATGCACTGACAATAACTGATTGAAAGGGATAAGATACTCATGACGATCGCCGGAAACCTTTACCCCGGCATTCAGTAACTGCACCCTGTCATAAGGATGCTGAGCCATGCGTTTGCCCAATGCTGTCGCTTTAAGTTCCATATAATGTCGATTTTCAATCAGGGTGGATTGTTTTTCAGTTTAACCGCCCCGGACCAGGTGCTCCAGCGCAAAAAAACGTTACAATTGTCAGGTCTTATTATCCACAGGGCAAAACCGAGGCTTTATGCGTACCATTCTGAATATTTTGAACTTTATCCTTGGCGGCTTCGCCACCACTTTAGGCTGGCTGCTCGCCACCCTGGTCAGCATTATGCTGATCGTCACGCTGCCGCTGACTCGTTCCTGCTGGGAAATCACTCGCCTTTCGTTATTTCCCTATGGTAACGAGGCGATTCATGTTGATGAGCTCGAGCCAGGTCGCCAAAACAGCCTGCTGAACGCCGGCGGCACCATCCTGAACATTCTGTGGTTCATTTTTTTCGGCTGGTGGTTGTGCCTGATGCATATTTTCAGCGGCATCGCCCAATGCCTGACTATCATTGGCATCCCGGTGGGGATCGCTAATTTTAAAATCGCCGCCATCGCCCTCTGGCCGGTGGGTCGCCGGGTCGTCTCTGTGGAAACCGCGCGCGCCGCGCGCGAAGCCAATGCGCGTCGTCGCTTTCAGTAACCGAACGGAACACGGACATGATTAGCCCCCTGCTACGCCGCTACACCTGGAACAGCGCCTGGCTTTATAACGTACGCATTTTTATTGCGCTCTGCGGCACGACGCTGTTTCCCTGGTGGATCGGCGAAGTCAAACTGACCATCCCCCTCACTCTCGGCGTCGTGGCCGCGGCGCTGACCGACCTTGATGACCGTCTGGCGGGCCGTCTGCGCAACCTCGCCATTACTCTGGTTTGCTTTTTTATCGCCTCCGCCTCCGTGGAGCTGCTGTTTCCGTGGCCGCCGCTGTTTGCCCTTGGTCTGACCGTGTCTACCATCGGCTTTATTTTGCTTGGCGGCCTCGGACAGCGCTATGCGACCATTGCCTTCGGCGCCCTGCTTATCGCCATCTACACCATGCTCGGCGTCACGCTGTACGATCACTGGTATCTGCAGCCGTTGTTCCTGCTGGCGGGAGCCGTGTGGTACAACCTGCTGACGTTGTCCGGCCATCTGATTTTTCCAATTCGTCCACTGCAGGACAACCTGGCGCGTAGCTATGAGCAACTGGCCCGCTATCTGGAGCTCAAATCCCGGCTGTTTGATCCAGACCTTGAGGATGAGAGCCAGGCGCCGCTGTACGATCTGGCCCTCGCCAACGGCCAACTGGTGGCGACCCTTAACCAAACCAAGGTCTCACTGTTGACCCGACTACGAGGCGACCGGGGACAGCGTGGTACTCGTCGTACGCTGCAGTATTACTTTGTGGCCCAGGATATTCATGAACGCGCCAGCTCATCGCATATTCAGTACCAGACCCTGCGCGACCAGTTCCGCTACAGCGATGTGATGTTCCGTTTCCAGCGCATGCTTTCGATGCAGGCGCAGGCCTGCCAGAAACTCTCGCGGGCGATTCTGCTGCGCGAACCCTATCAGCATGATGCCCATTTCGAACGGGCGTTTATGCATCTCGATGCGGCACTTGAGCGCGTACGCGCCAGCGGCGCATCCGATGAGCAGCTCAACGCCCTTGGCTATTTACTCAATAACCTGCGCGCCATTGATGCTCAGCTGGCCACGATTGAATCGGTGCAAACCACCGCGCCCACCGGGAGTAATACAGAGACGCTGCTGGCCGACGACAGGCTCGGCGGACTGAACGATATCTGGCTGCGCCTGCAGCGCAATATGTCGCCAGAGTCAGCCCTCTTTCGCCACGCGGTGCGTATGTCGCTGGTGCTCTGCGCTGGCTATGCCTTCATCCAGTTTACCGGTCTTCAGCACGGCTACTGGATCCTGCTGACCAGTTTGTTCGTCTGTCAGCCGAACTATAACGCCACCCGCCATCGCCTGGCGTTGCGGATCATCGGCACGCTGGTCGGGGTGGCGATCGGCCTGCCGGTCCTCCTGCTGGTACCGTCGGTTGAAGGGCAGCTGCTGCTGATCGTCCTCACCGGCGTGCTGTTCTTCGCCTTTCGTAACGTGCAGTACGCCCATGCCACCATGTTTATTACGCTGCTGGTGCTGCTGTGTTTTAACCTGCTTGGCGAAGGTTTTGAAGTCGCGCTGCCGCGCATCATTGATACGCTGATCGGCTGCGCCATCGCCTGGGCGGCGGTCAGCTTCATCTGGCCGGACTGGAAATTCCGCAACCTGCCGCGGGCGCTGGACCGGGCGCTAAACGCGAACTGCCGTTATCTGGATGCCATCCTGGAGCAGTACCACCAGGGCCGCGACAACCGGCTGGCCTACCGTGTCGCACGCCGTGACGCCTACAACCGCGATGCTGAGCTGGCTTCCGTCGTCTCGAACTTGTCGACGGAACCACGGGCGGATGCCGCCCAGCGTGAGACCGCCTTTCGCCTGCTGTGTCTCAATCATACCTTCACCAGCTACATTTCCGCTCTCGGCGCGCATCGGGAAAAACTGTCCACGCCGGACATCCTCGCCCTGCTCGATGATGCGGTCTGCTATGTCGATGATGCCCTGCATCATACCCCAGCGGATGAACAGCGGGTGCAGAAGGCGTTGACCAGCCTGCAAAGCCGGATCCACCATCTGGAGCCTCGCGCGGACAGTAAAGAGCCCCTGGTGTTACAGCAGATTGGCCTGCTGCTGGCGCTGTTGCCTGAAATCTGCCGCCTGCAGCAGCGGGTACACGCTCAAACGGAATAACCGTTGTCCATTAGCGCGCAGACGCCCATTCCAGAAGCTCCTGACGCCGTGGCGTCGGGAGCGCGGCGGCATGAACGCCAACGATAGCCCCCTCCAGCGCCAGCAAGACGTTGTGCGATAGGGAAGCATTATTCTCGCGCAGCTTTAGCCAGGCCTGGCGGGCGCCCACCTCCCGTAGTGCTAACACGTCTGGTATGCCCGAGTGAATCAGCTGCAATTCCATATGAAAACTGATATTGGGTAAATCCTTCAGGCGTCCCGACGACCGGCGGCGATATTTTTCACGCTGGGCGCTCTGCCACGACATCAGCGACAAGCGGAAAAGCTGTTTCTCATCGCGCCACAAGGCATCGTCGATTTGATAATACTTTAGCGGCACGATGCGCCCGTGTCGGCGCAGCATCAATAAAGGATTATGGTGTTCTACCCGATAGGCAGCGCTCTGCTCGCAGGCCTTTAGATAAATATTCCCCTCTGCCACCATCGCAAACACGGTATCTTCGATAGCCAGGCTGTAGCCGCCAAACAGGGGGCGAGAGTGAAGTTGACCCAGCGGAGAGACGCAGGCCTGAAATTGCGGGAGCCGCGGACATACGAGTTTTCTCATGATCATTCCTTTGTGAATCATGTAATTAAACTTAAGTTGTTAACGGATCCGCTAAGGGAAAACATAAGGGACTTCCCTGACAGCAGCAAGATGATTTTTGCCTGCTTTTCCACCAGAATGCGGTTTTGCGAGACGCTTTCAGAAAATTGCAGCTGTTGCTGCAACTGGCAGACAGGAGAAAAAGGATTAGCCGGTGTTAAGGATGGTGTTGCGAGTAGCCGCAAACCTGTACCGTCAGGATGGCTGAAAGCGATTAAATTTCCACCAGCAAAATGACAAATTGCGGTTGATCTTTTCCCCTGGTGGATATACTGTATATGCATACAGTAACTACAGGCGGGATAGACTATGTTTACTTCAGCTCATGCAAACCGTTCAGCACAGGCCTCTGCTCCGGCAGCCCACTACGCTCATCGTTCTGGCGAACAGGCCGCCAATGGGCTGATCAGTGAAATTGTCTATCGTGAAGATCAACCCATGATGACACAGTTGTTGTTGCTACCTTTATTACAGCAGTTGGGTCAACAGTCTCGCTGGCAGCTGTGGCTTACGCCGCAGCAAAAGCTTAGCCGCGAGTGGGTTCAGTCCGCCGGTCTGCCGCTGTCTAAGGTCATGCAAATTAGCCAGCTCTCCCCCAGTCACACTTTAGACTCGATGATCCGCGCCCTGCGTACCGGTAACTATAGTGTGGTTATCTGCTGGCTTGCGGAGGAGTTAACCGCTGACGAACATGAGCGTCTGGTGCATGCAGCCCAGGAAGGCTGCGCGATGGGATTCATCATGCGCCCGGTCCGAAATCAGGGCACGCTCGGCAGACAACTCAGCGGGCTAAAAATTCACTCAAATTTGTATCATTGAGTGAAATTAGGATTATTCCTGGAATTTTTTTTACCGGTAGTAATGGCACAGCGTTTTTTAAGGTTTTTTTCGCGGAATGCCTGCCACACGGGCATTTGTGCCTTTTTTTCGTGTACGAAAATCAACCACATTTGTTAAATATTGTGTACACAACCCTTTTTTTTCATATGCCTGACAGAGTTCACACTTGTAAGTTTCGAACTAAGTTGTAGACTTTACATCGCCAGGGGTGATCGGCTTACGCTGCATGTATCAGCATAGTTAACAACAAGTCACGCCCCCGGTGAAGGATTTAACCGTGAGGTCTTTTGTAACTTCATGGCGAATTTTGGATGATAATGAGGCGCAAAAAATGAAAAAGACAGCTATCGCGATTGCAGTGGCACTGGCTGGCTTCGCTACCGTAGCGCAGGCCGCTCCGAAAGATAACACCTGGTATGCAGGTGGTAAACTGGGTTGGTCCCAGTATCACGACACCGGTTTCTACGGTAACGGTTTCCAGGGCAACAATGGTCCGACCCGTAACGATCAGCTCGGTGCTGGTGCGTTCGGTGGTTACCAGGTTAACCCGTACCTCGGTTTCGAAATGGGTTACGACTGGCTGGGCCGTATGGCATATAAAGGCAGCGTTGACAACGGTGCTTTCAAAGCTCAGGGCGTTCAGCTGACCGCTAAACTGGGTTACCCGATCACTGACGATCTGGACATCTACACCCGTCTGGGCGGCATGGTTTGGCGCGCTGACTCCAAAGGCAACTACGCTTCTACCGGCGTTTCCCGTAGCGAACACGACACTGGCGTTTCCCCAGTATTTGCTGGCGGCGTAGAGTGGGCTGTTACTCGTGACATCGCTACCCGTCTGGAATACCAGTGGGTTAACAACATCGGCGACGCGGGCACTGTGGGTACCCGTCCTGATAACGGCATGCTGAGCCTGGGCGTTTCCTACCGTTTCGGTCAGGAAGATGCTGCACCGGTTGTAGCTCCGGCTCCGGCTCCGGCTCCGGAAGTGGCGACCAAGCACTTCACCCTGAAGTCTGACGTACTGTTCAACTTCAACAAAGCAACCCTGAAACCGGAAGGTCAGCAGGCTCTGGATCAGCTGTACACCCAGCTGAGCAACATGGATCCGAAAGACGGTTCCGCTGTTGTTCTGGGCTACACCGACCGCATCGGTTCCGAAGCTTACAACCAGCAGCTGTCTGAGAAACGTGCTCAGTCCGTTGTTGACTACCTGGTTGCTAAAGGCATCCCGGCTGGCAAAATCTCCGCTCGCGGCATGGGTGAATCCAACCCGGTTACTGGCAACACCTGTGACAACGTGAAAGCTCGCGCTGCCCTGATCGACTGCCTGGCTCCGGATCGTCGTGTAGAGATCGAAGTTAAAGGCTACAAAGAAGTTGTAACTCAGCCTGCGGCTTAAGTTATAACTGATGAAAAAACCCGCTTCGGCGGGTTTTTTTATGTCTTCTCGCTCGCTTTAGCGGCTAAAGACTGATGGCCGTTAGAGGCGGATGATAGCCTGTGTGGAGCGACCTGCGCCTTAGTCACCACTGAACGGGCAGCCCGCTATTCCTTACCTAACAGAACCTGCAGATCGTGCTTCAGGCTCGACATTTTGCTGGCATACTTCTCTTTATGCTCAGCATCCTCAATCAGCTGGACGATGGTTTCGGACAAGGTTTTCCCTCGCCTCTGCGCCAGACCGGCAAGGCGCTGCCAGACGACAAACTCAAGGTCGATCGACTTCTTACGCGTATGCTGATGCTCGGCGTTAAAATGGCGTTTCCGTCGCGCACGGATGGTCTGTTTCATGCGGTTCATCAGCGCCGGATTCATATGCTGCTCAATCCAGGCATGCACCAGCACAGGTTCATTCTCGAGCGTCAGCAAGTCATCTACCGCAGCTTGCGCAGCGCTGGCCTCAATGTAGCGGGTAATCAGCTCACCTTCCCGGTGCTTCTTTACCAGATATTTCCATTTCCAGCCGCTTTCAAGATTTTCCAGTTGTTGATATTTCATTGCGATCTCAATGTGACCGTGTAACTCATTTCAGGATATCAGTTTTTTCCTGATGTGCTGAATATAAATCATTATTCGTGATGTGGATGGCCGGGTAATCATCGGGGTAGCCATAATCCTCCGTGTGCTCAGACGCGGCATCAGGTATAATTGCGCGCTTTACATCTAACTAAAAAACAGCGACTTTGACCATTACGAAACTGACCCGAACCGACCTTGCGCCTGATCTGGAACCTTACCAGGCGCTGTTTGCTCAAGCTGAACTCTCTCATCCGGCCCCCTCCCTCTCGGGCGATCTGCAGCCGCGGTTGTTCTATGCGCTTGAGCAACTGCTGTACACCCCGGCAGTCTCCTCCTTCATTTTGGTGAAAGCCCCTGAGGAGCCGGAATATCTGCAATGGCTGGCGGCTGAAACTCGCACGCTGCACGAGCCTGCCGCACCGCTTCACGGAGTTCGCTATGAGGTTAACGGCGCTCACGTGACGCTCACGCCGGCGCAACGCGCTGAAGATAATTTTGCCAGTACCGCTTCGGTCGTGGCGGCCGATTGGCTGGAGGCGGAACAGCTGTTTGGCTGCGTACGCCAGTTTAATGGTGAAATCACACTCCAGCCTGGCCTGGTCCATCAGGCCAACGGCGGCGTGCTGGTGCTCTCACTACGCGCATTACTGGCGCAACCGCTGCTGTGGATGCGCCTGAAAAATATGGTGACCCGTCAGCGCTTTGACTGGCTCTCCATTGATGAATCACGGCCGCTGCCGGTCAGCATCCCTTCCATGCCGCTGAGCCTGAAAGTCATGCTGGTGGGCGAACGCGAATCGCTGGCCGATTTCCAGGAAATGGAGCCAGAGCTCTCTGCCCAGGCTATCTATAGCGAGTATGAAGACACCCTGCAGTTTGCGGACGCCGATACGCTGAAGGCCTGGTGCCAGTGGGTATGGCAGAATGCGCAGCAGCTGGAGCTACCGGGCCCGGCGAGCGATGCCTGGCCACTGCTGATCGATGAAGGGACGCGCTACACCGGCGACCAGGAGACCCTGCCGCTCAGCCCGCTATGGATAGCCCGCCAGCTGCGTGAGTCTGCCGCCTTCTGCGAAGGCGAAGAGATTACCGGCGAAGCGATGCAGACGATGCTGGCGCGCCGGGAGTGGCGTGAAGGCTACCTGGCGGAGCGTATGCAGGATGAAATCCTGCAGGAACAGATCCTGATTGAAACCGAAGGCGAATGCGTCGGGCAGATCAACGCCCTCTCGGTCATTGAATTCCCCGGTCATCCACGCGCCTTCGGCGAACCTTCGCGCATCAGCTGCGTCGTGCACATTGGCGACGGCGAGTTTATCGACGTCGAACGCAAAGCCGAGCTGGGCGGCAACATCCATGCGAAAGGCATGATGATCATGCAGGCTTTTCTGATGTCCGAGCTGGAGCTGGAGCAACAACTCCCCTTCTCCGCTTCGCTGACCTTTGAACAGTCCTACAGTGAAGTGGATGGCGACAGCGCCTCCATGGCGGAACTTTGCGCCTTAATCAGCGCGCTGGCCAACGTGCCGATTAATCAGAGCATCGCGATCACCGGCTCCGTCGACCAGTTTGGTCGTGTGCAGCCGGTAGGCGGACTGAATGAAAAAATTGAAGGTTTCTTCACAATCTGTCAGCAGCGCGGTCTCACCGGAAAACAGGGCGTGATTATCCCTGCCGCCAACGTTCGCCATCTTAGTCTGACCCACGAGCTGCGTCAGGCCGTTGCCGACAATCAGTTTGCTATCTGGGCAATAGACGATATTACCGAAGCGCTGCCAATGTTGACCCAGCTGATGTGGGACGGTGAAGGACAGACGCTGCGACAAACCATTCAGGAGCGGATAGCGCAGGCGACCCAGCAGGAGACTCGCCATCGTTTTCCGTGGCCGCTACGCTGGTTAGGTGGGACAAGTTCTAACTGATCGGACTTGTTCAGCTTACACGTGTTAGCTATCCTGCGTCCCGAACTTAAAATAAGGCTTACTGAAAACATGGTAGATAAACGCGAATCCTATACAAAAGAAGATCTTCTTGCCTCTGGTCGTGGTGAACTGTTCGGCGCGAAAGGCCCGCAGTTGCCGGCGCCAAACATGCTGATGATGGACCGCGTCATCAAAATGACCGAAACCGGTGGTAACTACGACAAAGGTTATGTTGAGGCCGAACTCGACATCAACCCGGACCTGTGGTTCTTCGGTTGCCACTTTATCGGCGATCCGGTGATGCCGGGCTGCCTGGGCCTGGATGCCATGTGGCAGCTGGTAGGTTTCTATCTCGGCTGGCTCGGCGGCGAAGGCAAAGGCCGTGCGTTGGGCGTTGGCGAAGTGAAATTCACGGGGCAGGTTCTGCCGACCGCGAAAAAAGTGACCTACCGCATCCACTTCAAACGCATCGTTAACCGTCGTCTGATTATGGGCCTTGCGGATGGAGAAGTGCTGGTTGACGATCGTCTGATCTACACCGCAAGCGATCTGAAAGTGGGTCTGTTCCAGGATACTTCCGCTTTCTGATAACGTTCAGCAGCGATTAAAAGGCGAAGCCCCCGCTATGCGGAGGCTTCTTTTTTAAAGAGACAGTGTCAGGCCGTTAGTACCCTGTCCTCCATGGCTTCTCGCCAGCCTCCCAGCCACCATGAGCGTTGATTCAAGCTCTGGTATGGACACAT
Organism: Klebsiella sp. TF21-TM; assembly: GCF_019753495.1. NCBI lineage: Bacteria > Pseudomonadati > Pseudomonadota > Gammaproteobacteria > Enterobacterales > Enterobacteriaceae > Klebsiella > Klebsiella sp. TF21-TM. Next base: position 138,608 of record NZ_JAIJYL010000007.1, on the reverse strand, counting down.
TTCTTTCGATCTTCCTGCGATACCCGCCTGATATCCGCGTTGATGTGCCCGTTCCAGGCGATCTCGTTTTTGTCTCTTCATGCCTCGTTTCCCTCATTCTTTGATCTGGTGGAAAAGAAAACAGTGGTCGCAAATTGTGCAGCCACGGGTAACGAATACCGCGAAATGAAGGCGACGTCAATGCGCAAAATTCACGCCATTGTCATATTTGTGACCTATATAAGAGTTCATTTTTTGTTCACCTGGCACACCGGCCGGTAACGAACTGACCTGACAAAAAAAAGCCGCGCGGCTCAGATGAACCGCGCGGCAGATCAGCGTGATGAATTTTACTTATGGCAGACGGTTAAGCTCGCTGGCAATGGCTGCCGCCTCCTGGCTCCACGCCTGCGCCAGGGTCTTGACCATCGCATCATATCCATCCTGATCCTGCTTAAGCACGATGTTAAACGGGCGCTTGATCAGCTGCCCCTGATGCTTCAGCAGCCACTCACCGCTGACGATAACCCGCCCGTCGTAGCGTCCGTGAAAGCCGTTGACCGCGACGTTGAGCGTATCCTGTTCGCTACCCAGCGGCTGGGATGACACCACCCAGCCCGGCAGCTGTTGGCTCAGGTTCGCCACCAGCGTGGTGCGTAGCTGCTGGTCCAGCGGGCTGGCCCACAGATTATTATTGGCGATCACATACTGTACGTCGGTGGTCTGGTAGACCACCCCGTTACCCGCCAGATAATCCGGGATGCTGACCTGCTCAACCCACAGCAGACGTGCCCCCTGGCTGGCGGCGCGCTGTGCGCCGCCCTGCGCCACCGGCAGCTGGTAATACGTTTTGCTTTCGCCGCCGCTACTGCATGCCGTCAGCACGCATACGGTTGCCGCGAGTAACCATTTTTTCATTATTTCGCTCCCTTCGGCTGTGGGTCTTTTTTATCCTTCGCCTCAAATACCAGCGCATTGCTCTTATCATTGAGCGTTTTCAGGACCGGCTGCAGCTCGCGCAGCACCTGATCCAGACGCTGCATATCGGCCACCATCTTATTGTAGGCCGCGGAGCCCGGCTGGAAGCCCTGCATGCTGCGGTTCAGCTCGCGCAGCGTCGTCTGCATATCGGCAGGCAACTGCTGCATCGACTGGCTGGAGGTGATCTTATTCAGACTATCCAGCGTGGTCTGCACGTGCTGCATGGTCTTCTCGCTCTGCGCCAGGGTGCTCGTCGCCTGCTCCAGCAACGGATTGAGCGGCAGGTTATTAATCTTATCCAGCGCATCCATCAGACGCTGCTGGATCTGCGCCAGACCACCGCTGATGGTCGGGATAATCGGATAGCCGTTAAACTCCTGCATTTTCCCGCGCGGCGGCGCCTTCGGATAGAAGTCGAGATCGATATACAGCGCGCCGGTCACCAGATTGCCGGTTTTCAGCGAGCCGCGCAGTCCGCGGTTGATCAGATCGTCAATGTGGGCGCGAATATTCGGATCGCCGCCCAGCTGGTTAATCAGACGTTGCGGTTCAACCCGCACTTCCACCGGAATGCGATAGTCGTCGTTCAAACGCTGCTTCAGACCGGGGATGAAGAATGGCACTTTGCCGACGGTTCCCAGACGGATGCCGCGGAACTCTACCGGCGCGCCGGGCTGCAGGCCGCGAACTGAGTCTTTGAAGAACATCACATAGTCAATATGTTCGGTAAAGACCGAATCCTGGATGCTCTTCTGATCGTCAAACAGATGGTATTCCGTTTTATTCGCCACCGGCTCGCCGAGATCCAGTCCTTCCGGAATATCGAAGCTCACGCCGCCGCCAAACAGCGTCGACAGCGAGCCCATCTCGACGCGCATCCCCGCCGAGGTCAAATCGACAGCGATCCCACTGTCCTTCCAGAAGCGGACATTGGTGGTTACCAGGCGGTCATTGGGCGCATTGATGAACAACTGATAAGTGATACGACGTTTCTGGGTGTCGAAGGTGCTGGTTTCCACCGACCCCACGCGATAGCCGCGGAACAGCACCGGATCGCCTGGCGACAGCTGGCCCGCCTTGCTGCTCTCCAGCAGAATACGGATCCCCTTGGCGTCCGGCGAGGCCAGCGGCGGAGAATCAAGCAGCGGATACTGCTCCGGCACCGTACCTTTCGACCCCGGCTGCAGTTCAATATAGGCCCCGGACAATAATGTTCCCAGGCCACTGATCCCCTCGCGCCCTACCTGCGGTTTCACCACCCAGAAGACGGAATCGTTGTGCAGTAATTTCTGCATCCCGGAATTGAGGCGGGCTTTGATTTCCACGTGGGTTAAATCGTCGGTCAGCGTGGCGCTCTCCACCACCCCAACGTCCACGCTACGGCTCTTGATACGGGTTTTTCCCCCTTCAATCCCCTCCGCATTCGTGGTGATCAGCGTGACCTCAGGTCCCTGATGGCTGTAATGATAAAACAGGATCCACGCCCCGATCAGCGCAGTGACGATAGGGAAGATCCACACCGGTGACCAGTTCTTCACCTTCTGCACTTTCGCTTCTCCGCTCTTATTTTCCATGTTGTTGTCTTTCCTCATGGCTTGAATCTGGCTCACGATCCCACAGTAAACGGGGATCAAACGTCATGGCTGAAAACATGGTCATCACCACCACCAGCGCAAACATAACCGCGCCGATGGCGGGATAGATATTCATCAACCCTCCCATGCGCACCAGCGCAGAGAGTACGGCGATGACAAAAACATCAATCATTGACCAGCGGCCAACAAATTCCACCACTTCATAGATCAGATGCATGCGTTCCGAATCGCGCGCACCGTTGCCATTGGCATTCCAGCACAGCCAGGCGATAGCGATCATCTTTAGCGTCGGCACCATAATACTGGCAATAAAAATCACCAGCGCCACCGGATAAGACCCCTCGCTCCACAGTAAAATTACCCCGGCCATGATGGTTGACGGCATTTTATCGCCCAGCAGATCGGTGATCATGATCGGCATAATATTGGCGGGGAGATAGAGGATAAATGAGGTCACCAGCAGGGCCAGCGTCCACTGCAGGCTGTTTTTACGCCGCGCCGTTCCTTTACTATGACAGCGCGGGCAGACCGTCTGGTCGACGGGTAACACCGCCGTGCAGCAGGCGCAGGAGCGCAGCCCCTGGCGGATGCCGGCCACTCCGACCTTCAGCGGTTGGCTAATGGCTGGCATGGGGGCAATATCATCCCACAGCCAGCGGCGGTCGACGCACTGGAAAGTGCGTAACTGCAGCAGACAAAACATGCACCACGGAACAAAGCTCAGACCGATACCGATATCGCCATAGGCCATCAGCTTAACGAAGCTCACCAGCACGCCGGCAAGAAAGATCTCCGCCATGCCCCACGTCTTCAGGTGAAACAGAATTCGCGCCAGAAACGCTTTCAGGCCAGCGGGCATCCTGACCCGATTGACCAACAGCAGAATGGTGACCAGGCAAAAGGCCGGTACCAGTTGCACAAAGAGTAAAAAGAAGGTGCCGAGGCTGGCGTAATCCTCGGTAAATAACACATTGGGAATTTCCAACAGCTCTATTTCGCTGCTGATCCCGCCCACTTTCATATAGATAAATGGAAACAGGTTGGCCAACAGCAGCATAAACAGCGCGACCAACGCGTAAGCCGTGGGACGCTGGCGAGGCGCGTCCCACGTGGTAGTTAACGTTGTACCGCAGCGCGGACAAGCGGCTTTCTGGCGATGCTCCAGCTGCGGCAAAGCCACCAGCAAATCACATTGGGGACATAAAATATGTCGCGCAGCATGATGATGATCGCACATGACAACTCCTCGGCTCAGGCGCCGTTCTTTAATCCTTCGAGATATTCCCAGCGTTCAAAGGCTGCTTCCAGCGCCTGTTCCGCTTCGGCCAGCTTTGCCAGCACCTGCTGCGTGCGATCGTGCGGTTGTCCAAAGAAGTCGGGATCGGCAACCTGTTCCTGCAGCGTCTGCAGTTCGGCCTCGAGAGCTTCCAGCTTCTGCGGCAGCTGTTCCAGCTCGCGCTGCAGGTTATAGCTTAGTTTGTTCCCACCGCGTTTGACAGTTTCTGCTTTTGGCTGAGCGACTTCCATCGTTTTTTTCGCTGCCGGCTGCTTCTGCGCCAACGACTGGGCCTGCTGGCCGCGGGCATCGTGATAGCCGCCGATGTACTGGCCGATGCGACCGCCGCCTTCGAAGATCCAGCATTCGGTTACGGTGTTATCCACGAACTGACGATCGTGGCTTACCAGCATCACGGTGCCCTGATAGCCATCGATCAGCTCTTCCAGCAGCTCCAGCGTTTCGACATCCAGGTCGTTTGTCGGTTCATCGAGAATCAATAAGTTGCTGGGTTTCAGGAACAGACGCGCCAGCAGCAGGCGGTTACGTTCCCCGCCGGAGAGCGCGCGCACCGGGGTCATCGCCCGTTTTGGATGGAACAGGAAGTCCTGCAGGTAGCCCAGCACATGGCGCGGCTTACCGTTAACCATCACCTCTTGCTTACCTTCCGCGAGGTTATCCATCACCGTCCGATCCGGATCCAGCTCTGCGCGGTGCTGGTCGAAGTAGGCGACTTCCAGTTTAGTGCCGACGTGGATCCGCCCGCTGTCGGCCTGCAGCTGGCCAAGCATCAGCTTCAGCAGCGTGGTTTTCCCGCAGCCGTTGGGGCCAATCAGGGCAATCTTGTCGCCGCGCTGGATCTGCGCGGAGAAATCTTTCACCAGCACTTTGCCATCAACCTGGTAGTTGACGTTCTCCATTTCGAACACGATTTTGCCGGAGCGCGAAGCCTCTTCAACCTGCATTCTGGCGCTGCCCATCACTTCCCGGCGCTCACCGCGCTCGCGACGCATCGCCTTCAGGGCGCGAACGCGGCCTTCGTTACGCGTGCGGCGCGCTTTGATCCCCTGGCGGATCCATACCTCTTCCTGGGCCAGCTTGCGGTCGAATTCCGCATTCTGCAGCTCTTCAACCCGCAGGGCTTCCTCTTTATCCAGCAGATACTGATCGTAATCGCCCGGGTAGGTCACCAGCTTGCCGCGATCGAGGTCGACGATGCGCGTCGCCATATTGCGGATAAAGGAGCGGTCGTGCGAAATAAAGATAATGGTGCCTTTAAAGGTTTTGAGGAACCCTTCCAGCCAGTCGATGGTTTCGATATCCAGGTGGTTGGTGGGTTCATCGAGCAGCAGCACGCGCGGCCCGCTGACCAGCGCGCGGCCCAGCGCCGCTTTACGCAGCCAGCCACCGGACAGGGATGCCAGCTGCGCGTTGGCGTCGAGACCAAGCTGCTCAATCACTTCGTTAATGCGGCTGTCCAGCTGCCACAGCCCCAGGTTATCGAGCTGCTCCTGCAGGCGCGCCAGTTCATTTAAATTTTTGTCGCTCGGATCGGTCATGACCTGATGCGACACGTCATGATAGGCCTTCAGGTAGGCCGCCTGCTCGGCGATGCCTTCCGCGACAAAATCGTACACCGTACCGGCGACATTGCGCGGCGGATCCTGCTGCAGACGCGCCACAATCAGATCCTGTTCATAAATAATGCGCCCGTCATCCAGCCCCTGCTCGCGGTTGAGGATCTTCATCAGGGTCGATTTACCGGCGCCGTTACGTCCGACGAGGCAGACGCGTTCGTTATCTTCGATATGCAGCTCGGCATTATCCAGCAGCGGCGCATCGCTGAAGGAAAGCCAGGCGCCGTGCATACTAATCAGTGACATTCTTTATTCCTTTCAGGCTGCGGTAATCAGCCAGCAGTTGTGGATCTGACGGTTGCGGGCAAAATCCTGCGACAGCGTTTTTTGCGAAATTTCTTGCGCCTTCAGGCCAAGCGCCGCCAGCCCGTCATGATCCATACGGAAACCGCGTTTGTTATTCGAGAACATAATGGTGCCGCCTTTACGCAGCAGACGTTTCAGATCGGTCATCAGGCGAATGTGATCGCGCTGGACGTCGAAAGCATCTTCCATTCGTTTGGAGTTGGAGAAGGTCGGCGGATCGATAAAGATCAGATCGAACTGCTCGGTGCTCTCCCGCAGCCAGCCCAGCACGTCCGCCTGCATCAGGCGATGCGCGCGGCCGGTCAGGCCATTGAGACGCAGGTTGCGTTCCGCCCACTCCAGGTAGGTGCGCGACATATCCACCGTGGTGGTGGAGCGCGCGCCGCCGAGACCGGCGTGGACGCTGGCGCTGCCGGTATAGGAGAACAGGTTCAGGAAGTCCTTGCCTTTGCTCATCTGGCCGAGCATACGGCGGGCGATACGGTGGTCGAGGAACAGACCGGTATCCAGGTAGTCGGTGAGGTTGACCCACAGGCGCGCGTTGTACTCCTGCACCTCGATAAAGTCGCCCTTCTCCGCCATCTTCTGGTACTGGTTTTTCCCCTTCTGCCGCTCGCGGGTCTTCAGCACCAGCTTGTTAGGCGCCATGTCCAGTACGGCGATGGTCGCGGCGATAATATCGAACAGGCGCTGGCGCGCTTTGTGCGCATCGACGGTTTTCGGCGGGGCATATTCCTGGACCACCACCCAGTCGGCGTAGCGGTCGATGGCCACGTTGTATTCCGGCAGGTCAGCATCGTACAGGCGATAGCATTCAATGCCTTCCTGACGGGCCCATTTTTCAAACTTCTTCAGGTTCTTACGCAGACGGTTAGCAAAATCTTCCGCCAGCATCGCCGGCTTGCCGCCTTCGCTCTCCGCCAGGTGATAATTCTTCTGTACGCAGTCCAGCGGGCCGTTCTTGGCTTTAAACTGTTTGTCGGCGCGCAGCTGCAGGCAGCTTAACAGCTCCGGCGAGGCGCTGAACACCGACAGGTTCCAGCCGCCAAACTGACTTTTCATGATCCGGCCCAGCAGGCTGTGCAGAGCGATCAGCGCCGGCTCGCTTTCCAGACGCTCGCCGTAAGGCGGGTTGCTGATCACGGTGCCGTACGGGCCTTTCGGTAGCGGATTATTCAGCTGGGCGACGTCTTTGACTTCAAAATCGATCAGCTCGCCGATGCCGGCCCGACGGGCGTTGCGACGGGCGCGGTCAATGACGCGTTCGTCGACATCAGAGCCATAGAAGCGTGACCCATATGCCGCCAGCCCCTGACGGGCGCGCGTTTGCGCTTCCGCTTTCACTTCTTTCCAGATGGCCTCGTCGTGCTGCGCCCAGCCGCCAAAGCCCCAGTGGCCGCGGTGCAGGCCCGGCGCGCGGTCGGTCGCCAGCATCGCCGCCTCAATCAGCAGGGTACCGGAGCCGCACATCGGATCGAGCAGCGGGGTGCCCGGCACCCAGCCGGAGCGCATCACGATCGCCGCCGCGAGGTTTTCTTTGATCGGCGCCATACCGGTGCCATCGCGGTAGCCGCGCAGGTGCAGGCCTTCGCCGCTCAGATCCAGCGAGATGTGCGCCGTCTCTTTGTTCAGCCAGACGTTGATCCGCAGATCGGGCGACTCACGATCGACGTTCGGGCGCGGCAGGTTCTTACGGGTGAAGCTGTCGACAATGGCGTCTTTGACCTTCAGCGCACCGTACTGGCTGTTGCGGATCTCCTCATTGAGACCGCTAAAATGCACGGCGAACGTGGCGCCAGGGTTGAACATCTCCGTCCACGGAATGGCCTGTACGCCGAGGTACAGATCCAGATCGCTGTATACGCGACACTCGCCCAGCGGCAGCATGATGCGCGAAGCCAGCCGGCTCCACATCAGGCTTTGATACAGCAGGCGCGTATCCCCCTGAAAATGGACCCCGCCCTGGACTACCTGGCAGTCCGTCGCGCCAAGCCCTTCCAGTTCAGTTTTTAACAGCTCTTCCAGCCCACGAGCCGTACTGGCAAACAGAGAATTCATATCGTCACTTTTACTTAAAGAAAATTGGTGCGCATTATAGCCAATATGTGCCCTATGTCATAAAGTTATAGGCTTATTTTTGGAACCCGGAGGCAGCGTATGGTAACGCTCTCGCGTCTTTTTATTCATCCCGTTAAATCCATGCGCGGCATGGGCCTGACCCACGCCTTTGCCGATATCAGCGGCCTGGCCTTCGATCGCCTGTTTATGGTCACCGAAACCGACGGCACCTTTATTACCGCCCGTCAGTTTCCGCAAATGGTGAAATTTATTCCGGCGCCGCTGCATGATGGCCTTCACCTGACCGCACCGGACGGCAGCAGCGCCGTGGTGCGTTTTAACGATTTCGCCCCTCAGGCCGAGCCGACAGAAGTCTGGGGCAACCATTTTACCGCCCTTATCGCGCCCGCCGCCGTTAATCAGTGGCTCAGCGGCTTTTTCAATCGCGATGTCCAGCTGCGCTGGCTGGGGCCACAGTTAACCCGCCGGGTGAAGCGCCACGATGCGATACCGCTCTCCTTCGCCGACGGCTACCCTTACCTGCTGGCTAACGAGGCCTCGCTGCGCGACCTGCAGCAGCGCTGCCCGGCAAGCGTAAGCATAGAACAGTTTCGGCCTAATCTCGTGGTCACCGGCGCGGCGGCCTGGGATGAAGACAGCTGGAAAGTGATCCGCGTCGGCGAGGTGGTATTTGACGTCGCCAAGCCGTGCAGCCGCTGCATTTTTACCACCGTCAGTCCGGAGCGCGGGCAGAAACATCCCAGCGGAGAGCCGCTGGAAACCTTAAAGCGCTTCCGCACCGCGCAGGATAATGGCGATGTCGACTTTGGTCAGAACCTGATTGCCCGTAACAGCGGCGTGATCCGGGTGGGGGATGAAGTGGAAATCCTCGCCCGCGGCCCGGCGAAAGCCTACGGCGCCGGCGAAAGCGACGATACCCCGGCTCCCGAGGCGCAGCAGCAGACCACGGTTGCCATTGAATGGCAGGGTCAACAATTTACCGGCAATAACCAGCAGGTGCTGCTGGAACAACTGGAGCAACAGGGCATTCGCGTACCCTACTCGTGTCGGGCGGGGATCTGCGGCAGCTGCCGCATCCGTCTTGAAGAAGGGGAAGTGAGTCCGTTAAAGAAAAATGCGGTCGCCGGAGATGGCACCATTCTCGCCTGCAGCTGCGTGCCGAAAACGGCCCTGCGCCTGGCGCCTTAAACCGCCTGCCCCAGGCTGTAGCTGACCGCGCTTTGCGCCGGCTGCAGCCTGTCGTTCATGATTTTAATCACATCGCCCAGCTGCATAACGCGGCCGGCAAGCGTGAGACCCGGCTGGGCCAGCAGACAAAGCGCGGCGTTATCGCCCGGCTCCACCACCAGCAAATTGACCTGCTCCCCGGTATCGCTCAGCCAGACGCAGGCCGCGTCGCCGCCGCTCGGCTGCCAGTGATGGGGATGGGCGACGAAGTGCCAGCTTTTCGGCATCTGCGGTTTGAGAAAACGGATCGCGGTTAATGCGTTGAGGACTAATTCCGCCCGCTGCTCTTTCGACAACTCGAAATCGCGGCATTTTTCTTCAAAGGAGAAATAGAGCGCGGCGTCATCGACGCAGAATCCCGATGGGGCAAAAGCGTCCGGGGTCAGCATGCGCCGGGCGAAGCGCGAGCGAAATAACATGCCATTGGCCAGATCGAGCATCATGCGGTCGTGCTCTTCATCGTAATACCAACGCCAGTTATCGTCAGGTTTAATCCGCATTTTTCCCCCTGTCCCCTTTCATACGCCTCTGCAAAGTTGTTGCGACTTGCCGCAGAATATTTTCTAAAATTAAGAAAAGTCTAAAATGTTTAAATAAGCAACAGTGAGGGAATATAAAACAACCAGGGCCGGAAATAAAGCCCTGGGTGGGATTCAGAGGAGGAAAAGATTAGATGTGGGTAACAATTTCTTTAATCAGCGGCGGACCTTTAAAAATAAATCCGGAATAGATCTGCACCAGCGATGCTCCGGCGGCCATTTTTTCCCGCGCGGCAATCACGGAATCAATACCGCCCACGCCAATGATAGGCAAGCGGCCATTGAGCTCAGCGGAAAGCATACGGATAATTTCGGTACTTTTTAATTGTAATGGACGACCGCTAAGTCCGCCGGTCTCATCGCAATGTTTCATTCCCTGAACCAGAGAACGATCGAGGGTGGTATTGGTGGCAATCACGCCATCAATATTATGACGCACGAGGCTATCGGCAACCTGGATCAATTCCTCAGGCAAAAGATCCGGCGCGATCTTCACGGCGACCGGAACATATTTTTGATGCTTCTGCTGCAGCTCAAGCTGCTTATTTTTAATACCGGAGAGTAAATCATCGAGCGCTTCGCCGTATTGCAGCGTGCGCAGCCCCGGGGTATTCGGCGAGGAGATATTAATGGCGATATAGCCGGCGTAGGGATAGACTTTTTCCATACAAATCAGGTAATCATCTTTCCCGTGCTCAACCGGCGTGTCTTTATTTTTGCCGATATTGATGCCCAGCACGCCGTCAAAATGCGCCTTCTTCACGTTCTCAACCAGGTTATCGACGCCATGGTTATTAAAGCCCATGCGGTTGATCAACCCCTCTGCATCCACCAGACGGAAGATCCTTGGCTTATCGTTGCCCGGCTGCGGACGCGGCGTCACGGTGCCGATCTCAATGGATCCAAAACCCATCGCGCCCAGCGCGTCAATGCATTCCCCGTTTTTATCCAGCCCGGCCGCCAGACCCAGCGGGTTTTTAAAGGTCAGCCCCATGCAGGTGACAGGCCTGGCCGGCACCTTCTGGCGAACCAGTATTTCCAGCGGCGTCCCGGTGACACGGCGTAATTGTTGAAAGGTAACTTCATGAGCGCGCTCAGGATCGAGCTGAAAAAGGGCTTTACGAACGAAGGGGTAGTACATGAACTCTCCTGGATTCCCGGTGTGCAAACCGGGGGCGTATTATGTGCGATCTGTTGCGGAAAGGGAATTGACCTGCGACAAAAAATCCCCCATCAGCGCAAACGATTACCTCCCCGCGCGCCGTTATGCGCTTTTCGGCTATCTAACGGTGGATAAATCATTTAGGGAAAGAATGGCCCTCTGTCACACTCACTACAAATGTTATCAATTATAGATAAATGCAAACATTTAGTTATAAGGAGAGAGAGATGCGCGTCATTACGCTTGCGGGCAGCCCGCGTTACCCTTCCCGTTCCAGCGCCCTGCTGGAATACGCCAGAGAGACGCTCGCCGCCGCCGATATCGAAGTCTGCCACTGGCATCTGCAGAACTTTGCCCCGGAAGACCTCCTGTACGCTCGCTTTGACAACCCGGCGCTGCAGACGCTCAATGAGCAGCTGGCCGGGGCTGACGGACTGATCATCGCCACGCCGGTGTATAAAGCCTCGTTTTCCGGCGCCCTGAAAACGCTGCTCGACCTGCTTCCTGAGCGGGCGCTGGAGGGCAAAATCGTGCTGCCGCTGGCCACCGGCGGCACCATCGCCCACATGCTGGCGGTGGACTACGCCCTGAAGCCGGTGCTGAATGCCCTCAAGGCTCAGGAGATCCTCCATGGCGTCTTCGCCGACGACAGCCAGGTGACCGATTACCAGCACAAGCCGCAGTTCACCCCGAACCTGCAGCGGCGCCTCGATGAAGCCCTGGAGACCTTCTGGCAGGCGCTGCATCGCCCCAGCAGCCGCGCCCCATCGTTAACGTCTCTGCGTGGGGTGGAACATGCTTAATCCTCTCCGCGCTCTGACCCTCGGCGGGCTGCTGCTGTTCTCCGCCCTGGGCCATGCCGCCCCGGCGGCGCCTGACGCCCTGCGCATCGGCTATCAGAAAGGCAGCGTCAGCATGGTGCTGGCGAAAAGCCATCAGCTGCTGGAGCAGCGCTACCCGCAAACCCATATTTCGTGGATTGAATTCCCGGCCGGTCCGCAGATGCTGGAGGCGCTGAACGTCGGCAGCATCGATATTGGCAGCACTGGCGACATTCCGCCTATCTTTGCGCAGGCGGCCGGCGCCGATCTGGTGTATATCGGTTCGGAACCGCCAAAGCCCAAAGCGGAAGTGATTCTGGTGGCGCAGGGCAGCCCGATTCATAACGTGGCTGAGCTAAAAGGGAAAAAGGTCGCTTTTCAGAAAGGCTCCAGCTCCCACAATCTGCTGCTGCGCGCCCTGCAGCTCGCAGGTTTGAAGTTTAGCGACATTCAGCCGGTCTATCTCGCCCCCGCCGATGCGCGCGCCGCCTTCCAGCAGGGCAATGTCGACGCCTGGGCGATCTGGGATCCGTATTACTCCGCCGCGCTGCTGCAGGGCGGCGCCCGGGTGCTGACCGACGGAACCGACCTGAAACAGACGGGATCCTTCTATCTCGCTTCCCGCCCTTACGCTGAACGCAATGGCGCCTTTATTGAGGGCGTACTCGATACCTTTACCCAGGCCGATGCCCTGACCCATAGCCAGCGTGCGCAAAGCATTACGCTGCTGGCAAAAACGATGGGATTACCGGAAGCGGTGATCGCCAGCTACCTGGACCATCGTCCCCCCACCTCGGTTACCCCGGTGAGCGCTGAAACCGCCGCTCGCCAGCAGCAGACGGCCGACCTGTTCTATGAGAACAAGCTGGTGCCGAAAAAAGTTGATATCCGGGCCCGCATCTGGCAGCCCGCCGCCGCACAAGGAGCGAAATCATGAGTCTGAATATGTTCTGGTTTTTACCGACCCATGGTGATGGTCGTTATCTGGGTACCGAAGAGGGAGCCCGTCCGGTCGATTACGGCTATCTGCAGCAAATCGCGCAGACGGCGGATCGGCTGGGATTCACCGGCGTACTGATCCCGACCGGGCGCTCATGTGAAGATGCCTGGCTGGTTGCGGCCTCGATGATCCCGGTAACGCAGCGGCTGAAATTTCTTGTCGCCCTGAGGCCAAGCGTGGTGTCGCCGACGGTGGCCGCGCGCCAGGCGGCGACCCTGGACCGACTGTCGAACGGCCGGGCGCTGTTCAATCTGGTCACCGGCAGCGATCCCGCCGAGCTGGCAGGCGACGGTGTCTTCCTCGACCACACCGAGCGCTATGAGGCCTCGGCTGAATTTACCCATATCTGGCGCAAGCTGATGGAGGGGGAGACTGTCACCTTTAACGGCAAGCATCAGCGCGTTCGCGACGCCAAACTGCTGTTCCCGCCGCTCCAGCAGCCGCGTCCGCCGCTCTATTTCGGCGGATCGTCTGAGGTAGCGCAGGATCTGGCCGCTGAGCAGGTCGATCTCTATCTTACCTGGGGCGAACCGCCGGCCCAGGTGGCAGAGAAGATAGCTCAGGTGCGGGAGAAAGCCGCCCGGCACGGTCGCCGGGTGCGTTTTGGCATCCGCCTGCACGTGATCGTGCGGGAAACCAATGAGGAAGCCTGGCAAGCGGCGGACAGCCTTATCTCCCATCTGGATGATGAGACTATCGCCCGCGCCCAGGCGGCCTTCGCCAGAACCGACTCCGTCGGCCAGCAGCGGATGGCGGCGCTGCACAACGGTCGACGCGATAAGCTGGAAATCAGCCCCAACCTGTGGGCTGGCGTCGGTTTGGCGCGCGGCGGCGCCGGAACCGCGTTGGTGGGCGATGCCGCTACCGTTGCCGAACGGATCAATGAATACGCCGCGCTGGGTATCGATAGCTTTATCTTCTCCGGCTATCCGCATCTGGAAGAGGCGTATCGGGTCGGCGAGCTGCTGTTCCCGCTGCTCGACGTCGCGGTGCCATCTGTTCCGCAGCCGCACAACCTGCGTCTGCAGGGGGAAGCCGTCGCCAACGAGTTTATCCCGCGTAAAGTGGCGCAGAGCTGAGGAGGCACTGATGGCAAAATCAACCCATCCCCTGTTATTACGCCTCGCCCCCTGGCTGCTGCCGGTGGGAACGGTCATTGTCTGGCAGCTGGCGTCGTCCGTCGGCTGGCTGTCGACGCGGGTGCTGCCCTCGCCGGAGGGCGTTTTGAAAGCGTTCTGGACGCTCTCGGCCAGCGGTGAGCTGTGGCAGCATCTGGCCATTAGCTCGTGGCGGGCGCTGGTCGGCTTCGCCATCGGCGGCTCCATTGGACTGGTGCTCGGCCTGATCAGCGGTCTGTCACGCTGGGGCGAGCGCCTGCTGGACACGTCGATCCAGATGCTGCGCAATGTGCCGCACTTGGCGCTGATCCCACTGGTGATCTTGTGGTTCGGCATCGATGAGACCGCCAAGATCTTCCTCGTATCGCTGGGCACCCTGTTCCCGATCTATATCAATACCTGGCACGGGATCCGCAATATCGACCGTGGGCTGGTGGAGATGGCGCGCAGCTATGGTTTATCCGGCTTTGCTCTTTTCCGTCACGTGATTTTACCCGGCGCCCTGCCCTCGATTATGGTCGGCGTGCGTTTTGCCCTCGGTCTGATGTGGCTGACGCTTATTGTCGCCGAAACCATCTCGGCGAACGCCGGTATCGGCTACCTGGCGATGAATGCGCGTGAATTTCTGCAAACCGACGTGGTGGTGGTCGCCATCATTCTTTACGCCATTCTTGGCAAACTGGCCGACGTCAGCGCCCAGCTGCTGGAGCGGCTCTGGCTGCGCTGGAACCCGGCGTATCATCTTCAGGAGGCTAACGCATGAACACTGCCCGTCTGAACCCAGGTATCCCGCTGCTGCTGAACGGGGTGACTAAACGCTATGGCGACAACACCATTCTTAACGAGCTGGATCTGCATATCCCCAGCGGCCAGTTTGTGGCGGTGGTGGGCCGCAGCGGCGGCGGAAAAAGCACCCTGCTGCGCCTGCTGGCGGGCCTGGAAAAGCCGAATGCCGGCGAGCTGCTGGCAGGCGCGACGCCGCTGGCGGCGATCCAGGACGACACCCGGATGATGTTTCAGGATGCGCGCCTGCTGCCGTGGAAAACGGTGATTGATAACGTGGGGCTGGGGTTAAAAGGCGCCTGGCGCGACGCCGCCCTGCAGGCGTTGGCCAGCGTCGGACTCGAGAGCCGCGCGCAGGAGTGGCCGGCGGCGCTGTCGGGCGGGCAGAAGCAGCGCGTTGCGCTGGCCCGCGCACTGATCCATCGCCCGCGCCTGCTGCTGCTGGACGAGCCGCTGGGGGCGCTGGACGCCCTCACCCGTCTGGAGATGCAGGAGCTGATCGTCTCCCTGTGGCAGGAGCATGGCTTTACGGTCCTGCTGGTGACCCACGACGTCAGCGAAGCCGTGGCGATGGCCGACCGGGTGCTGTTGATTGAAGAGAAGAAGATCGGTCTCGATTTGAACGTGGATATTCCGCGACCGCGGCGCACCGGTTCGGCGAAGCTGGCCGAGCTGGAGGCGGAGGTGCTGGATCGGGTGATGAAACGCGGCAAGAGCGAGAGCGCACCGCGTTTGTTTAGTCATGGCTAACTAACGTCCCCGGCCCGCGCTTCGCTCGGCCGGGCTACCAAATCGCACAGCGCTGTAGCCCCGGTAAGCGAGAGCGCAACCGGGGATTTTGCCACCGTTACGCCAGCGCCTTACTGATTTTCTCGTACAGATCGCCGGAGAGATCCTTCAGCCCCTTCAGTTGCTCCAGCGCGGCGCGCATCAGCGCCTGGCGTTTCTCATCATAACGCTTCAGACGAATCAACGGCTCAATCAGTCGCGATGCGACCTGCGGGTTGCGCTGGTTAAGCTCGGTCAGCATCTCCACCAGGAACTGGTAGCCGCTACCGTCTTCAGCATGGAACGCCGCCGGGTTGCTGCTGGCGAAAGCGCCGATGAGCGACCGCACGCGGTTCGGGTTGCTCATGCTGAACGAACGATGGTTCAGCAGACCGCGTACCGTTTCGACCACATTGGCCGCCGGACTGGTGGACTGCAGGATAAACCACTTGTCCATCACCAGGCCGTCCTGATGCCATTTGTCGTCATACTCCTGCATCAGCGCATCGCGGCACGGCAGCTCAGCGGCAACCGCCGCCGACAGCGCGGCCAGCGCGTCGGTCATGTTATCCGCCTGGTGATACTGCGCCGCCACCAGCTTATCGCCCAGCGTCGGCTCTGCGAACGCCAGATAGCGCAGGCAGGTATTGCGCAGGGCTCGCTTACCGATATCGGCGTGCTCCACCCGGTAGCTGTCGAGCTTATTGGCGTTATATACCGCGAGGAATTCGTCCGCCAGCTCGTTCGCCAGGGTGCGGGTGAGCGCCTCGCGCACGGTGGCGATGGCGATAGGATCGATAATGGCGAACATCTCGGCGATTTCGTTGGCCGACGGCAGGGTTAAGATCTCGGCGGCCAGCGCCGGGTCAATCTTCTCGTCGAGCAGAATCGCGCGGAAGGCGTCCGCCACGTGCACCGGCAGCGACAGCGGCTGTCCCTGCTGATGACGGTTGACGTTCAGCTTGATGTAGGTCGCCAGCAGACTCTGCGCCGCATCCCAGCGCGAGAAATCATTCCGCGCATGGCGCATCAGGAAGGTCAGCTGCTGATCGCTCCACTTGTATTCCAGTTTCACTGGTGCTGAAAACTCGCACAGCAGGGCCGGGACCGGCTGGAAATAGACATTATCAAAGACGAAGGTCTGCTCAGCCTGAGTCACATTAAGCACCGGGTGCAGCGGATGACCGCCCTTCTGCAGGGGGATCACCTTACCTTCGTTATCGTACAGCTCGATGGCAAACGGAATATGCAGCGGCTGTTTCTCAGCCTGCTCGGCGGTCGGCGGCGTGCGCTGGCTGATGGTCAGCGTATACTGCTCGGTTTCCGGGTTATAGTCGTCGTGGACGGTCACAATCGGCGTGCCGGACTGGCTGTACCAGCGGCGGAAGTGCGACAGGTCGACGTTAGAAGCATCTTCCATCGCCTGGACGAAATCGTCGCAGGTGGCGGCGCTGCCGTCATGACGTTCGAAATATAGCTGCATCCCTTTCTGGAAGTTTTCTTCACCCAGCAGCGTGTGCAGCATGCGGATCACTTCGGCACCCTTTTCATAGACCGTCAGGGTATAGAAGTTATTCATCTCGATAACCCTATCCGGGCGGATCGGGTGCGCCATCGGGCTGGCGTCTTCGGCAAACTGCAGCCCGCGCATGGTGCGCACGTTGTTAATGCGGTTCACCGCCCGCGAGCCGAGGTCGGAACTGAACTCCTGATCGCGGAACACGGTCAGCCCCTCTTTCAGGCTGAGCTGGAACCAGTCGCGACAGGTGACGCGGTTGCCGGTCCAGTTATGGAAATACTCATGCCCAATCACCCGCTCGATATCGAGATAGTCTTTATCGGTGGCAGTGTCGGTGCGGGCCAGGACATATTTGGAGTTAAAGACGTTCAGCCCTTTGTTTTCCATCGCTCCCATATTGAAGAAGTCGACGGCGACAATCATATAGATGTCGAGGTCGTACTCGAGGCCAAAGCGCTCCTCATCCCATTTCATGGAGTTTTTCAGCGAGGTCATCGCCCACGGCGCGCGGTCGAGGTTACCGCGATCGACGTACAATTCCAGCGCCACTTCACGCCCGGAGCGGGTGGTAAAAGTGTCGCGCAGGACGTCGAAATCACCGGCCACCAGCGCAAACAGGTAGCACGGCTTCGGGAAGGGATCCTGCCACTGTACCCAGTGACGACCGTTCTCCAGTTCCCCTTCCGCCATCCGGTTGCCGTTGGAGAGCAGGAACGGATATTTGGCTTTATCGGCGATAATTTTGGTGGTAAAGCGCGCCAGCACATCCGGACGGTCCTGGTACCAGGTGATATGGCGGAAACCTTCCGCTTCACACTGGGTGCACAGCGCTTCGCCTGACTGATACAGGCCTTCCAGCGCGGTGTTCGCCGCCGGGCTGATCTCATTGACGATGGTCAGGGTGAAATGCTCCGGCAGGCCGCCGATCACCAGCTGATTGTTTTCTTCTTTATAGTCGCTCCACGGCTGGCCGTTCACCTGCAGAGCAATCAGGGTCAGATCTTCGCCGTCCAGGCGCAATGGCACATCAGACGCAGCCGCATGGCGGGAGACCTTGCTCTCGGCCGTAACAACGGTTTTTGCGGCATCCAGGTCAAAGGTCAAATCGATATCGCTAATCAGATACTCCGGCGCACGATAGTCGTGGCGGTATTTGGCTTGGGGCTGTTGTGTCATAAAAAACCTTTAGCATCTTCGGTAAAGTGTCGTCCCAGTCTATTCCTGTTGTGTCAATCGCGCTATGCAGAATCTTCATCTTTTCAACGTGAAACACGAAAATCGCTACATTTTGTTAACACTCGCGGCACGAATTGCCCTCGACCCGACGCAAAGCTTGTGGTGTGATCCATGTTCAATATATTAAACTAGGCCTCGCAAATGACCGTCAGCGTCGCCATCGCTCGCCATCGCGGGACAGAGCCGGGTAATAAAGGTATACTCCGCCTCCTTTTTCCGCGTTGGTTTCGATGGAACGCTCCAGTGAGAGGATGCTACTGCGCACCATGACACAATTCACTTCTCCTGTACTGCATTCGCTGCTTGATACGGATGCCTACAAGCTGCACATGCAGCAGGCTGTCTTCCACCGCTACGGCGATGTACATGTGGCGGCGGAGTTTCGCTGCCGTGGAGACGACCTGCTCGGCATTTATGCCGACGCGATCCGCGAGCAGGTGGAGTCCATGCGCGATCTGAGGCTGCGGGATGATGAATATCGCTGGCTGTCCACCCTTCCCTTTTTTCGCCAGGATTACCTCGACTGGCTGCGCGATTTTCGCTATGACCCGCGCCAGGTCACGGTCGCCAATGACAACGGCAAGCTGAACATTCGCCTCACTGGTCCGTGGCGGGAAGCCATCATGTGGGAAGTCCCCCTGCTGGCGGTGATAAGCGAGCTGGTCCATCGCTACCGTTCACCCGAGATGGGCGTTGAACAAGCGCTAAACGCGCTGGAGCATAAGCTAGGCGACTTCGCCACCATGACCGCTGACCTCGATATGAGCGCCTTCCGCCTGATGGATTTCGGCACCCGCCGTCGTTTTTCACGCGATGTACAGGAAGCCATTGTGCAACGCCTGCAGCAGGAGCCCTGGTTTGTCGGCACCAGCAACTACGATCTGGCGCGCCGTCTGAACTTAACCCCGATGGGCACCCAGGCCCATGAGTGGTTCCAGGCCCACCAGCAGATCAGCCCGAACCTGGCCAGCAGCCAGCGGGCGGCCCTCGCCGCCTGGCTGGAAGAGTATCCTGACCAGCTGGGCATCGCGCTGACCGACTGCATCACCATGGATGCGTTCCTGCGCGATTTCGGTCCGGAGTTCGCCACCCGCTATCAGGGTTTGCGCCACGACTCCGGCGACCCGGTGGAATGGGGTGAAAAAGCCATCGCCCATTACCAGAAGCTGGGCATCGATCCGCTGAGCAAAGTGCTGGTCTTCTCCGATAATCTCGACCTGGCGAAAGCCGTCGACCTGTATCGCCACTTCGCCTCGCGGGTGAAGCTGAGCTTTGGTATTGGTACCCGTTTAACCTGCGATCTGCCGCAGGTTAAACCGCTCAATATCGTGATTAAGCTGGTGGAATGTAACGGCAAACCGGTGGCGAAACTCTCCGACAGCCCGGGGAAAACCATCTGCCACGATAAGGCCTTCGTCCGTGCCCTGCGCGAGGCGTTTGACCTGCCGCCGATTAAAAAGGCAAGCTAAAAAACATGGCCCGACGGCATTCTGCTATCGGGCCAATCAATATCACTCCTGCGGCAGACGGGTTCTGACGACCTCGGCAAAATACTCCGCGCCAGTTAGCAATATCTCATCATTAAAGTCGTAGCAGGCATTATGCAACGGTGTATTGCCCTGAGCATCTGAACCATCGCCGTTGCCTAAAAAGATGAAACAGCCGGGGATTTTTTGCAGAAAAGCGCCAAAATCCTCCGAAATCATCATCTGTGCGACGTTGCCGTCCACCTTCTCAGCCCCTACCACGTTAATCGCAGCGGTGACCGCCACATCAACGCATTTCTGCCAGTTCACCGTTGGCGCAAATTCATGGGTATAGCTGAACTGGCACCTAGCACCGTGCATCGCGCAAATTGCTTCGCTAATGGTACGCATTCGTTCTTCGAGCAGCATCTGCACCTCCGGTACAAAGCTGCGCGTATCCCCTTTGATTTCAACATGCGTCGGAATCGCATTGCGGATGCCATCGGTGTGCAGTTCAGTACAGGAAATGACCGCTGGCACGTTCGGATCAACATTTCGCGAAACAATTGTCTGCAAAGCCAGGATGATTTCCGCCGCAATTACCAGCGGATCTTTCGCCATATGCGGCCGCGCCGCATGCGCTCCCTGCCCTTGAATACGAATAATAAAGTTATCTTCACTGGCCATAATGCCACCGACTCGCGTGGCGATAGTCCCGGCTTTCATACCCGGCATATTATGCAGACCGTAGATTTCCTCAATGCCAAAGCGTTCAATAACGCCATCGTCCATCATCGCTCTGGCGCCATAGCCAGGCTCCTCAGCAGGCTGAAAAACAAAGATGACCGTGCCGTTAAAATTCTGCCGCTGCAATAGCAACTGCGCCGCGCCCAATGCAATGCAGGTATGACCATCATGCCCGCAGCCGTGCATCCGATCGGCGGTCATGGAGCGGTAAGACCGGTCTCCCTGTTCGGTCAATTGAATGGCATCAATATCGGCACGAATAGCGATAACGCCCTTGCCATCGCCGCATTTCAATCTCCCCACTACCCCGGTTTTGCCAATATCGCGGTGTACCTCAATGCCCATGGCCTCAAGCTTTTCGGCAATAAACCGTGAAGTATTCTGCTCCTCGAAGGCGCTTTCCGGATGGGCATGCAAATAGTGACGCCAGGCGATAAGCTGCTGCTTTAACTGTTGCTGATTCATTCTCTGCTCCTGTAAACATTAGTCCATACGCTGGGCGCGCTGTAAAACCACCTGCAGCAGCACATTGGCGCCAGCAATCAGGTCTTTGGCCGCACTGTGTTCTTTGACGTTGTGACTGATGCCATCAACGCAGGGGACAAAAATCATCCCGGCGGGACATACCGACGCCATAAATTGTGCATCGTGTCCAGCGCCGCTTGGCAAACGTCGGTAACAGAGCGCCTGACGCTCCGCCTCGGCTTCCACCGCATTGACGATCTCATCGGCAAAAATGACCGGTTCAAAGCGCACCAGTGAGCGGCTGGTTATCTCCACGCCCTCTTCCTGCGACGTTTTTGCGACAAATTCTGCCAGTTGCTGCTCCGCCAGACATAAGATCGCATTATCGGTATTGCGAAGATCCACTGACATAACGACATGGTTGGGAATAACGTTGATCAGATTAGGCTTCACGCTGAAATGCCCAACGGTAGCTACCTGATCACCACCAAGGCTTAGCGCCAGCTCACGGGCAAAAACAGCGATTTTCGCAGCCGCCAGCCCGGCATCGCGTCTCATGGACATTGGGGTAGTACCCGCATGATTCGATACGCCTCTCAGGGTAAATTCCTGCCACGAAATACCCTGTACGCCGGTAACAACGCCAATATCAATTTGCTCTTTATCAAGAATCGGTCCCTGTTCGATATGCAGCTCAACGTAGCTATCTACCGCCATATCTCCCGGCTGACGTTCGCCCTTATAACCAATGTTACGCAGCGCTTCATCGAGCGTGATACCGTCGAGATCTTTTGCCGCGAGCGCCTGCGCCAACGGATACTCGCCGGCAAACACCACGCTGCCCATCATATCGGGCTGAAATCGCACCCCCTCCTCGTTAGTAAAGAAGGTTACCGCCAACGGTCGTCGGGGGCGGATCCCGGCATCCTGGAGGGTGGCAATCACCTCAAGGCCGGCCATAACGCCGTAGTTGCCATCGTATAACCCACCGGTAGCGACGGTATCGATATGTGACCCCATCATCACCATCGGCAACGTCTCCTCGCCGTGATAAACACCGGTGACATTACCGATAGCATCAATAGACACACTCAGGCCCAGGGCCTTCATGCGGGCTACAACAAAGTCCCTGCCGGCTTTATCTTCGGCCGTCGCTGCCAGGCGGCATACGCCGCCGCCTTCCAGCGCACCATATTCGCCAAGCGCATACAGGGAATCGATAAGCCGTTGGCCGTTAATCTGCAGAAAATGACTCATAAAACATCTCGCTAGTGATGGTGGTTATTGGAACATGCCGTAAAAAATGGCAGAGACGGTGATAAGCCCGATCAGGGTGACGAAAACGTTGCTCGCTTTACCGCGCCAGGGGGCAAGCACCGGTAATTTATGAATGGCGTACATAGGCAACAGCAGAAGAATTGCTGCCCCGGTGGGACCGCTGATGCATTCGATAATACCGAGGATACTGGGGTTCTTGTACGCGGCGAACCAGCAGGTAAACACCATAAACACCAGGATGACCGCGTCGACGAGGCGAATGCCAGGTTTTTTCCCGCGTGCGGCGGCGGCCTCCAGAATCAGGTCGCGCAGCGATTCATAGGTGCCGATGTAGTGGCCAAGAAATGATTTAGTAATAGCGACAAAGGCGATAATCGGCGATAGCCAGGCAATAATCGGTGTATCGTACTGATTGGCCAGATAGGACAAAATCGACAGATTCTGGGCTTTGGCTTCCGCCAGTTGCTGCGGCGACAGGCTTAACACGCAGCTGAGAACAAAAAACAGCACCACCACCGTCATGAGCAGGATACCGTAGCGCTGGATCTGCGCGCATTTCCTCTCAGCGAGCGCCAGACCGTAACGCTGCTTCTGGCGCACCACCATCGGCGAAATGATGGGATAGTGGTTAAACGACATCACCAGTACCGGGAAGGTCATCCAGAGGGATAACATGATCCCCTGCCCATCGCCTGTGGCGCTGAAGCTTACGGTTTGCAAAATTGCGCCGTTCCAGTGCGGAATCAGAAAAAGTGCCATAAAAATAAGCGAGATAATAAAGGGATAAACCAGGGTGCTCATCACCCGCATTATCAAACGCTGTCCAAAACGGACGATAAACATCAGCCCGAGGATCAGAACGATGGCCACCAGCGACCGGGGCGGCTCGGCCATTGCCAACTGGTGGGTGATAAAGCTCTGCGCGGTGTTGGTGATTGCCACCGCATACATAATCAGAATGGTATAGACGGCGAAGAAATAGATGACGGTAAACACTTTTCCCGCCAGCGCGCCAAAATGCTCGCCAATAACATCGGTAATACTGCTTTCCGGCGTATTGGAAGAGTAAATGAATCTCGCCAGACCGCGGTGAGCCAGATAAGTAATAGGAAAAGCGAGGACAAAAACAATCAGCAGCGGCCAGAAGCCGCCAATTCCGGCATTAATCGGCAGAAACAGCACCCCGGCGCCAATTGCGGTACCGAAAAGGCCAAGGACCCAAACGGTATCTTCGCTATGCCACTTTGCGGGATCGGAACATCCTTTATTGATAATTATATTTTCAGTATTCATCGGTCAGGTTCTCTCTGTGCATGACGCGAAAGCGCGTATGTTTTCGTTATGAGTCAGAACGCTTGTCACACCGAGGGCTCGTAGGGTAGGTAAGATGGCCCCCTTGTTATTGTCGATAGCGCTCAACCATTACGTCCAAACCAGACGATGTCTTCATAGACATCGGGTGATGTATCTCCTTCCGTGCTGATTAACAGAACCTGTGCATCGGCATTCAGGCGCAGAGATTCGGCAAGCTCGCGATACTCCGGCTGAGTCATCAGCGCGTAAAGCACGCCAGTGCCGATAGCGCCGGATTCCCCGGAGACAAAAGGTTCGTCAGTACCTGGTCGCGGAGCGGCCAGCAGGCGCATGCCATTGGCGGCCAGACAATCGTCGGCGGAAATAAAACAGGTGGCATGGTCGCGGAGCATTGGCCAGCTGGTGATATTAGGTTCACCACAGGCAAGCCCGGCCATCAGGGTTGACATATCCCCGCCGACGCTGTGCGGCAGCCCGTCATTAATGGTTGCCGAGCGATACAGGCAGTTCGCCTTGTGCGGCTCAACGATGATGATGGTGGGAGCCTGCTGCTGCATCTTTTCGATGAAATATCCCATGATGCTGCCGGCAAACGACCCGACACCGGCTTGTAAAAACAGATGCGTCGGCATCGGCGCCCCGCTTTCTACCAATTGCTGCCAGATTTCAACAGCGAGGGTCATATAGCCTTGCATGATCCATGTGGGGATCTGCTCGTAGCCCTGCCAGGCGGTATCCTGGAGTAAAACCCATCCCTGCTCGCGCGCGGTTTTGGCCGCCAGCCGAACTGTGTCGTCGTAGTTCAGTTCAGTAATCGTGCATTCGGCGCCATGCCGGCGAATATTCTGCGCGCGTACCGGTGAAGAGCCCTTTGGCATATACACCACCGCACGCAGCCCAAGCTGCTCAGCCGCCCACGCCACGCCACGTCCATGGTTACCGTCGGTAGCAGTCACAAATACGATGTCCTTGATACGCGCCTTAATCGCTGGTGAATTAAGCTCGGCAAAGCTCAACGTAGTAATATCTCGCTCAAGCAGAGCGGCGAGATATTTCCCCATCGCATAAGATCCGCCTAATCCTTTAAACGCATTCAAACCGAATCGCTGGGCTTCATCTTTTATATGGATCGACCCCAGGCCCAGCCGCTGGCTTAAAAATTCCAGCTTACGCAGCGGCGTGACCCGGTAATCAGGAAATTTTTGATGGAATGCCAGCACTTCGTTCCCCACGTTTTCATTGAGCAGACTCAAGTCTGCTCCCTGGCCATAGGGCTGCCGCCGGGCGTTGAGTTGAAATTTAATTGTGTCCACTATTCAGGCACCTCTATTTTCATATCGTCCTGCGACGATAACGTTATTTGCGACCATTCCGCCTAAACGACGGGTGCACGGATCCGTGCGGCCTGAGACAGGACGGTCGCTTTAAATTGGTTAAGTCAGAGTGTGAGAGGCTTTTTGTCGCGATATGCCGCTTTCCCACTGCCTGTGATGGTACACTGCGCCCGGCGGTTAATTGGCGCAAAGTTGCCCATCGCGCCGCAATTTTCACTCTGTTTTATCATTCTCACGCAACAACGTTGCATTAGTGAGATTGATCACAGGCTTGCAGGACGAGATATATGATGAAACTTGACGCATGGGATAAAAAAATTCTTACGCTCTTGCAGCGTAATAATCGCTTGTCGCAACGGGAGATCGCCGATCGGATCAGCCTGTCTCCTTCGGCAGTCAATCGGCGTATCGCTGCACTTGAGGATGCAGGGGTGATTAAAGGTAGTGTTAGCTTAGTGGACGCCAGTAAAGTGGGAAGACCCATCACCATTATGGTGCAGGTGACCATTGAGAATGAACGTCTCGATCTGCTTGAGGAGGATAAACAGCGTTTCGTAACCTGTCCGCAAGTGCAGCAGGTCTACTATGTCACTGGCGACTTCGATTTTCTGCTCGTGATCAACGTCCGTGATATGGCGGAATACGAAGCGCTAACCCGTGAACTCTTTTTTGCCTCGGGAAATATCAAGTCTTTCCGGACCATCGTGTCGATGCAAAATGCGAAGCAGGAAATGACGGTCATTATCGAGTAAGTCGTGTAAAAGTCGAAATGGGGAGCCAAAGAACGCCCCGGAGGTGTATTTATTTCCGAAATCCACCCTTCCCTGTGCGAAATCTACTTGTCTGATGGAAGATGACAGGTAACATAGATATCCCCCCGCTGTAGGGGGAAGAGACTTTTTTATTGGACTATATAGAGAGATTATTATGAGCGTTGTGCCTGTAGCCGACGTACTCCAGGGCCGCGTTGCCGTTGACAGCGAAGTCACGGTCCGCGGATGGGTGCGTACCCGCCGAGATTCAAAAGCTGGCTTTTCATTCCTCGCCGTCTATGACGGTTCCTGCTTTGATCCTGTACAGGCCGTTATTAATAATTCTCTGCCCAATTACAATCAGGAAGTGCTGCGTCTGACCACCGGTTGCTCGGTGATTGTCACCGGTAAAGTCGTGGCTTCCCAGGGCCAGGGTCAAAGCTTTGAGATCCAGGCGACCAACGTGGAAGTGACCGGCTGGGTGGAAGATCCGGACACCTACCCGATGGCGGCCAAGCGCCACAGCATCGAGTATCTGCGTGAGGTGGCCCACCTGCGTCCGCGCACCAACCTGATCGGCGCGGTTGCCCGCGTGCGTCACACCCTGGCGCAGGCGCTGCATCGCTTCTTTGATGAGCAGGGCTTCTTCTGGGTCTCCACCCCGCTGATTACTGCCTCCGATACCGAAGGCGCCGGCGAAATGTTCCGCGTGTCGACGCTGGATCTGGAAAACCTGCCGCGTAACGATCAGGGCAAAGTCGATTTCGACAAAGACTTCTTCGGTAAAGAGTCGTTCCTGACCGTTTCCGGCCAGCTGAACGGCGAGACCTATGCCTGCGCGCTGTCGAAGATTTACACCTTCGGCCCGACCTTCCGTGCGGAAAACTCCAACACCAGCCGCCACCTGGCGGAGTTCTGGATGCTGGAGCCGGAAGTGGCCTTCGCTAACCTGAACGATGTTGCCGGCCTGGCGGAAGCGATGCTCAAGTACGTCTTTAAAGCGGTACTGGAAGAGCGCGCGGACGACATGCAGTTCTTCGCCGAGCGCGTTGATAAAGACGCTATCGACCGTCTGCAGCGCTTTATCACCGCTGATTTTGCGCAGGTGGATTATACCGACGCCGTCACTATTCTGGAAAACTGCGGCAAGCAGTTCGAGAACCCGGTGTACTGGGGCGTGGATCTCTCCTCCGAGCACGAACGTTACCTGGCTGAAGAACACTTCAAAGCGCCGGTGGTAGTGAAAAACTATCCGAAAGATATTAAAGCCTTTTACATGCGCCTTAACGAAGACGGTAAAACCGTCGCGGCAATGGACGTCCTGGCGCCGGGTATTGGCGAGATCATCGGCGGTTCCCAACGTGAAGAGCGCCTCGACGTGCTCGACGCGCGTATGGCCGAGATGGGTCTGAATAAAGAAGACTACTGGTGGTATCGCGACCTGCGCCGCTACGGCACCGTTCCACACTCCGGCTTTGGCCTGGGCTTCGAGCGTCTGATCGCCTACGTGACCGGCGTGCAGAACGTCCGCGATGTCATCCCGTTCCCGCGGACCCCGCGCAACGCGACATTCTAAATTTTTCTGACATAAACCTGAAAGGCCAGCGCAAGCTGGCCTTTTTTTATGTCAATTACTGTTATCAAAATTCAACAAACTTAAACATCAAGGCCTCGGATTCACATTTATGTTACGCACTGTTTCGGTGCATCCGGGTGATGCAGATCGCACTTTATGTTCATAACGGAGCAAACCCTCTGATAAATTTGCTCATTTTTTAACCACACGCCGCACGTCTTGCCAAGACAAAGGCTGAATAAAAAGAAGACGAATTCAACACACAAAATGAGCAAATTTACGCTTATCCAAATTAATCATAAATAATTCATATAGATAGATATGGGAAGGCGATTTACCTCACCATGTGGAACGGAATTTTGATTAAGTTCACAAAGTTCCCATAAATACATATTTAGTTACATGTTTTTTCGTTTTGTTACTCATATAAGATATTAGTAGCATTTTCCGGCTAGCGAAACGTTGTCGCGGATGGAAAGATGCCTTCAGACACCAAACTCTCATCAATGGTTCTGTAAGTTTTTATTGACAGAACTTATTGACGGCAGTGGCACGTGTTCATATAAAAAATATTAATGAGGGTAATAAATAATGATGAAGCGCAATATTCTGGCAGTGGTGATCCCTGCCCTGCTGGTAGCCGGTGCAGCTAACGCTGCAGAAATCTATAACAAAAACGGCAACAAACTGGACTTCTACGGAAAAATGGTCGGCGAGCACGTCTGGACCACCAATGGCAAGACCAGCAGCGACGATACCACCTACGCCCGTATCGGCCTGAAAGGCGAAACCCAGATCAACGATCAGCTGACCGGATACGGTCAGTGGGAATACAACATGGACGCCTCCAACGTTGAAGGTTCCCAGCCGACGAAAACCCGTCTGGCGTTCGCAGGTCTGAAAGCGGGCGAGTATGGTTCATTCGACTACGGCCGTAACTACGGCGCGATCTACGACGTCGAAGCAGCAACCGATATGCTGGTTGAATGGGGTGGCGACGGTTGGAACTACACCGACAACTACATGACCGGCCGTACCAACGGCGTGGCAACCTACCGTAACTCTGACTTCTTCGGTCTGGTTGACGGCCTGAGCTTCGCGCTGCAGTACCAGGGTAAAAACGACCACGACCGTTCTATCAGTAAGCAGAATGGCGACGGCTTCAGCACCGCGGCGACCTACGCGTTCGACAACGGTATCGCGCTCTCCGCAGGTTACGCTAATTCCAACCGCAGCAGCGCGCAGAAAGATGATGGCAATGGTGACAAAGCCGAGGCTTGGGCGACCTCTGCTAAGTATGACGCCAACAACGTCTATGCAGCCGTCATGTACTCCCAGACCTACAATATGACTCCTGAGAGCAACCCGTCTGATGCACCTGCCACCGCTAAAAAGTATTTTGCAGGTAAAACTCAAAACTTTGAAGCGGTTGTACAGTATCAGTTCGACTTCGGCCTGCGTCCGTCCATCGGCTACGTGCAGACCAAAGGTAAAAATCTGCAGGCACGTCCAGGTACTGATTTCGAAGGCGGCGATGCGGATCTGGTTAAATACGTCGAAGTGGGTACCTGGTACTACTTCAACAAGAACATGAACGTTTATGCTGCGTATAAATTCAACCAGCTGAGCGACAACGATTACACCAAAGCAGCTGGCGTAGCGACCGACGACCAGGCGGCCGTGGGTATCGTTTACCAGTTCTAATCTGCAGTACACCCCTTCGTGATATGCCTTCAGAGCAGGACTTCGGTCCTGCTTTTCTCTATTCCTGAGGCAAAGATCGTATCTTTCGAAAACCTTCGCGCTTTTTATCGCAAACGGTTGGCAATTCGTTGTTCTCCCGTTAACCTGATAGCGGATTTCCCTTCAGTAATCACAATGGAACCTCGTCATGTTTGAGAACATTACCGCCGCCCCAGCCGACCCGATTTTAGGTCTGGCCGATCTGTTTCGTGCCGATGACCGCCCTGAAAAGATTAACCTCGGAATTGGTGTTTACAAGGATGAAACCGGTAAAACACCCGTTCTGACCAGCGTCAAAAAAGCAGAGCAGTACCTGCTGGAAAATGAAACGACTAAAAACTATCTGGGCATCGATGGTATTCCTGAATTTGGTCGCTGCACCCAGGAGCTGCTGTTCGGTAAAGGCAATGCGATTATCGCCGATAAACGCGCCCGCACCGCGCAGACCCCGGGCGGTACCGGTGCGCTGCGCGTCGCCGCAGACTTCCTCGCCAAAAACACCGACGTGAAACGCGTGTGGGTAAGCAATCCAAGCTGGCCAAACCATAAGAGTGTGTTTACCTCCGCCGGGCTGGAAGTACGTGAATATGCCTACTACGATGCGGCTAACCACGCGCTGGACTTTGATGGTCTGCTGGCCAGCCTGAACGAAGCCCAGGCGGGCGACGTGGTACTGTTCCACGGCTGCTGCCACAACCCGACCGGTATCGATCCGACGCTCGAACAGTGGCAGACGCTGGCGCAGCTGTCGGTCGAGAAAGGCTGGCTGCCGCTGTTCGATTTCGCCTACCAGGGCTTCGCCCGCGGTCTGGAAGAAGATGCTGAAGGGTTGCGCGCCTTTGCTGCTCTGCATAAAGAGCTGCTGGTCGCCAGCTCCTACTCGAAAAACTTTGGCCTGTACAACGAGCGCGTCGGCGCCTGCACCCTGGTCGCCGCCGATCAGGAGACCGTAGACCGCGCGTTCAGCCAGATGAAGTCGGTGATCCGCGCTAACTACTCCAACCCGCCAGCGCACGGCGCGTCCGTGGTCGCGACCATCCTGAGCAACGATGCGCTGCGGGCAATCTGGGAGCAGGAGCTGACCGATATGCGCCAGCGCATCCAGCGTATGCGCCTGCTGTTCGTCAACACCCTGCAGGAGAAAGGCGCGAGCCGCGACTTCAGCTTTATCAGCAAGCAGAACGGTATGTTCTCGTTCAGCGGCCTGACTAAAGAGCAAGTGCTGCGTCTGCGTGAAGAGTTCGCCATCTATGCGGTCGCGTCCGGCCGTATCAACGTGGCCGGCATGACGCCTGACAACATGGCGCCGCTGTGTGAAGCCATCGTCGCCGTGCTGTAAGCGAAATTATTCGCTATAAAGAAAAAGGCCGCGAATGCGGCCTTTTTTACGTTCGCGTCAGGTCGGTTACCAGACCGGCATCTCATCCTGCAGGAACGGGTTGTTGCGGCGTTCCTCACCCAGCGTCGACAGCGGACCATGGCCGGGAATAAAGGTCACGTCATCGCCCAGCGGCAACAGCTTATCCTTAATGGCCGCGATCAGCTGTCCATGGTCGCCGCGTGGAAAATCACTGCGCCCCACCCCGCCTTTGAAAATCACATCTCCGGAAATGAGCAGTCGGGAAGCGTCATCAAAGAAGACCACGTGACCCGGCGTATGGCCCGGGCAGTGCAGTACCCGCAGCGCCACATTCCCCACATTAACCACATCGCCTTCATTGAGCCAGCGATCCGGACGCAGCGGCTGGCAATCCTCCAGGCCGAACATCCGGCTTTGCGCCGGTAATCCTTCCAGCCAGAACTCATCTTCTTTTTCCGGACCAATAACCGGTACGCCATAATGCTGCGCCAGTTCCGCAGCGGCGCCGACGTGATCGAGATGGCCATGCGTCAGCAGGATCTGCATCAGCGTGACGCCAGCCTCCGCCACCACCGCTTTGATACGTTCAGCATCGCCGCCAGGATCGACCAGCGCCGCCAGCCGGGTTTGTTCGCACCAGATAAGAGAACAGTTCTGCGCGAACGCGGTAACCGGAATAATACGATAGTTCATGACGCTCCTTTCGTTACCAGTGCCTTACGGGACCGGTATCAATATGCACAAAGTTACTACGTGGGTAATATCCTACACCACCTGCGCGCATAGATAACGCCGCTTTGCGTATATTGCTTAACGAAATACCTTCAATATGGAAATCCATTGCCTGCCCCTTGGTGTGATAGCTGTGTTTTGCTACACCACGGCTTCGTGCGCGAAGCTCATCATTGGTATCGAGGGAACGATAGCCAGAGATAAGCTGGACAGGTTTGTTGGTGCCAAGTAGTCCCTGCAACCGATAAAGATGATCGAACAGATTTGGATCGATGGACTTAATTT
This sequence comes from Klebsiella sp. TF21-TM, assembly GCF_019753495.1. Lineage (NCBI taxonomy): Bacteria > Pseudomonadati > Pseudomonadota > Gammaproteobacteria > Enterobacterales > Enterobacteriaceae > Klebsiella > Klebsiella sp. TF21-TM. The sequence goes on along the minus strand of NZ_JAIJYL010000007.1, from coordinate 107,530 downwards.
TATTCGCGCGGTAATCACGGAAAAAATGGTTAAGTCTTGCTAATTCATCCTGAATATAGCCTCTGCCATCGAAAAACTCCGCCTTGAGTGATTCACCAGTATGCAGGTTATTCAGCGTCAAAATACGCGGACGGGGGGTCGAGAGGGTGGCAAATGCCGGCGCAGGGAGAATGGCGGCAGCACCCAGCGCAGCACCACCCAACGCCAGCAATCTGCGGCGATTAGCGTCAAATTTGTCCATGATAATCAGGTCTACAGTCAATGAATCGTTATATACTTTTTCCGCCTTGCGCGATGCTGAACCTCAGCACGCCATCGCTCGCCACAGCCGTGATGCTGCCCGGCAAAAGAGAGCGTTCGCGCTGACTGCGTCACGCATTGAGCGGAATGATATGTATATGCACTTCTGGCGCACGAAAGGCACCTTACCGGGCATTATTGCCAACGTCAAGGCAGCCTCACCCCAGGAAAATCGGGCGCTGCAGAGGAGCAGCGCCCTTTTTTACCCAGTGCTAGGACAACAAAATCCATTGAACTACTTCATTTACCTGATTAATTGCTCAGCTTTCGTCAGAATTTGTGCGCTGGATCGCGCGGTGATATCGTAATTGTAAATATCTGTTCGATATTGTGTACGTCCATCAGCGTCCACAAACGCCGTTAAGTAATATAAATTCACCGGTATATTTTGCCGAATATTGACATAGCGCGTGTCCCCTTGCTTCAGGGCATCGGAAATACGCGTGTCATTCCAGCCCGCATCCTGCAGCAGCATATTGGCCAGTTCCGAAGCCTTATTCACCCTCACACAGCCGGAACTGAGAGCACGAACATCCTTCTGGAACAGGTTATGGTTCGGCGTATCGTGCAGGTAGATGGCATCGGAGCTCGGCATATTGAACTTGTAGCGTCCGAGCGAGTTACGCGCTCCGGGCGCCTGCTGAAAACGGAACGGTAAGTTGTTCTCGGTGATGGTCGACCAGTCGACCCGATAAGGATCGATGGTCTCTTTACTGTTCCAGCCGCGCATGACGGTGTAGCCATGCTGCTCAAGATAGCCTGGATTGTTACGCACCTTCGGCAGGATATCTTTGCGCGCCAGGGTTGGCGGCACGTTCCATGGCGGATTGACCACCACGTTATTCAGCGCGCTGCTCATCATTGGCGTTTTGCGATCCGGACGCCCCACAATTACCCTCGAGGCCAGCACCTGGCTGCCGTCCTGATAATAAACCAGCGAGAACGCCGGAATATTGACCATAATGCCGGTGGACAGTTTGCCCGGCAGTAAGCGTAAACGCTGAATGTTCAGGGCCAGCACCCCTGCGCGCTGCGCGGAAGAGACGTTGAGCCAGTCGCGAGTCGACTGGCCGATGACGCCATCCGCCCCCAGCCCCTGCATCGCCTGGAAGCGCTTAACCCCCTCCACCAGCTGGCGATCGTACACGCCGCGCGCCGCAGGTTTGCTCTTTTTCTTCGCCGACGGGCTCACCACATCGCCGGGCAGAACGATATTGGCGGTATCGTCCAGCATTCCGGTACGCTGGAGGATCTCGCGCAGGGCGCCGATATCATTGCTCCATTCGCCGGGGCGCAGCGAGCCGCTGCCGGTCATCTGCGGCCATGGGCGAGAATCAGCCACCAGCGCCAGCAGCGACTGATGCATGGCTTCATACTGCGGATGATGCGGCGCCAGGCCGGCGATAAACGCCGGCAGGGAGCCATTGTCCAGCGCCAGCTGCCACTGGTTAATCACCGACAGCGGCGGGGTCGCCATCTTGTACGGCGTTGAACTGTACAACCAGCGGGTCCCCTGGGTGGGGATGCCGCTGATAAAGTGCAGATAGCCCATCATGGCGTCCGACAGCACCACATCGCGCGCCATGCCGCTGACGGCGGGATCGGTCAGCAGACTGACCCAGGTGGTAAACTGCGGCTGAAAACCGGCGATGGCGATCTCCGCCAGCTGCTGCTGGAACGCCTGCACTGCCTCGCGGTTTTCCCACATCGGTTTCATATCCCTGGCGGCGTACAGCGACACCAGCGGATTCATAAAGACGGGTTTGTACCCTGCCGGCAACAGCGCCTCGATCTGGGCGCGGCTGTTTGCCGCCGCCTCCATCGACAGCGGCTGCTCACCGGCCAGCTTCGCGACCGCCGGCGATTGCCCATCGCTTTGCGCCAGCGCGGCGGAAACCTCGGCGGGCGCCGCAGAACTGTCGCCGGGTACGACTTCAGGCTCTTCGGCCTGGACATTGAACAGCGGAGCAAATGCCAGTGCCAGGCTCAGGCTGAGCGCTGACAATGGACGACCATACCGTTTCTTTAGCAACATCCCTTGCCCCCTGTTGTCACACATTGCTGCCCACAAAAATGGGGCTCTTTTTTCAGTATATAAAGACGAAAAGGCTTTTGCCTTACCTAATGTAAAGAAGTTTAAAGATTATACCACCCTCGCATACCGGGCTGGATAGAAAAAAAGGGCAACGTAACGTTGCCCTCTTCACCACTTAGCCGCCAGAATGTAGCCGCAGCCTCAGGAGGCGTCGGCTGTTCCCGGCAGCGCTTCCGGCAGCGGCGCGGCAAACCCGCGCAGCCCCACCACGTGGACGTGTTCATGATTATTGAACACCTTACGCACCAGTTTATAGGTGGTGCCTTTCTCCGGACTGATGTTCTCCGGCGCCGCGATAATCAGCTGCATCTCCAGACGTTCGCACAGCTCGAACAGCGTGGCGATGGAGCGGGCGTCGAGACGCGCCGCTTCATCGAGGAACAGCAGACGGCAAGGCGAGATATCCTTGCCGCGCAGGCGGCGGGATTCATCTTCCCAGCTCTGGACGACCATCACCAGAATCGACATCCCGGTACCGATCGCTTCCCCGGTGGACAGCGCGCCGGACTCCGCGCGCAGCCAGCCGTCGGAGCCGCGGTTAACTTCCACTTCCATCTCCAGATAGTTACGGTAGTCGAGCAGCTCTTCGCCGATGGTTTGCGGCGTGCGCTGCCCCATGTCGATCTGCGGATTCAGGCGCTGATAGAGCTTGGCCAGCGCTTCCGAGAAGGTCAGGCGGTTGCTGTTGAACAGATCCTGATGCTGTTCATGCTGCTCGGAGAGCACATCAAGCAGCGTCGAGTGGGTCTCGCGCACGTTGACGTTCAGACGCACGCTGTTGACCTGGCCGAAGGAGACGCTCTGCAATCCCTGGTTGAGCATTCGGATACGGTTCTGCTCGCGCTGAATGGTTTTGCGAATAATGTTGGCCACGCTGCGGGAGCTGATGGCCAGCTTCTGTTCGCGGTTTGTCAGCTCTTCGGTCAGGCGGCTGAGCTCAATCTCCATCTGCTCGATCGCTTCCACCGGATCATCGGTGCGGATAATATCCTGGCGGATACGCTCGCGCAGATGCTGGTAGACGGCAACGAAGAACTGAATTTTGCGCTCCGGGCGCTTCGGATCTTCCGAGATACGCAGCACGTCGCGCAGATGTTCGTTATCGGCGACCGCCAGACGCAGCGCACCGAGCGCCTTATCCGACATGGAGCGCAGCTCGTCGGCGGAGAGATAGGCCAGCTCGCGGCGGTGCAGACGACGCTCGACACCGTTGTCTTTCACCAGGCGCATCACCGCGCACCAGCCCGCCTTGGCGGTCACCACCTGTTCGCGCATTTCGCAGTAATCGCGCTCCAGCTTGCGCAGTTTGCGGGTCAGGTTGTCCATTTCCGCTTCGCAGAAGGTCAACGCTTTCTCCAGCTGATTGCGACGGGAGCGGTTATTGCTCAGCTGCATGTGCAGCTCATCGCGACGCGCACGGGCACGCTCTTCCGCGCCGGCATCGGCGCGCACGCCAATGTCCTGCAGCTCTTTATACAGATCGTTGAGCAGCTCTTTCTTGGTGTCATACGAGCTCTTCAGCGAGGCCAGCACCTGATTGTACTGGCTAAGCTGCGCCGCATGGGCACGCATCGCGTCGCGCGCGCGGCTGCGTTCGGTTTCCGCCTGCTCCAGGCGCTGGCGCAGTTTCTCGTTGAGATCGCTGTTGCCGCTGAGCATTTCCGCCGAATCGGAGTAGCTGAAGTGGGCCCGGCGCTGGACGACTTCCGCCAGGGCAAAAGCCTGCTGGCGCGCATCGCGCTGGGTCTGCTGCGCATAGGCGTAATCTTCTTTCAGCTGCTCAAACTGCTCCGGATCGCTCTGCAGCACCGAAACAATCGGCTCCAGCTTCGCCAGCTGGTTGCCGTGCTGCTGAATAAAGCGCGCGGCCTCCTGCGCTTCGTCCAGACGTTCCTGGATCTCGTCCACGCGGTCGGCCAGCGTATCATCCGCCAGCAGATTCAGGCGCGGCAGCAGGCGGTTGAGCGCCGACACGCCCTCTTTCGCCTGCTCATACTGCACGCGGTTCTGTTGGTTATCGCTTTCATGGGCGCTCAGCGCGCGCTCCAGCTCGCCGCGGCGGCTGTTGAGTTTGCGGATCTCTTCTTCCGGATCGTCCTCAAAGGCCACTGCCAGATGGCTGCCAATGAAGCGGCTAAAGGCCTGATGCAGACGCTGAGTTTTCTGCACGTCAAACGACAGGGTCGCAAAACGCTCGGACAGCGATTCACGCTCGGCATGCAGGGTTTCAATGCGGTTTTCACGCGCGGCGCGGCCAAACAGCGGCAGCGACGGGAAGCGTGAATAACGCCACTGGCGGTCGGCGATCTTCACCACCACCGCTTTTTCCAGCTCATCCACGCTGAATACGCTATCGTCAAAGGACTGCGGATCGCCTTCGATCAGATAGAGATCTTCCGGACAATCTTCCAGTCCTTCAAGCTGCTCGGCAACCTGCGACAGATCCGGCACCACGATGGCATGGCGCGACGGACCGTACAGCGCGGAGAAGTACGGCGCATCGTCAAGGCTGACATCATCGTAGATCTCGGACAGCAGAACGCCGCCGAACCGTTCCGCCAGCGCGTTGAGGCGCGGATCTTCCGAACCGCCCGGCTGGCTGAGACGCTCAATTTCTTCGTCGATGGCGCGCTTGCGGGCGCCGACCTCGTCACGTTCAACGATAGCTTCGCGCTCGCGCTCCAGCAGCTGCTGCAGGTATTCGGTAACCTCCTGGCCGGACTCAAACTGCTCGCCGCTCTGCTCGCACAGCTGGTTAAGGCTGTTCTGCGCCGCCAGCCAGACCGGCGCCCGGCGCATCAGCGTCTGAGTGCGTGACTGCAGCTGCTCCAGTTCCTGGCGCAGGGTCATGCGCTGTTCCTGCGCGTTAGAAACGCTGTCGGCCAGCGAAGCGATGCGCGCTTCCAGCTCCTGATGCAGCGTTTCCAGATCGTCGATATCGTAGCGTTTGCCCTGGCGTTTGCAGAACTCAGCCAGCTGGCGCTCGGCGTCCTGCTGCTCGCGCAGGCGCTGCTCCAGCTCGTTGAGGCGGCTACGCAGCCCCTGCGCCTGCTCGGCCTGGTGACGCTGGTTCACGCCGTCGCGCAGCAATTCGCGCGCCACGTCCCAGGCTTCATTGCGCGCCAGCGGGCCGTTAATCGCCGCCACCAGCTGGTAGGCCTGTTCAAACTGGCTGTGCGCGGTTTGCGCCACGCTCATTTTCTGTTCCAGCGACAGCATTTTCTCCGTCGCTTCCTGCTCTTTCGCCTGGAAGGTTTCCAGCCACTCGTCGGCGCTCTCCGGCGTCAGATCCGGCAGATGACACAGCGCCTTCGCGCGCTCCAGCGCCTGCAGCGCCTGGTTATACTGAATGGCGCGGGTCTGCTGCACGTCGAGCGCCTGCTGATAGTCGGCGAGCTGGTTTTTCAGCTCATCCACTTCCAGCTCGGCGGCCTCGGCGCGGGCTTCGTTCTCTTCCTGGCGATCGATGGCTTCCGCCACCACTTCGTTCTGCTCTTCCAGACGGATCTGCAGCTCGTCGAGATCCGCTTCGTAGCGCTCGATTTTTTCCTGCTGACGCAGTGCGGTCTGCACCAGGTTCAGGTGGTCGCTGGCGGCCTGGTAATCCGCTTCCAGATCGCCTTCTGCGCCGTTATGCTCCTGCAGCTCGCGCGCCATGTCGACGTGCTTATACTGCTCTGCCGCCAGCTGCGAACGCGAGGTAAAGAGATCGCGACGATACTCCAGCGCCTTATCAAGATGAATGCGCCGCTCGTTGGCGTGACGCATATAGTCCGCCGCCACGTAGTTGGTGGCTTCGCTGATCAGGTGTTTGAACAGATCGCGATCGGACTGGGTGACGCGGATCGCCTCGAGGGTCATGCGGTTTTCCCGCAGCGCCGCTTCCATATCCTGGAATGCCTTACGCACGCCGCTGTTTTCCGGCAACAGGTAGTCGCGCAGCGAGCGGGTAATGGTGCTGGAGATCCCGCCGTACAGCGAGGCCTCGATCAGGCGATAGTATTTACTTCGATCGGAGGCGGAACGCAGACGACGCGCCACCACGCCCAGGTCGAACATCAGCGAGTGATACTCGGTGATCGAGTTGAACTGCTTAAACTGGACCCCTTCCATCGCCTCGAGCTTGTCTTTCAGCTCATTGAGACTAACCACGCGCGCCTGGCGATCGTTCAGCGTTTCGGTTAACAGCTGGGTCGGCAGGATAGCGGTGGGCAGCCCCTGAATGGCGAAAGGCTTGATATCGACTTTGCGATCGCGCCCGGCAACCTGCTGCAGACGCACGCCGACCACCACGCGCTGATGGCGCGAGTTGATGACGTCGAGCACGGAGTAACAGACCCCGGCGCGCAGCTTCCCGTGCAGGCCTTTATCGCGTGAGCCGCTGGTGGCCCCCGCTTCGGTGGTGTTACGGAAATGCAGCAGGGTTAAATCAGGGATCAGCGCCGTGACGAAGGCCGCCATGGTCGTCGACTTACCGGCGCCGTTCCCCCCGGAGAGGGTGGTGACCAGTTCATCAAGATCAAAGGTCCGGGCAAAGAAACCGTTCCAGTTAACCAGCGTCAGCGAGCGAAACTTACCGCGTTCAATCATTACTCTTCCTCCCCGCTATCCGGCTGGTTCTCTTCATTCTCATCATTGAGCTGCAGGTGATTTTCCAGGGCCATCGCTTCCCCGTCGCGGATCAGGCGGCGCTGCGCCTCTCGCGGGTCGTCGCCGGCGCGCACATCGGCGCCAAAGCGGAATACCGATTCGGTAATACGGAACTTGCTGCTGTCATGGCCCATAAACCACACCATCCCCAGGCGGCGCAGGCGGTTAAGCGACGCGCGCATTTTTTCCTGCAGCTTCTGGCGATCCAGATCCGAACCGGTGGAACGATTGTTGACCAGCTTCAGCAGCCTGGATTCATCCGCCAGGGTCAGCAGCTCGTCATACAGCTCCTGCTGGGTGAAAATCCCTTCATTTGCCAGGCGCTCCGGGCTGAGATAGAGATAGCAAAGAATTTTGCCCACCATCATATCCAGTTCGGACAGCACCGAGCGTGAAATCAGGGTTGTGGAACGCGGGCGCAGGTAGAAGAAGCCCTCCGGCGCGCGGATCAGCTCGACGTTATAGCGAGCATAAAACTCTTCCAGATAATCCTGGAAATCCATCAAAAATGCGTGATTATCCAGCTCGTCGAGGCCGATATGTCGGCCCGCGCGCAGGGCGCTGTCCAGCGCCGGAAATAACGGATTGGCCAACGCCTGCGCCAGCTTAACCGGCATCACTTGTTCAATATTTGTCAATGACATGCGCCTGTACCTTGGCTCCGTAATCATTAATCGGCTGCCATTTGGCTGGCAGTCCGGTGAAATCTGCCTGGGCGACGCCCAGCTGTACCGCCTGATCCACGACGATCCGCGCCACGTCAAAGTGACGCCCGCGCGGATATTGCGCCAGGAACTCCCGCGCCACCAGGCCGAGATCCAGCGGTATTCCTTTCTCTTTATAGACCGCCAGCTGCGCTTCGATCAGCGCCGCCAGCTGCTCGCGAATTTCGTTAAACTCTTCAAATTCAAGGTCCGCAGGCAGCTCGCCGGTGACCTCTTCATCGCGCAGGGCCATCTCCTCGTCGCGCATATCCAGCAGACGGTCGGCGTTGGCGTAAGTCAGCGCCCACGGCTCATCAAAATAGGTCTGTACCGACTGGCGCAGACGCTGAGCGAAGACGCGGTTCTTATCCATATCGATAGCGGTACGGATAAACTTGTGCACGTGGCGGTCATAGCCGATCCACAGGTCAATCGCCTGCTGGCCCCAGCTGACGATGCGGTCGAGCTTGCTTTGCAGATCGAACACCAGCCGGTCGACAAAATGGAGATCGTCGCGCGCCATGGTCGAATCCTGAATGCGCAGCAGATTCGCCTGCAGCTTATCCCCCGCCGCATCCAGCGTATCCTGCAGTTCACGCAGGGTGCCGGAAGTTTCCGACAGCAACAGTTCACAGCTGGAAATCGCCGCGCGCCAGTCTTTGTTCAACAGCTGCGCGATATCGTCTTTCACCAGCTGCTGCTGCTCATCCATGATGCGCTGCGTCAGGTCGATGCTGTCGAAAATTTCCGCCACCGAATACTTCAGCGGGGCAAAAACGTTGCGATGCCAGTGAAACTCATCGCCGCCCTCTTCTGCCGCGTCCGCCGCGCGCTTCAGCTCGCCGGCGACGATCGACAACTGCATCGAGAGACGCAGCGTCGAAAATTCGCGCTGCCGGATATAATAATCGGTGATCCCGATCCCCAACGGCGTCAGACGATAGATTGCATTGCCTTCGGTAATTTCGCTGGTAAAGCGGTTCAGCAGACGCTGGCGCACCAAATCGTTGATGGCGTTATTGGCGCGCTGGCTGATGGTTTCGCTGGTCTGCTCAAACGCATCACTCACGTGGCGGAACGCATCCACCAGTTCTCCCTCGCTCATTTCTCCTTCCAGCCGTTCGCCATTCAGGGTGGCGATCGCCAGCAGGAAAGAGAGCCTGTCGACCGGCAGCGAGATAGAAAAATCATTTTTCCTGGCCCAGGCAACCAGTTCGGGGACTGTCTGGGAAAATTCACTCATACTTTATCCTTGCATCTGCGGCTATGAGCCTGGCTCTTAAGCGCGGTGACATGAATATAACGGCCCAGGCTGAGGTACGGCTCCTGACGACAGTAGCGCGTCTCCAGCTCCAGCAGCGCCGCATAGCTGTCATGCTGTTGGCGTTTTTCACGCAGATAATCATGAAACACCCGCACGCCGGTTTTGCTGACAATTTGCCAGCCAATCTCTTCCAGCCAGTGATAAACCTGCTGCGGCTCACGCGGATAATCCGGCGACAGCGTGCGTTTTTTCTTTTTTGGCATGCCCAGTTGTACGTAATCGAAATTACCGGCAACCATATTGTGCATCAGCAGGCCGTTAGCATTGTAGAACATCAACGACAAGCCGCCGCCAGGACGCAGCGTCGACCACAGGGTACGCAGCACCGCCTGGGGCTCCGCCACCCACTCCAGCACCGCATGAAACAGTACCAGATCGACCGGGCTTTCCAAGTGCTGCGCAATATCCTGAGCCGCGCATTGTACAAAATGCATGTTGTCGATCACACCTTTATCGACAGCAGCCTGGCGGGCGCGGGCCACCATTTCAGCAGAGAGATCGCACAGCGTCACGTGATGGCCCAGTTGCGCCACTTTAATGGCCGTTTGCCCTTCGCCGCCGCCGGCATCCAGTACCCTCAGCGGTCCCGGCCCCAGCTGCGCCAGCAGCGGCTCCAGATCCTGCCAGAGGATCGCCTGGCGCAGCTGGCCTTTTGTGGTGCCGTAAATATTGCGCGAAAACTTTTCAGCAATGTCATCGAAATTGCGATCCTGCACGGGCGACTCCACAAGCCAACACAAAACCGCTATTTTGTCATACCCGCGCCGAGAATGAAGCGATCTGTTATAAGATCCGAACATAACTTTGGTTATATGGTTAAAAAAGGAACCATCTGGCATGCTTTTCACGCTAAAAAAGATCGTCGGCGGTCTGCTGCTGCCGCTTCCTGCCCTGCTGTTGCTGATCGGTATCGGGATCGCCCTGTTATGGTTCAGCCGCTTTCAACGTACCGGGAAGCTATGCGTGAGCCTCGGCTGGCTGCTGCTGGCGCTGCTGAGCCTGCAGCCCGTGGCAGACAGCCTGCTTAAACCGATAGAAGATCGCTATCCCACCTGGCGCGGCGAGCAGCCGGTGAGCTACGTGGTGGTGCTGGGCGGCGGCTATACCTGGAACCCGGAGTGGGCGCCAAGCTCTAACCTTATCAGCAACAGCCTGCCGCGCCTGACGGAGGGCATTCGCCTGTGGCAGGAGAATCCGGGATCGAAAATGATCTTTACCGGCGCGGCGGCAAAAACCAACCCCGTCAGCACGGCGGAGGCCGGGGCGAGAGTGGCGGAGAGCCTCGGCGTACCGCGCAGCGATATCATCGTGCTCGATAAGCCGAAAGATACGGAAGAGGAAGCGCTGGCGGTGAAGGGCGCCATCGGCGACGCCCCCTTCCTGCTGGTCACCTCGGCGTCACACCTTCCGCGGGCGATGATCTTCTTTCGCCATGCCGGTCTGGACCCGCTGCCCGCACCGGCTAATCAGATGGCGATCACGTCACCGCTCAATCCGTGGGAGCGGGTCATTCCTTCTCCGGTGTGGCTGATGCACAGCGACCGGGTCGGCTATGAAACGCTCGGTCGCGTTTGGCAATGGCTGAAAGGCAGCTCAGGCGAGCCAGGGCAGGAGTGATTTTGCGGCGAGGTCGAAACGGGCGCGGTCAAAGCGCCCGGTATTGACCAGACTATCCACCTCATCCCACAGCAGATAAAGCCAGCGCCGCCAGACAAAGGCCTCGGAAACCGGCGCCTGCTGCAGGTAGCGCCATAGCAGCTGCTCGGCCTGGCCCCCCTCCGCGAGACGGAACAGTTCGTACTCCCGCGGCGCCCACAGCATCATCCCCGGGCCGACCATCGCCAGCAGCTGGTCGCTGCGCGGATCTTTCAGCATGCTGCGCAGGGTGAAATTGCCGTGCACCAGCACGGCATTATCATTGAAGTCGCGGAACAACTCCGGCAGACACTCGCGAGAGCGGAACAAAACCCGCTTATCCTGCATGGTCAGGCCGGTGTCCTGATACAGGTTCAGGGTGCTCCACAACATCGCCACCCGCTGCCGGTACCAGTTCGGCCACAGATTGTCCTGGGTATTATCGACCATCCCCACGCAGCCGCCGCTGTCCTGACGATGCCAGGCCAGCAGCGCCTCGACGATCTGCTCCTGCAGCTGCTCCCAGCGCGCCGGGGTGCGGGTGGGCGCCTCCACCGGGACGCCGCGCAGGCGCTCAAGCAGCAGCACGTCCGGCCCGGGATGCTCTTCGTGCGTCATCACGCCGTAGACCACCGGCATGCGCACCGTACCGCTGCGCGCCAGAGTGGAGATCTTCCAGGCCAGCTGCCGCGCCACCCCGGGGGTGGTGAAACTTCGCGCCAGCAGCGGCATCGGATTTCCCTGCGCGTCATACAGGGACCACAGCGCCGTAGCGGCTTTTTCACTGACACACTCCACCCGGCTCAGCTTTTCGCCAAGCAGGTGACTGAGTTCGGTTCGCAACTGTTCCATTGTCGATTACCCCTATGATCACTACTGATTTCATAATGAGCGCCCGCACCTGGGTTGTCATCGGATAAGATCAAAAATGGGCAAAAAAAGCATAAAACTGGTGGGGATATCCCCTCCTGCAAGGAGGGGACAGAGGACTAGCGCAGTTCAGCGCGGACGCGCGCCAAATCTTCAGGGGTATCGACGCCGGTGCCGGGCACTTCGGCCGCCACGGCGACGTGGATCTTCTCGCCATACCACAGCACCCGCAGCTGCTCGAGCATTTCAATCTGCTCCAGCGGGCTTGGCGCCCAGCTGACGTAGCGGCGAATAAAGCCGGCGCGATAGCCATAGATGCCGATGTGGCGCAGCAGAAAATCACCAATGGCGTCGCGGGAGTGGGCAAAGCGATCGCGATCCCAGGGAATGGTGGCGCGGGAGAAATAGAGCGCATAGCCCTGCGCATCCATCACTACTTTGACCGCATTTGGATTAAACGCCTCTTCCGCATCGTGGATCGGTACCGCCAGCGTCGCCATTCCGCTGGTGCTGGCAGCCAGATTCTCCGCCACCTGGCGGACGATAGCCGGGGGGATCATCGGCTCATCGCCCTGGATATTGACGATGATGGTGTCATCGCTGAACGCGCACTTCTCCACCACCTCCGCCAGCCGTTCGGTGCCGGACTGATGGTCGGCGCGGGTCATGCAGACCTCGCCGCCGGCGGCTTCAACCGCCCGGGCGACATCTTCGTGATCGGTGGCGACAATAATGCGTTCCGCGCCGGATTCGCGGGCGCGCTCCAGCACATGGACAATCATCGGCTTGCCGTTAATGTCCTGCAGTGGTTTTCCCGGCAGGCGCGTGGAGGCGAAACGCGCAGGAATAATGACCACGAAACTCATGAGTGACTCTCTTCTACCGCCAGCGGACGCGCTTCTGTCTCCAGCAGCACAGGGATGCCGTCGCGGAGCGGAAACGCCAGACTATCAAGTTTGCAAATAAGTTCTTGCTTATCCTGACTGTAATACAGCTTACCGTTACAGACCGGGCAGGCGATGATTTCAAGTAAACGGTGATCCATGTTTCCTCCTGATGGACCGGATAGATTTCTCAGCAGCATAACACAGGAAGGTCGGCGCCGGGATCAATCGGCATCGATTTCCCACCCCTGCGTCTGGCCGACAAACAGCCCTTCCGGCAGGCGTCGGCACAGGATCCGCTCTGCCGATTGCCAGCGTGCGAAATCGTTGATCGCCCGGCGCAGCCCCTGCTCCAGACCACGGGTGATCTTCACCCCATCCTCCAGCCACAGGGCGAAGATCTCCAGTTCCCGGCTTTTGCGATGTATTTTACTGTCCATCCGCCCGACCAGTTTTCCCCGGTGCAGCAGAGGCAGTACGAAGTAGCCATACTGACGCTTCGGCGCAGGGGTATAGCACTCCAGGCGATAGCTGAAGTTGAACAGCTGCTCAGCGCGTTTCCGATCCCAGACCACCGGGTCGAAGGGCGAGAGCACGGCGCTATGGCTGGCGGTAAGTTTACCGCCGGGCGCGGACTCCAGCTGCGCCAGCGCATCGCGATGCAGCCACATCTCGCCAAGCGCTTCCACGTTGGCCGGGGTCACCAGACCCTCTTCCTGCCAGGCCGCCAGCAGACCCGGTAGCGCCGGCTGACGTAAACGATAGTAATCCGCCAGCCACTGGGGACGAAAGATGCCGAGGCTGCGGGCGCTGTTGCGCAGCATGATGGCCTCTGCGGCGTCGCGGGACAGCGCATCGCGCTCGTCATCCCAGTGCGGCATCACCCGCCGGGTTAAATCATACACGCGGTGAAAGTTGCGCCGCTCTACCACCATCACTTCCCCGGCGGTAAACAGCCCTTCCAGGTGGCGCTTATGCGGTTTCCACTCCCACCAGCCGCTGGCGCCTTTGCGAGGGTGGGCAAAATCCGCCGAGCGAACCGGCCCGTTTTGGCCGATATGCGCCACCATCTCTGCAATACTGCCGGCATGCTCCTCCATCCACGCGCGATGATATTTCCAGCCCATCTTATCGGGGTTCAACATCCGGTGGCGCACAAGGGCGAAATCGCTGCGCGGCAGAAAACAGGCTTCATGCGCCCAGTATTCCATCAGCTCGCCGTTGCGCAGCGACTCATCCAGCCAGTGCTGCGGATAGCTGCCGAGGCGGCTGAACAGCACCAGGTAGGGGCTGCGGGCCACCACGTTGATGGTATCGATTTGCAGCAGCGACATCTGCTGGATGGTGGAAAGGATGTCATTTGGGCGAGCGCGACGCCGGGGCTTTTTTAATACCCCCTGCGCCGCGAGATGGAGGTGGCGCGCCTCATTAAGCGATAGTTGCAATACCGACATGCAGGTTCTCCGTCAGGATTTCCAGCACAGCGGCGAGCAAAACCGGCGCGTCGGTTAACGTTGCGCCAACATCGCTAAGTCCGCAAGCAACCGCTGTGCGCGTTCATCGGCCATTATGGCGTCGACCGGTAAATACCACCAGTTCGCAGCGGCGAAATCGCGACATTTCACGGCGTCTTTTTCGGTCATCAGCAGCGTCTGCCCGGCGGTTACCAGGGCGGCGACATCGGCCTGGCTCAGCGCCTGATGGTCCGCCAGAGCCACGGTTTTGACCGGTTGGACGCCACTGCTTTCGAGGGTGGCGAAAAAGCGCGGCGGATGGCCGATGCCGGCCATTGCCACCACGTTAGTGAAGGTAGAGACATCGCGACGTTCACCGGTGAGCAGGTTGACCGCCATCCCGGGACGCAGCTGCATCGGGATCTCTCCCGGACGCGCCACGCCGCCGTTGACGATAACCGCATCAACGCTTTGCAAGCGCGACGCCCGCTCGCGCATTGGTCCGGCAGGCAGCCACCAGCCGTTGCCAAAGCGGCGCACGCCGTCGATGACGACAATTTCCCGGTCCCGCGCCAGCTTATAGTGCTGCAAACCATCGTCGGTCACGATAATCTGCAGATCGTGCGCGCTGAGCAGCGATTTCACCGCATCGCTGCGCAGTGGAGAGACAGCCACCGGCGCGCCGGTACGCTGATGGATAAGCACCGGTTCATCACCTGCCTGCGCCGTACTGGTCCGGTCAGTTAACACCAGCGGGTAGCGTTCGGCTTTACCGCCGTAGCCGCGGGAGACCACCCCAACGCGAATGCCGCGCTGTTGCAGCTGCTCCACCAGCCAGATCACCACCGGCGTTTTACCATTGCCGCCGGCGGTCAGGTTACCAACCACCACCACCGGCACCGGCGCGCGCCAGGCTTTTTTCCACCCCAGCTGATAACTGAGGCGAATCACCGCGCTCACCAGGCCATACAGCCAGGAGAGCGGCAGCAGCAGGCGCCACAGCGGCGATTCACCGGACCAGATGCGCGCGATCATTCGCCGAATTGCATCTTATGCAGCTGGGCGTATACGCCTTTATGCTCCAGCAGGTCGTGGTGCGTTCCGCGCTCCACGATCCGCCCGTCTTCAACCACCACGATCTCATCAGCCTGCTCAATGGTTGACAGACGGTGGGCGATAACCAGCGAGGTGCGGTTTTTCTGCAGCTCATCCAGCGCCGCCTGAATCGCACGCTCGGACTCGGTATCCAGCGCCGAGGTGGCTTCATCGAGGATCAGGATCGGGCTGTTACGCAGTAGCGCACGGGCGATAGCAATACGCTGACGCTGGCCGCCGGACAGCATCACGCCATTTTCGCCGATGATGGTATCCAGGCCATTGTCCATCTTGTTGATGAAGTCCATGGCGTAGGCCATCCGCGCAGCCTCTTCAATTTGCTCGCGGCTGTACTCTTCGGTACGGGCATAGGCGATGTTATTAGCGACGGTATCATTGAACAGGTGCACGTTCTGTGAAACCAGCGCGACCTGGTCGCGCAGCGAGCTCAGCTTGTACTCGCGCAGGTCGTGGCCATCCAGCAGGATCTGCCCGTCGTCGACATCGTAGAAGCGTGTGATCAGGCTGGCGATGGTCGATTTACCCGACCCGGAGCGTCCCACCAACGCCACGGTTTTCCCTTCCGGGATATCGAGATTGATATTGCGCAGCGCGGCCACTTCGCGACCCGGATAGGTAAAGGTGACGTTCTCGAACTTGAGATTGCCTTTCGCCCGCTCAATGACGCGCGTACCTTCGTCTTTTTCCTGCTCGGAATCGAGGATCGCAAACAGCGTCTGGCATGCCGCCATCCCGCGCTGGAACTGGGCATTGACGTTGGTCAGCGACTTCAGCGGACGCATCAGCGCAATCATGGAGGAGAAGACCACGGTAATGGTCCCGGCGGTCAGGGTATCCATCACGCTCGGGAAGCTGGCGGCGTACAGGACAAAGGCCAGCGCCAGAGAGGCGATAAGCTGAATGATCGGGTCGGAGATAGACGAGGCGGAAACCATCTTCATCCCCTGCAGGCGCATTTTATTGCTGACCTTATCAAAACGTTTGGTTTCCACTTCCTGGCCGCCAAACATCAGCACCTCTTTGTGCCCTTTCAGCATCTGCTCGGCGCTGGTGGTGACCTGCCCCATCGTGTTCTGCATATTCTTACTGATATTGCGAAAACGCTTGGAGACCACGCGGATTGCTACCGACACGATAGGCGCCAGTACGATCAGGATCAGCGACAGCTGCCAGCTGTAATAGAACATCATCACGAACAGGCCGATAATCGATGCCCCTTCGCGGACCACGGTGATCAGCGCGCTGGAAGAAGAGGAAGCGACCTGCTCGGAATCATAGGTGATACGTGACAGCAGCGTCCCGGTAGACTGCTTGTCAAAGAATGCCACCGGCATACCCATCATGTGGCCGAACAGGCGACGACGCATGGTCATCACCACTTTGCCGGAAACCCAGGAGATACAATAGCTCGAGATGTAGCTGGTGATCCCACGCAGCACCATCAGCCCGATAACCACCAGCGGCATCCATAGCAGCACTGAGCGATCCGTTTTACCAAAACCATCATCCAATAACGGTTTAAGAAGCGATAACATGAAGGTGTCACTGCCCGCGTTAAGCACTAACGCCACCGCCGCTACGATTAGCCCGGCTTTAAACGGTGCAATAATCGGCCAAAGTCGGCGGAAGGTCTGCCACGTGGAGAGATCTTTATCGTTCTGCATTCAATAAACCAGCTTGTGTTGAAATAGCCGCATATTCTACCCGTTATCGGCGGGCGCGCCAAACCACTGATGATACCAACGTGGTAAAACTTGATCCCGTAAGCTATGGATTTGCCACCCTTCTGCAGAAAAAACCACCGTTATCTGCCCCTGCTGCGGCGTGGCGAACCAGCGATACCCCCGCTGGCGATAACGCTGAACGACCTTGTGCGAGGGCATCCGCCACGCATTGTAGCGCGAAGCGGAAACCAGCGCGGCCGCGCCATCCACCCGCCGGATCAGCAGTTCGCTGGAGGAGGTGTTGCTGCCGTGATGGGGAACCTGAATAAGTGTAGACGCCAGATGCTGCCAGTAGCGGCTGATCATCGCCTGCTCCGCCTGACGTTCTATATCGCCGGTCAGCAGGATGCTGGAGCGACCGTCATCGATCCGCACCACGCAGGAGTGATTGTTTCCCTTTGCCGTGCTGCCCGGCAGCGGCCACAGCGCCTGGAAAGTGAGTCCCTGCCACTGCCAGCGCTCGCCGCGATGGCACGGCAGATGACCCGACCAGCCTGGCGGGCTGCGCACCCACGCCTGCGGCCATGCCTGCAGCACCGATTCGAGGCCGCCGCGATGGTCAAGATGCTCGTGGCTCAGCATAATCCCCTGCAGCTGCAGATGGTGCCAGCGCAGCCACGGGATAATCACCTGTCGACCGCTGTCGCCCTGCGGCCATGCCGGCCCGGTATCGTACAATAACGCCTTGCCGTAACGCTCGATCACCATCGCCAGCCCCTGCCCGACATCCAGCATCGTCACCTGCCATTGGTCCGCGGGCGGTTGCCGGCTGAATGGCCGCGTCAGCAAAAACAGCACGCTCAGACACAGCGCCGGCGAATGTCGCCAGCTCTGAAAACGCCAGCCCATCACCAGCAGCCACGGCAGGCTACTGATCCAGAGCCAGCGGGCATCCAACGTCAGCCAGCCGTCCGGTAAACGTCGTAACCCCCAGAACAATACCGCCAGCACGCGATCGGCTGCCAGCCAGATCAGCGACGCCACCATCTCCGGTCCAGTGAGATGCAGCAGCATTCCGGCGAGAATGAGCGGCACCGCCAGCAGGGTCACTAACGGTACCGCCAGCAAATTGGCGGCCATCGACGTCAGGCTTATACCGTGGAAGAGCAGCAGTTGCAGCGGCATCAGCAGCAGCGTCACGCCAGCCTGCAAATGCGCTAGGGCGAACAGGGCTTTCCACGGCCAGCGCCAGCGGCTGTCAGGCAGCGGTAACCACTGGTACCAGAAGATCAGCCCCGCCACGGCGAAGGCGGATAGCCACAGGCTTTGCGACAACACCGCCAACGGATCGGCAACCAGTATCGCCCCCAAACAGCAGAGCCACACCTGCCATGCCGTCCAGCGTTGACCCGACAAACGTAAAGCACAGCAGACCGCAAGCCCTACGCAAGTGCGCAGGGCCGGCGGCTGCATACCGGTCAGCCAGGCATAGCCGACGGCGCCCGCCAGCCCTGCCAGCAGCGGTAGCCGCCAGCCGATCCAGCGCCCCGGTAAAAGTGACTGTAATCCGCGCAGCAGGAGCACGATCAGGGAAGCCGCGAGGGCAATATGCAAACCGGAGATAGCCATCAGATGGGAGGTGCCTGTGTTCTGCATCAGGACTTTTATCTCCGCCGGCAGCGCCAGCCGCTCCCCCATTCCCAGCCCCAGCATCACCGGATGCCAGGGATAAGTCTGCAATCGCCGGGTCAGCGACGCCAGGTAGCGGGCGCGCAGACTGCAGCGGGTATCCAGCGCGGAAGCGGCGACGATCCCCCCGCTCAGCGGCCGATGCTGAGCCAGCGCATAGCGCTGGCTGTCGAAGCCCCCGTCATTGAGCTGCCCATGCACCGGCCGCAGGCGCAGCGTCATCATCCAGCGCTGCCCCTCGCAGACGGGCGCAGGTGCAAGTTCCCCGTATAAAGTCACGCCAACCGGAGGGAACAGGAAGCGACCCGCCAGGCGCACAATCTGCCCGCGGTGCAGGGTCTGACCATCCGTCTCGTGGAGGATCACTTCCGCCTGACGGACGGCGCCGGTGAGGTGCTGCGTTGGCCACAGCGCCTGATACGCGCTTAAAACTCCCCAGACCATCAGCAGAAGCGTCACCGCCACAACGGCGACGACCGTCCCGCGCAGACGGGTCAGCAACATCGCCAGTACGCCGGCGACCGCCAGAATGCCCGGCCCCGGCAACGCGGGTAGCCAGAGTAGCGGCAGTATTGCGATGATGGCGCATCCGGCAAGCCATGGTAGTCGCATAAACACCTCCCTGTGAGCGGGCAGTGTTACGCAAAGCGAGGCTGGCGTCCTGGGGCAGTATTCAGGCGCGCGCGCAGCGTTCCAGACAATCGTCACGCTTGCAGTCAGGCACTTTTGTTTTGCGAGGCGGAACGCAAATGGCGGGTACAAAAAAAGCACCCAAAGGTGCTTTTATCGTCAGGCAGGTTGCACGTCGTGCAACTCACCCTTCATAAATATTGGCGCGGTCACGTAATTCTTTCCCGGGCTTAAAGTGCGGAACGTACTTACCTTCCAGTTCGACTTTATCACCAGTTTTCGGGTTACGTCCGGTGCGAGGTGCTCGATAGTGCAGAGAGAAGCTGCCGAAACCGCGGATTTCAATGCGCTCACCTTGAGCAAGCGTTGAGGCCATATGTTCCAGCATTTCTTTAACAGCATCTTCCACCGCTTTCGCCGGAATGTGAGATTGCTGGCTGGCAAGTCTTTCAATCAATTCTGACTTGGTCATTATTCCTCCGGTTTCCTTCAAGGCAAAAATTAGCTAACAGCTTAAACAAGGGCGGCCGTAGCCGCCCTTTGTGCTTGATTACAGGACGAATCCTGCAATCTGTCAAGTAAACTCGTCACTATTCAGGTTGTTATTACCTGAATGACAAAGATTACTCGCCTTTCGCTGCTTTGAACGCTTCAGCCATGGCGTTGTTGGAGAAGTTCGCGTCTTCCTGCTTGTTCACGGTAGCGATAGCGTCTTTTTCTTCCGCTTCGTCTTTCGCACGTACAGACAGGCTCACTACGCGGTTCTTACGATCCACGCCAGTGAATTTCGCTTCAACTTCGTCGCCAACGCTCAGAACCAGAGTTGCGTCTTCAACGCGGTCACGGGATGCTTCAGAAGCACGCAGGTAACCTTCTACGCCGTCAGCCAGTTCTACGGTTGCGCCTTTAGCGTCAACTGCAGTCACTTTACCAACAACGATAGCGCCTTTCTTGTTCAGAGCAACGTAGTTGTTGAACGGATCTTCCGCCAGCTGTTTAACGCCCAGGGAGATACGCTCACGCTCTGCGTCAACCTGCAGAACAACTGCTGCGATTTCGTCGCCTTTTTTGTATTCACGAACTGCTTCTTCGCCTGCAACGTTCCAGGAGATGTCAGACAGGTGAACCAGGCCGTCGATGCCGCCGTCCAGGCCGATGAAGATACCGAAGTCAGTGATAGACTTGATTTTACCTTCAACACGGTCGCCCTTGTTGTGGGTTTCCGCGAACTGCTGCCATGGGTTAGATTTGCACTGCTTCAGACCCAGGGAGATACGACGACGTTCTTCGTCGATATCCAGAACCATTACTTCCACTACGTCGCCAACGTTAACAACTTTGGACGGGTGGATGTTTTTGTTGGTCCAATCCATTTCGGAAACGTGAACCAGGCCTTCAACGCCTTCTTCGATTTCAACGAAGCAGCCGTAGTCGGTCAGGTTGGTCACGCGACCGGTCAGTTTGGTACCTTCCGGATAACGTTTAGCGATAGCTACCCACGGATCTTCGCCCAGCTGTTTCAGGCCCAGGGATACACGGGTACGCTCGCGGTCGAACTTCAGCACTTTAACAGTGATTTCGTCGCCAACGTTTACGATTTCGCTCGGATGCTTAACGCGTTTCCAGGCCATATCGGTGATGTGCAGCAGGCCGTCAACGCCGCCCAGATCAACGAATGCACCGTAGTCAGTGAGGTTCTTAACGATACCTTTGACTTCCATGCCTTCCTGCAGGTTTTCCAGCAGCTGATCGCGCTCTGCGCTGTTTTCGGATTCGATAACGGCACGACGAGAAACAACAACGTTGTTACGCTTCTGGTCCAGCTTGATGACTTTGAACTCAAGCTCTTTGCCTTCCAGGTGCAGCGTGTCGCGCACCGGACGAACGTCTACCAGGGAACCCGGCAGGAACGCACGAATACCGTTCAGCTCAACAGTGAAGCCACCTTTAACTTTGCCGTTGATAACACCGGTAACAGTTTCAGCGTCTTCGTAAGCTTTTTCCAGCGTGATCCAAGCTTCGTGACGTTTAGCTTTCTCACGGGACAGCAGAGTTTCACCGAAGCCGTCTTCTACTGCATCCAGAGCAACGTCAACTTCGTCACCAACCTGGATTTCCAGCTCGCCCTGGGCGTTTTTGAACTGCTCAGCCGGGATGGCGGACTCAGATTTCAGACCGGCGTCAACCAGTACTACGTCTTTGTCGATAGCAACAACAACACCACGAACGATGGAACCCGGGCGGGTTTCGATTTCTTTTAAGGATTCTTCAAACAGTTGAGCAAAAGATTCAGTCATGTTTAATCTTCAGGTTAATATTAACGTCCACCTGGCTCCGTGCCGGATGGGGTTGTTTCACATACCCGCTGACCATCCATTGCCGCGGGGTACTGCTATAATTCGGAGGCTTCGGCGCGTGACCGGTTAAGGCTTACGCAACGGCCAATTTTTCGCGCGCATATTGTAGCGCTTTTTCAATCACTTGCTCAATGTTTAGTTCGGTTGAATCGAGAACTAATGCATCGGCAGCCGGGACAAGCGGCGCCACGGCGCGATTTCTATCGCGATCGTCACGCTCTTTTATCTCGGACAAAAGACGTTCAAAGTTAACATCAAAGCCCTTTTCCTGCAACTGCCGCATGCGGCGATGCGCCCGCTCATCGGCCGAGGCATCGAGGAAAATTTTCACCGGCGCGTCCGGGAAAACCACCGTGCCCATATCGCGCCCGTCGGCAATCAGCCCCGGCAGTTCACGAAAGGCGCGCTGGCGGCGCAGCAGCGCTTCGCGAACGCGAGGGAAAGCCGCCACTTTCGAGGCGGCGTTCGCGACCTCCTGGGTGCGAATTTCGCCGCTGACATCTTCCCCTTCCAGCACCACTTCCAGGTTGCCGTCAGTAGAAATAAAGCGCACGTCAAGATGGGCAGCCAGGGGCACCAGCGCCTCTTCGGACTCCACGTCAACATGATGATGCAGCGCCGCCAGCGCCAGAACGCGGTAGATCGCGCCTGAATCTAACAGATGCCAGCCCAGCGCTTCCGCCATTGCCTTGCACAACGTACCTTTACCCGCACCGCCAGGCCCATCAATGGTGATTACCGGAACTGTTGCCGTCATCTTTTTCTCCTTCAGCAAGGCGCATAAATATCTAAACGCCGCGCATTATACGCATCTCTTCGGCGGAAAGTGAGTCTTGCTTTTAAATTACAGATAACTGGAAATCTCATGCGGAAGAATTGAGCAATTATAGCGGGCTGATTGAGCATCAGCCCGGAAGATGAGGCAGTTTTACTTTTTATCTGCAGCGATACGGTCGCGGATATGCTGCGCGCGTTCAGCTGAAGGCGGGTGTGAATCGAACAGAGATTTACTGTGGCCGGCGTCAAGGCTGGCCAGTTTTTCGAAGCTGCCCACCAGCCCCTGAGTGCTGATGTTGCGTTTTTTCAGCAGATCGTAAGAGAAATCATCAGCATCCGACTCCTGCGAGCGGGAGAACGCAGAGTTGATCATTCCCTCAGCGATATCGCCCAACTGAGATTTAGACAAGCTTGCAGCCGCTTCGCTGGTCGCTGAAATTGCATCGCGTGCGGCAATAGTCGCATACGCGGTTTGCATCGCTTTGCGCGAGTGTCCGAGCGCTACGTGACCCAGCTCATGGCCCAGAACCGCTTCAACTTCATTATCGGTCATCATGTCCATCAGGCCGCTATAGACGCGGACGCAGCCGTTGGCCATTGCCCAGGCGTTGACGTCGGATGTCATATAAACCTTATAGGTTACCGGCGTGCCGTTGATATTATTTCCTAACGCTTTGGCAATTTTGTTCAGACGTTTGGTGTACTTACTTGATGCACTAGCCAGTTTATTTTCACTATCCATTTGCTTACAGGCATCGTCGGAAAGCGTTTTGACTTCAGAGTCAGAAAGCGTCGCCGCTTTGTAAGCCGTCATTCCTGAATTGACGAGGGCGTTGGTGTCCATCCCCTGCATATTTTTACAACCTGCCAACAACGTGGCGGAAACGGCCAAAGCCAGCATTACTTTTGTATTTCTCATATCAATCATCCATTGATTAGCATAATAAACGCTTATAAATCCTATATTTACAAGCAAGCAAGGCTAGCATTTAGTTTCCTGTCCGACAAGCAGAGATAAAAAAACGCCGACCTGAGGGTCGGCGTTGTTACCTTAAATTCGCGTCATTCAGGCCGGCGTACTGATCCGCGCCAGTTGCTCAAAATAGTCGGGGAAGGTTTTCGCCGTACACTTCGGATCAAGGATGGTCACCGGCGTATCAGACAGCGCCACCAGCGAGAAGCACATCGCCATCCGGTGGTCGTTATAGGTGCCGATTTCAGCATACTTCAGCGTCGCCGGCGGGGTGATGCGAATATAATCTTCACCCTCTTCCACCTCGGCGCCCACTTTACGCAACTCGGTCGCCATGGCGAACAGACGGTCCGTCTCCTTGACCCGCCAGTTGTAGATATTGCGCAGCGTGGTGGTCCCTTGCGCGAACAGGGCGGCGGTGGCGATGGTCATCGCGGCGTCCGGGATATGGTTCATATCCATATCGATAGCCTTGAGCTCGCCCCGGGTACAGGCGATGAAATCGTCGCCCCAGGTGACGGTGGCGCCCATTTTTTCCAGTACGTCGGCGAAACGAATATCGCCCTGTACGCTGCCGCGGCCGATACCGGTGACTTTCACCGTGCCGCCCTTAATGGCGCCAGCAGCAAGGAAATACGAGGCCGATGAAGCATCCCCTTCCACCAGGTAATCCCCCGGCGACTGATACTGTTGCTTGCCGCGCACCACAAAGCGCTGATAAGACTGGTTGTCCACCTCAACCCCGAAGGTTTTCATCAGGTGCAGCGTAATGTCGATATAGGGTTTTGACACCAGATCGCCCTTAATGGCGATCACGGTATCCTGCGGCGCCAGCGGCGCGGTCATCAGCAGCGCGGTCAGGAACTGGCTGGAGACGCTGCCGTCAACTTCAACGTTGCCCCCCTGGAATCCCCCGCGCAGGCGCAGCGGCGGATAATTTTCCTGCTCCAGATAGTCGATCTGAGCGCCGCCCTGACGCAGGGCATCCACCAGATGGCCGATCGGGCGCTCTTTCATTCGCGGCTCGCCGGTCAGCACGATATCGTTGCTGCCAAGGCACAGGGCTGCCGCCAGCGGGCGCATCGCGGTACCGGCGTTGCCGAGGAACAGCTCCAGCGCCGCTGCGGCATGCAGCGGGCCGCCGTTGCCGGTCACTTCACAGCGGGTACGGTCAGCAGACAGGGTGTATTGAACCCCCAGCGCACTCAGGGCATTCAGCATATGGCGCACATCGTCGCTGTCCAGCAGGTTGGTCAGCACCGTCGTGCCGCGGGCCAGGGCGGCCAGCAGCAGCGCGCGGTTGGAGACGCTTTTCGAACCTGGCAGGTTCACGGTGCCCTCTACGCGTGCGATGGGTTGTAACGTCAGGGAATCCATCAAACTTCACTCTCAAACAAACAGAATAAAAACCCCGCAGACAGGCCGCGGGGAGGAAGAAAGGAACGGGCGATTAACCGTGGCGGCGTTCGAAGTCCAGCATAAAGTCGGTTAACGCCTTCACGCCGTCCAACGGCATCGCGTTGTAGATGGAGGCACGCATACCGCCCACCACCCGGTGGCCCTTAAGCGCGTGCAGCCCGGCGGCAAACGACTCTTCAAGGAACAGTTTATCCAGCGCGCTGTCCGCCAGCTGGAACGGCACGTTCATACGGGAGCGGTTGGCTTGCGCCACATCGTTACGATAGAAGCCGCTGTTATCGATCACGCCATACAGCAGTTCGGCTTTCTGCTGGTTGATCTTGTCCATCGCGGCAACGCCGCCCTGCTGTTTCAGCCACTTAAACACCAGACCGGCCAGATACCAGGCAAACGTCGGCGGCGTGTTAAACATCGAGTCATTCTCGCTTAACACGGTGTAGTCGAGGATTGACGGGCAGGCCACGCTGGCTTTACCCAGCAGATCTTCACGCACGATGACCAGCGTCAACCCTGCCGGGCCGATATTTTTCTGCGCGCCGGCATAGATCACGCCGAAGCGGTTGACGTCAATTTCGCGGGACAAAATGGTAGAGGAGAAATCGGCGGTCACGATGACGTCGTCGCCGAAGTTCGGCGTATCGTCAATCGCGATACCGTCAATGGTTTCGTTCGGGCAGTAGTGCAGATACGCCGCGCCCGGCGTCAGCTGCCACTCGCTCATTGACTTGACCGCGCGCTTGCCGTCGACGGTGATTTTCGCGTCGATGACGTTAGGCGTGCAGTATTTCTTCGCCTCTTTGACCGCGCTGGCGGCCCAGTAGCCAGCGTCCACATAGTCAGCGACGTTTTTATCGCCGAGGATGTTCAGCGGGATCCCGGCGAACTGGCCGCGGCCGCCGCCATGACAGAACAACACTTTATAGTTGGAAGGGATATTCAGCAGAGAACGGAAGTCCTGTTCTGCCTCTTCTGCCACCTGGATGAACTCCTTACCACGGTGACTGATTTCCATGACCGACGTACCCAGACCGTGCCAGTCGCACAGTTCCTGCTGAGCCAGTTTGAGTACTTCCGCCGGCAGCATTGCCGGGCCCGAACTGAAGTTATAGACCTGAGCCATTTCCCCTCACCACGTTGCTATGTTGTTTTGCCCGCGAACCGCCGCGGGCATAAGTTATTCCTGTGGCTATCGGTTTTATCATTCAGTGACACGGTCCGCAATGGCTAAAACTCGCCGACGGCAAAACGCGGCAGCCGTCACACAACAGAATCTATCGGCTTGACGTAATAAAACCGACATATTTGCTGTCAGGTGAGCCGTTTCGCCCGGCTGGCCTTCGACCATTCTGCATTTGCGCAGCGGGAACATATTCGCTTTTCTCCCGCCTGCATCGCCATCACGATGCTGCAGCGTACGCAGGCGTAGATCCCCTCCTGAGGAATAGTGGTATAGCGCGTGGTGCAGTGCGTCGGGAGAATCGACAACCCGGCCCTCACCTCGTCATCGGGATAATAAAACACGCTGATCTGGCCATTGGTTTCAAGGATCGCCAGCCGCACCTGGCCGAGCTGCTCGACGCTGTTGACCCGTAGCTCCATAAAAAATTCGAATTCGGTCATATTTTCCGCATGCAGTTTCTCCCATGCCAGTTGCCCCTCCTCCACCACCACGATAGGCTTGCCCTCCAGCAGATCCTCCAGCTTTTCACTATGCCCCATCAGCCACATGATGCCGCGATAAAGCAGCGCCAGCGTGACGAAGACCACCAGCACCGGCAAC
The DNA here is from genome assembly GCF_019753495.1 of Klebsiella sp. TF21-TM. Classification (NCBI taxonomy): domain Bacteria; kingdom Pseudomonadati; phylum Pseudomonadota; class Gammaproteobacteria; order Enterobacterales; family Enterobacteriaceae; genus Klebsiella; species Klebsiella sp. TF21-TM. The sequence continues at coordinate 81,209 of NZ_JAIJYL010000007.1, read as the reverse complement.
AGCGGAACATCGTCATAAAACGCCACGTCCCCCGCCGCCGAGCCGAGGGTCAGAATAATCAGCACTTCAAACAGCGACATCTGCCGCACGCCGCGCCGTCCGGTAATTTTGAGGAAAATAAAGACCAGAACGAAGGTGTAGAGGCTGCGCAACGCCACCTCGCCGAGAAATTCCACCGGCACTTTATCGAGCGCCATCCTCTGCCAGTCAAAGGCTTTCATTATCATCTCCCTGAGCATTAAAAGATGTCTCTAAGCATAGCCAGATGATGGAGATAGCACCTGTCAGATAAAAGCCGTATCATTGCGCGCTTTCCGTACGACAAAAGTGATCGCCATGACCCAAACGTTTATTCCCGGCAAAGATGCCGCCCTGGAAGATTCCATCGCTCGCTTCCAGCAAAAATTGCTCGACCTCGGATTTGATATCGAAGAGGCCTCGTGGCTGAACCCGGTGCCGCACGTGTGGTCCGTTCACATTCGCGATAAGGAATGCGCGCTGTGCTTTACCAATGGTAAAGGCGCCACCAAAAAGGCAGCCCTCGCCTCCGCGCTGGGCGAATATTTCGAGCGCCTGTCCACCAACTATTTTTTCGCTGACTTCTGGTTAGGCGACACTATCGCTAACGGCCCGTTCGTTCACTACCCGAACGAAAAGTGGTTCCCGCTGACCGAAAACGACGACGTCCCGGAAGGTCTGCTGGATGCCCGCCTGCTCGCGTTCTACGATCCGGACGATCAGCTCACGGCCAGCATGCTGGTGGATCTGCAATCCGGTAACGATGAGCGCGGCGTGTGCGGCCTGCCCTTTACCCGCCAGTCCGACGGCGAAACGGTCTATATTCCTATGAATATCGTCGGCAACCTGTATGTCTCCAACGGCATGTCCGCCGGCAACACCCGCAATGAAGCTCGCGTGCAGGGCCTGTCCGAAGTCTTTGAGCGCCATATCAAAAACCGCATCATCGCCGAAAGCATCAGCCTGCCGGAGATCCCGGCAGAGGTCATGGCGCGCTATCCGGGCGTTGTGGAGTCGATCGCCAAACTGGAAGCCGAAGGTTTTCCGATCTTTGCCTATGATGGCTCGCTGGGCGGCAAGTATCCGGTTATCTGCGTCGTGCTGTTTAACCCGGCAAACGGCACCTGCTTCGCCTCTTTCGGCGCCCATCCGGACTTCGGCGTGGCGCTGGAGCGTACGGTCACCGAACTGCTGCAGGGCCGCAGCCTGAAAGATCTCGACGTCTTCACGCCGCCGACCTTCGACGACGAAGAAGTCGCCGAGCATGCTAACCTCGAAACCCACTTTATCGACTCCAGCGGCCTGATTTCCTGGGATATGTTCAAGCAGGATGCCGACTATCCGTTCGTTGACTGGAGCTTCTCCGGCACCACAGAAGAAGAGTTCGCCACCCTGATGGCCATCTTCAAGGCCGAAGATAAAGAAGTGTATATCGCCGACTACGAGCACCTGGGCGTTTACGCCTGCCGTATCATCGTCCCGGGGATGTCGGATATTTACCCGGCGGAAGATCTGTGGCTGGCGAACAACAGCATGGGCGCTCATCTGCGCGACACCATTCTGTCCCTGCCGGGCAGCGAGTGGGAAAAAGAAGATTACCTGGCGCTGATCGAGCAGATGGACGATGAAGGCCTGGATGATTTCACCCGCGTTCGCGAACTGCTGGGCCTCGCCACCGGCAAAGACAACGGCTGGTATACCCTGCGCGTCGGCGAGCTGAAAGCCATGCTGGCCCTGGCCGGCGGCGATCTGGAGCAGGCGCTGATCTGGACCGAGTGGACCATGGAGTTCAACGCTTCGGTCTTCAGCGCGGAACGCGCTAACTACTATCGCTGCCTGCAGACCCTGCTGCTGCTGAGCCAGGAAGAGGAGCGTCAGCCGCTGCAATACCTGAACGCCTTTATCCGTATGTACGGCGCCGAAGCGGTCGAAGCCGCCAGCGCGGCGCTGAGCGGGGAAGCGCCGTTCTATGGCCTTCAGGCTGTCGACAGCGATCTGCAGGCCTTCCCGGCCCATCAGTCGCTGCTGAAGGCTTATGAAAAACTGCAGCGAGCGAAGGCGGCGTTCTGGGCAAAATAAGCCCTAAGCGCGCCATCGTGGTGACCAGCAACGGAGCCCAATGCGGCTCCGTTGATTTCACCTGACGAGGCGGCCACTATAGTTTGTAGTTGCAAAGTTAATTAATAGTAAATAATGCGCTTATAAGATTTACCATTCGTTAATTTTAAATAAAATACTCCATATTAATTAACTCAAAAAATGGCGTGAAAACGAAAAAATTCAACATAACTTATAAATTTTAAAATTTATTTTCTTCATAATATTCAATCATTTAACCACTAAAAACACAAAAACCACACACTAAAAAGGCATATAGTTCCGGTGAGATATGATCTATATCAATTTCCCTTCTATAATGCTTTGTTAGTATCTCACCGCCAACTTATATAAAGAGAGAGTTAGTGTGAAAGCTGACAACCCTTTTGATCTTTTGCTCCCTGCCGCGATGGCGAAAGTCGCCGAAGAAGCAGGTGTCTATAAAGCAACGAAGCATCCGATGAAGACCTTTTATCTGGCGATCACCGCTGGCGTTTTCATCTCCATCGCTTTCGTATTCTATATCACCGCGACCACCGGCACTGCCGCGATGCCTTATGGGATTGCCAAGCTTATCGGTGGGGTCTGTTTTTCCCTGGGTCTGATTCTGTGCATTATCTGCGGCGCTGACCTCTTTACCTCTACGGTATTGATCGTGGTGGCGAAAGCCAGCGGTCGAATTACCTGGGGGCAACTGGCAAAAAACTGGCTCAACGTCTATTTTGGTAACCTGGTGGGCGCACTGCTGTTTGTGCTGCTGATGTGGTTATCAGGCGAATATATGACTGCCAACGGCGGTTGGGGGCTCAATGTCCTGCAGACCGCTGACCACAAAATGCACCATACTTTTGTGGAGGCCGTGAGCCTGGGTATCCTCGCTAACCTGATGGTTTGTCTCGCCGTATGGATGAGCTATTCCGGTCGTAGCCTGATGGATAAAGCGATGATCATGGTCCTGCCGGTAGCGATGTTCGTTGCCAGCGGCTTTGAGCACAGCATCGCCAACATGTTTATGATCCCGATGGGTATCGTAATCCGCAACTTTGCAAGCCCGGAATTCTGGACCGCAATCGGTTCGACTCCGGAAAGTTTCTCTCACTTGACCGTTATGAACTTCATCACTGATAACCTGATTCCGGTAACTATCGGGAACATTATCGGCGGGGGTCTGCTGGTCGGGTTGACATACTGGGTCATTTACCTGCGTGGCAACGACCATCACTAAGGGTTGTTTCAGGCAGTAAATAAAAAATCCACTTAAGAAGGTAGGTGTTACATGTCCGAGCTTAATGAAAAGTTAGCCACAGCCTGGGAAGGTTTTGCGAAAGGTGACTGGCAGAATGAAGTCAACGTCCGTGACTTTATTCAGAAAAACTACACCCCATATGAAGGCGACGAATCCTTCCTGGCTGGCGCGACTGAAGCGACCACCAAGCTGTGGGACAGCGTAATGGAAGGTGTAAAACAGGAAAACCGCACTCACGCGCCTGTTGATTTTGACACTGCCCTGGCTTCCACCATCACCTCTCACGACGCAGGCTATATCGAGAAAGGTCTGGAAAAAATCGTTGGTCTGCAGACCGAAGCGCCGCTGAAACGTGCGATCATCCCGTTCGGTGGTATTAAAATGGTTGAAGGTTCCTGCAAAGCGTACAATCGCGAGCTGGACCCGATGCTGAAAAAAATCTTCACTGAGTACCGTAAAACTCACAACCAAGGCGTTTTCGACGTCTATACTCCGGACATCCTGCGCTGCCGTAAATCCGGCGTGCTGACCGGTCTGCCGGATGCTTACGGCCGTGGTCGTATCATCGGTGACTACCGTCGCGTTGCGCTGTACGGTATCGACTTCCTGATGAAAGACAAATTCGCCCAGTTCAACTCTCTGCAAGCGAAACTGGAAAGCGGCGAAGATCTGGAAGCGACCATCCGTCTGCGTGAAGAAATCGCTGAACAGCACCGCGCGCTGGGCCAGATCAAAGAGATGGCGGCTAAATATGGCTACGACATCTCCGGTCCGGCGACCACCGCTCAGGAAGCTATCCAGTGGACCTACTTCGGTTACCTGGCTGCCGTTAAATCTCAGAACGGCGCGGCAATGTCCTTCGGTCGTACCTCCAGCTTCCTGGATATCTACATCGAACGTGACCTGCAGGCGGGTAAAATCACCGAGCAAGACGCGCAGGAAATGGTTGACCACCTGGTCATGAAACTGCGTATGGTTCGCTTCCTGCGTACCCCGGAATACGATGAACTGTTCTCCGGTGACCCGATTTGGGCAACAGAATCCATCGGCGGTATGGGCGTTGACGGCCGTACTCTGGTGACCAAAAACAGCTTCCGCTTCCTGAACACCCTGTACACCATGGGGCCGTCTCCGGAGCCGAACATCACTATCCTGTGGTCTGAAAAACTGCCGCTGAGCTTCAAGAAATTCGCTGCTAAAGTGTCCATCGATACCTCTTCTCTGCAGTATGAGAACGATGACCTGATGCGTCCGGACTTCAACAACGACGACTACGCTATCGCATGCTGCGTAAGCCCGATGGTTGTTGGTAAGCAAATGCAGTTCTTCGGTGCTCGCGCCAACCTCGCAAAAACCATGCTGTACGCTATCAACGGCGGCGTGGATGAAAAACTGAAAATGCAGGTGGGTCCGAAATCTGAACCGATCAAAGGCGACGTTCTGAACTTCGACGAAGTGATGGAACGCATGGATCACTTCATGGACTGGCTGGCTAAACAGTACGTCACTGCGCTGAACATCATCCACTACATGCACGACAAGTACAGCTACGAAGCCTCTCTGATGGCGCTGCACGACCGTGACGTTATCCGCACCATGGCGTGTGGTATCGCGGGTCTGTCCGTTGCTGCTGACTCCCTGTCTGCAATCAAATATGCGAAAGTTAAACCGATTCGTGACGAAGACGGTCTGGCTGTCGACTTCGAAATCGAAGGCGAATACCCGCAGTTTGGTAACAACGATGCTCGCGTCGATGACATGGCCGTTGACCTGGTTGAACGTTTCATGAAGAAAATTCAGAAACTGCACACCTACCGCAACGCGATCCCGACTCAGTCTGTTCTGACCATCACCTCTAACGTGGTATATGGTAAGAAAACCGGTAACACCCCAGACGGTCGTCGCGCTGGCGCGCCGTTCGGACCAGGTGCTAACCCGATGCACGGCCGTGACCAGAAAGGTGCTGTTGCCTCTCTGACCTCCGTAGCGAAACTGCCGTTTGCTTACGCGAAAGATGGTATCTCTTACACCTTCTCTATCGTACCGAACGCGCTGGGTAAAGATGACGAAGTTCGTAAGACCAACCTGGCGGGTCTGATGGATGGTTACTTCCACCACGAAGCGTCCATCGAAGGTGGTCAGCACCTGAACGTGAACGTAATGAACCGCGAAATGCTGCTCGACGCGATGGAAAACCCGGAAAAATATCCGCAGCTGACCATCCGCGTATCTGGCTACGCTGTACGTTTTAACTCCCTGACCAAAGAACAGCAGCAGGACGTTATTACCCGTACCTTCACTCAGACCATGTAATTCCCTGTCTGACTGAAAAAGCGTACAATAAAGGCCCCACATCAGTGGGGCCTTTTTAACAAGCAATCCCCGCCCTAGCCTGCTTTGCCAGTTATCTATACTTTGGGTATCTGTCAAAACAGACTCGACACAGCCGCTGAGCTGTGCACCAACACGGCCCCGGATGGGCCACATCTGGAGAAAACACCGCAATGTCAGTTATTGGTCGCATTCACTCCTTTGAATCCTGTGGCACCGTTGATGGCCCGGGCATCCGCTTTATTACCTTTTTCCAGGGCTGCCTGATGCGCTGCCTGTACTGCCATAACCGTGACACCTGGGATACCCACGGCGGCAAAGAAATCACCGTTGAAGAGTTAATGAAAGAGGTAGTGACCTATCGTCACTTTATGAATGCTTCCGGCGGCGGCGTCACCGCATCGGGCGGCGAAGCGATCCTGCAGGCGGAGTTTGTTCGCGACTGGTTCCGCGCCTGTAAGAAGGAAGGTATTCATACCTGTCTCGATACCAATGGCTTTGTTCGTCGCTACGATCCCGTTATCGACGAACTGCTGGAGGTAACAGACCTGGTGATGCTGGATCTCAAGCAGATGAACGATGAGATTCACCAGAACCTGGTCGGTGTCTCTAACCATCGTACGCTGGAATTCGCCCAGTATCTGGCGAAGAAGAATATCAATGTCTGGATCCGCTACGTGGTAGTTCCGGGCTGGTCAGACGATGATGATTCCGCGCACCGCCTGGGCGAATTTACCCGCGATATGGGTAATGTCGAAAAAATCGAACTGCTGCCCTACCATGAGCTGGGCAAACACAAATGGGTAGCGATGGGCGAAGAGTACAAGCTGGACGGCGTCCATCCGCCGAAGAAAGAGACCATGGAGCGAGTCAAAGGCATCCTTGAGCAATATGGGCACAAAGTGATGTACTAATCCCACCGGGCCGGTGATGCGCTTATGCCGGCCTGCAACGGCGTGGGAAGCTGTTACCGTCCAGCCGTTGCATTCTTATGCAAAACGGCTCTACTGCAGTAAGCACAGGCTATTAAAACGGATGACGCGCAGCATGCGCTGCGCGCTACAGGGTCAGGCGTGCGCCACCGGCGTTGGATGATGCCCGGCTTTGCGCAGCAGGGTCAGCAGATAGATAAACGACACGCTGGCGATCATGATAAACAGCAGGTTATCCGAGAAGTTCTGCATCAGCATCGCCGTCAGCGTCGGGCCCAGCAGGCTGCCGATGGTATAGCTCATCAACAGCGCCTGGTTCATTGCCACCAGCTGATGGTGCTCCACTTTTTCACAGGCCCAGGCCATCGCCACCGGATAGAGGGTAAAGCCCGAAGCGCCCAACACAAACAGCGCCGGCGCCATCGCCGCCTGGCTGAGCATCGCCATACACCCCAGAATCACCACAAAAACCTGCACCCGCAGCACCAGCAGGCGACCGTAGCGGTCTGCCAGGCGCCCTACCGGCCACTGGCCGAGGATCCCGGCGCTAACCATCACCGCCATCCAGAAGCCAATGCCGGCGTCGCTGACGCCCTGATGGTTCAGCCACAGCGGCATCAGACCATACAGCGAGCCGAGGACAATCCCTGAGATAATGCAGCCATTGACCCCATGGCGCGCCTGGCGCAGCTTCAGCATCGGCCAGATACGTACCGTTTCATGCGGCTCTTCGGCCTGCCCCATGATGCGGGTAAACAGCAGCGGCAGGATCGCCGCCAGCGCCAGACCCGTCACCCACGGCAGGACGCTCATTAAATCGGTGGGGAGTTTACTGACCATCAGCTGGCCCAGTACGGTACCGACGTAATAGACCATCATGTACGCCGCCAGCAGACGACCGCGGCTGCGTGAAGTGCCGCTGCAGACCAGCGCGCTTTCCACCACCACCCAAATCATCGCGCAGCCTACGCCGGCGATAAAACGCCAGCTCAGCCACGTCCAGAAGCCCACGGTGATCCCCAGCCCTACGCAGCCGACGGCGAATATTAACGACGCGAGATAATAGCTGCGGTTAAACCCCAGGCGCTTGATCACCCAGCCGGCAAGCAACGTACCGGCCAGATTGCCGGTAAAATAGGATGACCCTACCATGCCGACCTGCCAGGTTGGCATATTTTCATGGGCGAGCCAGAGCGGGACGAGCGTATTCAGCACCGCTATCGCCAGGGTCAGTAAAAGCAGGCCACAGAGCAGCATTTGCACTGGCCGGGTGTAGATGGTCATGGGTAAAAACCGTGAGGAATGTTCAGATCGCGAGCGCATCATGCCACCGCTAAAAACATTGTCAATCCACCTGAAATCAGGCCTGACGCGGTTTTGCCGGGCACGATAGAAGTTTTTTATCCACAGAACGGATAAAGATGAGGCAACAGATAATACGCTGTTGTTTTTCTTAATTTATTAATAAATCTTGCTGTTAATTTCAGTCGAAAAATTTCATCTATCGACAGCACGTTTTCATCATGCCGGCACGCCTGCGCCGGCATGATGACGCTGATTAACTGGCGATAGCCATCCCGACGGTCATATGCAGACCATAGAATACGCCGCGGCCGATCATCTCTCCCGCCAGCACCAGAACAAACGCCAGGCCGAGCAGCGAGACCGCCGGCTTGCGACCGCGGATCTGCGGCACGCACCAGCAGGCCAGGGCCAGCGCCAGCAGCACCACGCGCCAGGCCATAAGCAGCCCATAATCCGGCACCAGGGCGGAGGCCTGCTGAATTGAGCTGCGGATAGTGGCGAGTTCACTCCCCTGCATCAGGACCACCACGATACTCACCAGCAGCGCCAGTAAAGTGACCACCGGCAGCAGGCGCAGCGCCCAACCGTCGACGCCTGCGACGCGCAGCAGCAGGTAGCCCAGCAGCGGGCCGCCGATAAACAGCGTCAGGAAGAAGCTCAGCGGCGTCCAGACGGTATACCAGGTCGGCACCGTGTCGATGGTGTTATAGACCCGCACCATCATCCAGACGAAGATCACCCCAAGCGCCATGGTCGCTACCAGCCACAGGCTACGCAGTCCGGCAGGCAGCTTTTTACACACGGCCAGCAGCCAGCCAATCCCGCCGACGGCGAAGAAGATCGCCCCGCTGGCTATCTCATTACTCAGCGATGAGGCCCCTACGCGATTGAGCGAGTTAAAGGCCCGCAGCGGCGAACCGAGGTGCATTGTCGAGGCGATAAACCCGATCCCCATCAATACCCACAGGCCGAACATGCTACCCACCACGCGCTGCTCCTGCTCACGGGAAAGCTTGCCCGTCATGAGCGCCAGCGCCAGGACGATGAAGCCGCCCGCGACGCACTGGCCGAAGACCGTAAAGATCATCAGCGGCCATTCATGCCATCCGTTTCCCATCTTACACCTCCTTCGGGTTTGCCAGGTAACCGGTGGTATCGCCACACGGCCGGGCATTGGCGTTAGGTTTGATCACGATGCTCGGCCGGGTAAAGTGCGCCGAAGGCAACGGCGCCACCGCCGCCAGCTGGCCGTGCTTAGCGCGCAGTTCGGCAATCGGCCCGAAATCCAGCGCCCGCAGCGGACAGGACTCGACGCAGATCGGCTTTTTCCCGTCGGCGACGCGCTCGTGGCAGCCGTCACACTTGGTCATATGGCCTTTGTCGGCGTTATATTGCGGCGCGCCGTAAGGACAAGCCATATGGCAGTAACGGCAGCCAATGCACACCTCTTCGTTGACCACCACAAAACCGTCTTCGCGCTTGTGCATCGCTCCGCTCGGACAGACCTTGGTGCAGGCCGGATCTTCGCAGTGGTTACAGGCGATGGAGAGGTAATAGGCGAACACGTTCTGATTCCAGACGCCGTTATCCTCCTGCCAGTCGCCGCCGGCATATTCATAAATGCGGCGGAAGCTGACATCCGGGGTCAGATTTTTGTAGTCCTTACAGGCCAGTTCGCAGGTCTTGCAACCGGTGCAACGGGCGGAATCAATAAAAAATCCATACTGAGTTGTCATCGGTTACTCCTTACAGCTTCTCAACCTGGACGAGGTTGGTATGCGACGGGTTCCCCTTCGCCAGCGGCGAGGGGCGCTGGGTGGTCAGCACGTTAATGCTGCCCGCCTGATCCACGCGCGAGGCGTCCGGGTTATACCAGGCCCCTTCCCCCAGCGCGACCACGCCCGGCATCATGCGCGGGGTCACCTTCGCTTCGATATGCACTTCCCCACGGTCGTTGAAGATGCGAATGCGATCGCCGTTGGCAATGCCGCGCTGGCGGGCATCGATCGGGTTAATCCACATCTCCTGCCGACAGGCAGCCTTCAGTACATCGACGTTGCCGTAGGTTGAATGGACGCGCGATTTATAGTGGAAGCCGGTCAGCTGTAGCGGGTATTTCGCCGTCAGCGGATCGTTGTAGTTTTCGAAGCCCGGGGTGTAGATCGGCAGCGGATCGATGACATCGCCTTCCGGCAGCTCCCAGGTGGCGGCGATTTTCGCCAGCGCCTGCGAATAGATTTCAATCTTGCCCGAAGGCGTGGTCAGCGGATTAGCCTGCGGATCCTCACGGAAGGCTTTATAAGCCACATGGTGCCCTTGCGGATCGCGCTGCTTATAGATGCCCTGCTGACGGAAGGTGTCGAAATCCGGCAGGTCGGGAATCGCTGTACGCGACTGCTCATACAGATAGCGCATCCAGCCTTCCTGGGTACGGCCTTCGGTAAATTTTTCCTCGACGCCGAGGCGCTTCGCCAGCTCGCTGGTCATCTCATAGATAGTTTTGCATTCGAAACGCGGCTTGATGGCCTGGTCGGCAAAGATGACGTAGGACATGTTGCCGCAGGAAGCATCCAGCGCGAAATCCATCTGCTCAGAGGCGGTGCAGTCCGGCAGCAGAATATCGGCGTATTTCGCTGACGAGGTCATATGGCAGTCGATGACCACAATCATCTCGCACTTCTTGTCGTCCTGCAGGATCTCGTGGGTGCGGTTAATCTCTGAGTGCTGGTTGATCAGGCAGTTGCCCGCATAGTTCCAGATCATTTTGATCGGCACATCGAGCTTATCTTTGCCACGCACCCCATCGCGCAGGGCGGTCATTTCCGGGCCGCGCTCAATCGCATCGGTCCACATAAACATCGAGATGCTGGTCTGAACCGGATTCTCCAGCGTCGGCATGCGCTCAAACGGCAGGCTGTAGGAGCCCTCGCGCGCGCCGCTGTTGCCGCCGTTGATCCCGACGTTACCGGTCAGAATGGCGAGCATCGCGATAGCCCGGGTGGCGATTTCGCCGTTGGCGTGACGCTGCGGCCCCCAGCCCTGGCTGATATAGGCCGGTTTGGCGCTGGCAATTTCGCGCGCCAGTTTAACAATGCGTTCGCGCGGAATACCGGTTATGGTCGAGGCCCACTCCGGCGTTTTGGCGATACCGTCGGCGCCCTGGCCAAGGATCCAGGCTTTATAGTGGCCATTGGCCGGGGCATCGGCAGGCAGAGTTTTCTCGTCGTATCCCACACAGTATTTATCGAGGAACGGCTGATCGACCAGATTCTCGGTGATCATCACCCACGCCAGACCCGATACCAGCGCCGCATCGGTACCCGGGCGAATCGGGATCCATTCATCTTCGCGTCCGGCGCCGGTGTCGGTATAGCGCGGATCGATAATGATCATCCGGGCATTGGATTTCTGGCGCGCCTGCTCAAGATAGTAGGTCACCCCGCCGCCGCTCATCCGCGTTTCGCCGGGGTTGTTGCCGAACAGCACCACTAACTGGCTGTTTTCAATATCCGACGGGCTGTTGCCATCCGCCCAGCCGCCGTAGGTGTAATTCAACCCTGCGGCAATCTGCGCGGATGAATAGTCGCCGTAATGATTGAGATACCCACCGCAGCAGTTCATCAGACGGGCAATCAGGGTTTTCCCCGGCGGCCAGGAGCGGGTCAACGTGCCTCCCAGCGTGCCGGTGCCGTAGTTCAGATAGATGGACTCGTTGCCGTAGTCTTTAATCAGGCGCTGCGTCGTGCTGGCGATGATATCGAACGCCTCTTCCCAGCTGATTTGCTCGAATTTACCCTCACCGCGTTTGCCTACGCGCTTCATCGGATATTTCAGCCGATCGGGGTTATAAACCCGGCGGCGCATAGACCGCCCGCGTAGGCAGGCGCGCACCTGATGCAGGCCGTCATAGTTATCATCACCGGTATTATCGGTTTCGACGTATTTAATCGCGCCATCCACCACGTGCATGCGCAGCGGGCAGCGGCTACCGCAGTTGACGGTGCAGGCGCTCCAGACCACTTTCTCACTGGCCGGGGCTGGCGTGTCGGCGGCGTGGGCCATACGGGAAAAGGGTAACGTTAGTGCGTTGCTGGCCAGCGCCAGGCCGCCTATTGCCGTGGTTTTCATCAGACCACGGCGGCTTACCTCAGCAGCCAGTAAAGCATCGGGGGCTTTAATTTTCATGGATACTCGCTTTGGTTGCTCACAATAAACTGACAAGCGCTATATAGTGATATATATAAGGCTTTGAAATATTATTGGTTTTTTATGCTGGTTTAATCCAAAGGGAGTATCACTGCATTCGCGGATGGGATTATTGCCCGGTATCAATAAGGATGTAAAAAAAGCGCCCGCAGGCGCTTTTAAGGGAGAAGGTAAAAATTAACCGATATATTCGAGGCCGCGCATATACGGGCGCAGGATTTCCGGGATCTCGATACGGCCATCAGCCTGCTGATAGTTTTCCATCAGCGCCACCAGGGTACGACCGACCGCCAGGCCAGAACCATTCAGGGTATGAACGAGACGGGTCTTCTTGTCGGACTTGCTGCGGCAGCGAGCCTGCATACGACGCGCCTGGAAATCCCAGACGTTGGAGCAGGAAGAGATCTCACGGTAGGTGTTCTGCGCCGGGACCCACACTTCGAGGTCATAGGTTTTGCAGGCGCTGAAGCCCATATCGCCGGTGCACAGCGCGACCTTACGGTAAGGCAGGCCCAGCAGCTGCAGCACTTTCTCGGCGTGGCCGGTCATCTCTTCCAGCGCCGCCATCGAGTCTTCCGGACGGACAATCTGCACCATTTCAACTTTATCGAACTGGTGCATACGGATCAGACCGCGGGTGTCGCGACCATAAGAACCTGCTTCGGAACGGAAGCACGGCGTATGGGCGGTCATTTTTATCGGCAGATCCTCTTCATCGATAATTTCATCACGCACCAGGTTGGTCAGCGGCACTTCCGCCGTCGGGATCAGCGCGTAGTTGCTGCTGTCAGCCTCTTCTTCCAGCGGACGGGTATGGAACAGGTCGCCGGCGAATTTCGGCAGCTGACCGGTGCCATACAGGGTGTCCTGGTTAACCAGGTACGGGACATAGTTTTCGCTATAGCCATGCTGTTCAGTGTGCAGATCCAGCATGAACTGCGCCAGGGCGCGGTGCAGACGGGCCAGCTGGCCTTTCATCACCACGAAGCGCGAACCGGTGAGCTTAACGGCGGCGGCAAAATCCAGCCCCCCGTGCATTTCACCCAGCGTCACGTGATCGCGCACGTCGAAATCGAACTGGCGCGGCGTGCCCCAGCGGCTGACTTCAACGTTGTCGTTTTCGTCACGGCCAACCGGCACGTCATCGTGAGGAATATTCGGGATCGCCATCGCGATATCGCGGATTTCCGCCAGCAGCGCTTCCAGCTCGGATTTTGCGGCATCCAGCTGTTCGCCGAGTTTGTTCACTTCCAGGCGTAATGGCTCGATGTCTTCCCCGCGCGCTTTCGCCTGGCCAATGGATTTCGATCGGGAGTTGCGCTCCGCCTGCAGGTTTTCCGTTTGCACCTGCAGAACTTTACGACGCTCTTCAAGCGCGCGAAGTTTATCTACATCCAGCTTAAAGCCCCGGCGTGCCAGTTTTTCTGCGACTGCGTCTGGCTCGGTACGCAGCAGATTGGGATCGAGCATGCTTATCCTGTGCTTATCGAATTAAAAAAAGAATAGTGGCCGCAGACTACGACCACGGAAATAGTGTAATAACCTTACCGCAACGCCTCAATTAGCGGTAGCGTTTTATCGGGCTATTTTGATCCTGTTCAGCGAGCCAGGCGAGCTTTTCGCCAATTTTGCCCTCAAGCCCCCGGTTTGTCGGGCGATAATAGCGCGTTTGCGCCATTTCCTGCGGGAAGTACTGCTCACCGGCGGCGTAGGCGTTAGGTTCGTCATGAGCGTAACGATACTCCTGCCCGTAGCCCATCTCTTTCATCAGCTTCGTCGGCGCATTGCGCAGATGCACCGGAACGTCATAGTCCGGACGGTCTCGCGCGTCGGCCAGCGCCGCTTTAAAGGCGGTGTAGACCGCATTGCTCTTCGGCGCGCAGGCCAGATAGACAATGGCCTGGGCAATCGCCCGCTCGCCTTCCGCCGGCCCGACGCGGGTAAAGCAGTCCCACGCCGAAATGGCCACCTGCATCGCCCGCGGGTCGGCGTTGCCGACGTCTTCCGAGGCAATCGCCAGACAACGGCGGGCAACGTACAGCGGATCGCCCCCGGCGGTGATGATCCGCGCGTACCAGTAGAGCGCCGCGTCCGGCGCGCTCCCGCGCACTGACTTATGCAGGGCGGAAATCAAATCGTAGAAACGGTCGCCTTTATTATCAAAGCGCGCGCTGCGCTCGCCGGCGATCTCGGTCAGCAGTTCCGCCTTCAGCACCCGCTTGCCCGCATCATCGCTCTCGGCCATATCGGCCATCATTTCCAGGGTATTCAGCGCCCGCCGCGCATCGCCGTTCACCAGTTCGGCGATGGCCCTGCGGGTCTCATCCGGCAAAACGATATCCTGGCCGCCGTAGCCGCGGGTTTTATCGTGCATCGCCTGGTCAAGCACCTGCTCGATATCGTCGGTGGTGAGCGATTTCAGTAAGTAGACGCGGGCGCGGGAGAGCAGCGCCGAGTTAAGCTCAAAGGAGGGATTTTCGGTGGTCGCGCCAATAAAGGTGATGGTGCCATCTTCAATATGCGGCAGAAAGGCATCCTGCTGGCTTTTATTGAAGCGATGCACTTCGTCAACAAACAGAATCGTTCGTCGGCCGGCGTTGCGATTCTGCCGCGCGCGCTCAATGGCCTCGCGGATCTCTTTCACCCCGGAGGTCACCGCCGAGATCCGTTCGACATCGGCGCTGGCATAGCGGGCGATCACTTCCGCCAGGGTAGTCTTGCCGGTGCCCGGCGGCCCCCAGAGGATCATCGAATGCAGGTGCCCGGCTTCGATCGCCCGCGGCAGGGGTTTGCCCGGCGCCAGCAGGTGCTGCTGGCCAATATACTGCGCTAAATTTTCTGGCCGCATGCGAGCGGCCAGAGGTTGAAACGCGTTGTCGGAAAAATCGAGCGACAGATTGCTCACTTTCGCCTCTACTTACGTTGATCGTCCACCGTCACCCCTTTCGGCGGCGTAAAGGTGAACTTAGATGCGTCGACGGCGCCGTTCTGCTGCGATTTCAGCTGATAGCTGCTGCGCTGATCATCCTGCTCGACGGCGCTGAACTGATGGATGGTGCCGTCCCGACCGACGTTGATCGTGAACTGCTTCAGGTTGCCGCTGCCGCTTTTCGGCGTCAGCACAAAATCATCGCCGTTTTGTTTGATATTGTACTGCTGCCAGTCGCTGGACTGGTTGCGGGCAATCAGCATAAACGGCGTGTTGCTGGTCGCGTCTTTCAGCCAGGTCGCCGTGGCCTGCTCGACGAACGGGTTATAGAACCACAGGGTTTTACCATCCGAAACGAGGACGCTCTCATCCGGCTGGGTCATATGCCAGTTAAACAGATTCGGGCGTTTTACCCACAGGTCGCCCTGTCCGTCCTGCACGGCGTTGCCGCTGCCGTCGGTGACTTTTTGCGTGAAGCTGGCATGGAAGCTGCTCACTTTATCAAGACGGCTTTTTAAGTCACTGGCCGCATCTGCCCAGACCTGGCTGACGACCATTCCAGACAGTAATGCACAGGTGATTGCGAGTTTTTTCATTGTTCTTCCTTAATGTGCGTCACTCCCGACGCGGGAGCCTCTTCTGCCCCTAATGTAGGACCGCCGACGGCGGCGGGACAGAAGAATTGGCTGATTTTGCGCTTATTTACCCAACTTTGCACTCATTCAAAGGGCGGCGGCGCCAGTACTTCGCGGTTACCGTTATGGCCCTGTTCGCTGACAATGCCCTGCGCTTCCATCTGTTCGATAATACGCGCGGCACGGTTATAGCCGATGCGGAACTGGCGCTGCACCCCGGAAATCGACGCTTTACGCTTCTCGGTCACAAAGCTGACCGCCTGATCGAACAGCGGATCCAGCTCTTCACCACCGTCGAAGCCACCGCCGCCGCCTTCGCTTTCGCTGTCGGAGGTAATGCCGTCTACATACTGCGGACGACCGCGGGCTTTCCAGTCCTGAACCACGGCGTGGACTTCCTGGTCGCGAACAAACGCCCCATGGACGCGCACCGGCGTGGTGGAGTTCGGCCCGGAGTAGAGCATGTCGCCCATCCCGAGCAGCGATTCCGCACCGCCCTGATCCAGAATGGTACGCGAGTCAATTTTGCTCGACACGGTAAAAGCGATGCGCGTCGGAATGTTGGCCTTAATCAAACCGGTAATGACATCCACCGACGGACGCTGCGTCGCCAGCACCAGGTGGATCCCCGCCGCACGCGCTTTCTGCGCCAGGCGAGCGATCAGCTCTTCCACCTTCTTACCGACGGTCATCATCAGGTCGGCGAATTCGTCCACCAGCACCACAATGTACGGCAGCTTTTCCAGTACCGGGTGCACGGCGTCCATACTGTCGCCTGGCTTCCAGTACGGATCCGGGATCGGACGCCCCATGCGCGCCGCTTCTGCAATCTTCTCGTTATAGCCCGCCAGGTTACGCACGCCCAGCGCCGACATCAGCTTGTAGCGACGCTCCATCTCGTTGACGCTCCAGCGCAGCGCATTGGCGGCGTCTTTCATGTCCGTAACCACTTCCGTCAGCAGGTGCGGAATACCTTCGTAGACCGACAACTCCAGCATTTTCGGATCGATCATGATGAAACGCACATCTTCCGGCTGCGCCTTGTAGAGCATGCTGAGGATCATGGCGTTGACGCCGACCGACTTACCGGAACCGGTGGTACCGGCCACCAGCAGGTGCGGCATTTTCGCCAGATCGGCCACCACCGGATCGCCGGCGATGTCTTTACCCAGCACCACGGTCAGCGGCGACGGGTTATCACGGAACTTGCTGTTGTCGAGCACCTCACGCAGGTAGACGGTCTGGCGCTTTTTATTCGGCAGCTCAAGCCCGACATACGGTTTACCCGGGATCACCTCCACCACGCGCACGGCGACCGTGGACAGTGAACGCGCCAGATCCCGTGACAGGTTAGAGATTCGCGCCGCTTTGACGCCAGGCGCCAGATTCAGTTCGAAGCGGGTGATCACCGGCCCAGGCGAGTAGTTCACCACATCTGCTTTAATGCGGAAATCGGCGAGTCGCGCTTCCACCAGTCGTGCCATCTGCTCGAGAGCAAAGGTATCCACCGGCTCGACTTCACTGGGCGGCGGCGTAAGCAGATCCAGCGACGGCAGCGGCGTCGTCGGCTTTTGCAGCGGTCGACTATCGCCATTGCGCATCAGCAGCGGGTGGATCAGGCTCTCCTGCGGCGCAGGCGCGGCAGGCTGATGCCCCTGCGGGGTAACCGGCTGGTGCTGCGGCACGGACTGCGGCGCAGTCTGGTAAGGCTGCGGCGGTACTGGCTGATGGTGTACCGGCTGGTGCTGCGCAGGTTGATAACCCTGCTGCGGAGCGGCGGCCGGTTGTTGATAGTGCTGGGCTGGCTGCTGCGGCTGTACTTCCGGTGTCGGCGTAAACAGCGGCTCGCTCGGCCCCTCATTGACCAGAGTTTTCATCGGCGAGAATTCGTAATCCGCCGGCGAGAACGGATTGGCGCCCGGCGGCTGCTCGGAGGCGTAGCGCTGCTGCTGGGTGGCGGCAAACTGGCGCGCCAGCTCCGCTTCCGCCGCAGCGTCGGCATCATCGTCATCAGTCGCGTTATCGTCTTCCCAGCGATGGCCATAGCGCTGCTGTTGAGTGGCGGCGAACTGGCGAGCCAGTTCATCCTGCTCCATAGCATCTGCTTCCTCATCCGAGAGTAGCCCATCATCATAATGGGGGTCGCGCTCCGCCTGCCGCGCGCGCTGTTCTGCTTCACGCTGCGACGGTAGCTTGATGCCGTAGGAGGCCAGTTCCCGACGCGTCGGGACGCGAACGCGATTAGGCCGCGGTAGTTTTGGACCAATGCCCTCTTTCACCTGTACCCGCGGTCCGCTGGAGGCCGGGCTGAACAATGGCGCCGTCGCTGCGGACGCGGCGGTCGCCGTCGTCGCGGCCGCTGAGCCGCCGCTGGCAGCTGTTGCCTGATGCACCCCGGCCGCCACCGCAGAAACCACGGTTGACTCCACGGGCGGTTTGGACGGGGCGGCTGGCGGCGTCAGCGGTTTGGTGGCGATCGGGCTTTCCGGCTCCGGAATAGGCTGATACCAGGAAGCCAGCAGCTCGCGTTCGCGCGCCCGTTTCTCTTCCACTTCCTCGAAGTAATAGAGCGGCGGACGTTTCACTTCTTCCTGCACAGCCTCAGGCTCTGGCTGCGCGGCAGGTACCGGCGCGGGCTCAGGCTGATACGCCTGCGGCGCGGGCTGGCCGGCATGCGGATCGTAACTGGGCTGCTGATAAGGCGCAGTCTCGGGTTGATACCCCTGCGGCGCGGTCTGGCCGGCATACGGATCGTAAACCGGCTGCTGATACTGTGCAGGCTCGGGTTGATACCCCTGCGGCGCGGGCTGACCGGCATGCGGATCGTAAACCGGCTGCTGATACTGTGCAGGCTCGGATTGATGCCCCTGCGGCGCAGGCTGTTGTCCGGCATATGGATCGTAAACCGGCTGCTGATACTGTGCAGGCTCGGGTTGATATCCCTGCGGCGCAGGCTGTTGCCCGGCATATGGATCGTAAACCGGCTGCTGATACTGTGCAGGCTCTGGTTGATACCCCTGCGGCGCAGGCTGTTGTCCGGCATATGGATCGTAAACCGGCTGCTGGTGCGGCGCATGCTCGGGTTGATACCCCTGCGGCGCAGGCTGTTGTCCGGCATGCGGATCGTAAACCGGCTGTTGATACTGCGCCGGCTCTGGCTGATACGCCTGCGGCGCGGGTTGCCCCGCTGGCGGCTGATAAGCAGCCTGCTGGAACGGGGCGGGTTCAGGCTGATAGGCCTGCTGCGGCGGATAGCTGGCTTCTGGCTGATAAGCCGGCGCAGCGCCCTGATGGCCCGCCGTCGACTCGCCCCACGCCTGCGGCGCGGCAGTGGCCGCCGCCGCTGCGCCCACCGGCTCAGCGATACTGTGGCCGTTCAGCAACGGATCGTAAGGGTCGAAATCGCCCGGGCGCGCGGCGCTGGCGCCGGAAAATAGCACATCATTCTCTGCGGGACGCGCGGCGCTGGCGCCGGAAAACAGTACATCGTCGGCGGCGACAGGCGCACCGCTGGCGCTGTACTGCACGGCCTCTTCCCCGTCGTCCATCCGTTTGCCGGAGAAAAGCGCCGCGTCGGTTTTACGCCCCATAGGGTTGGTAAACTTCTCGGCCAGACGTTTACGCCGCGCCAGCGCGCTGCGCAAGATACGGGCCCGACGCGACTCCTGGGGGGTTGCCGCCTCTTCGTCGTCGTACTCTTCATCGTCGTCTTCGTATTCGCCTTCATCGACCCAGGTATCATCCCGACGGGTGCGGTTGCTGGCAAAGGTGAGTACGGACAGGATGCCGCCGCCCAGTTTTTCCGCAATGCTGACCCACGACCAGCCGGTAAACAGCGTCAGGCCGGCCGCCCAGATGCACAACAGAGCGATGGTGCCGCCGCTGCTGTGCAGCAGCGGTTGCAGGGTGGTGCTCAGCAGGCTGCCAATCACCCCGCCAGAGGCGAAGTACCAGATATCATCGGCGTTAATCGCCGCCAGACCGCAGGAGGTCAGGATCAGGGCTAACGCACCGATGAGACGCAGAGAAACGGCGAAATAATCAATGTATTCGTCGTTTTCCTGATGCCGCCAGGCAAACCAGCATCCGCCGATGATGATCACCGGGATGGTATAGGCCATGACGCCAAAAATGAAAAACAGGGTATCGGCAAGCCACGCGCCGGGGGCGCCGCCTAAATTATGAATAGGCTCATGCCATGCCGTTTGCGACCAGCTTGGGTCCGAGGGGTTAAAGCTCAGTAATGCCGCCATCAGCCAGATGGCGAAGAGGGAGCAAAGGATGAGCATCGCCTCAAGGAGTCGGCGCCCGCTGCTGAGTTTGGTAAGTTTGACTTCTTTGTCTTCGGTGTATTCCTGGCTCAAGAAAGGCTCTCCAGGTATCAGGCTGTTTCCTGCCTGCTGCTAAAACGGACAACAGCGCCGGGTCTCCCCGGCACTGTTGCTGTATGGATTAACAGGAGTGTAATCAAACTACGTCGAGTTTGCACCTGTTCCGTGTTAGCGCGTCTTAATAACCAGACGATTACTTTGCTTGACTTCTTCCATTACCACATAGGTACGGGTGTCGTTAACGCCCGGCAGGCGCAGCAAGGTCTCGCCCAGTAATTTACGATACGCTGACATATCCGGTACGCGGGTTTTCAACAGATAGTCGAAATCACCGGAAACCAGATGACATTCTTGAATTTCTTCAAGTTTTTGCACTGCGGCGTTAAATTGCTCAAACACATCCGGTGCGCCACGATTCAGAGTAATCTCAACAAATACCAGAAGTGATGCATCCAGATAATGCGGGTTGAGCAGCGCCGTATAGCCCTGAATAAAACCCTGTCTTTCAAGACGACGCACACGCTCAAGGCAAGGCGTCGGAGAAAGTCCCACCCGTTTAGAAAGCTCGACGTTAGAAATTCGCCCATCTTTTTGCAATTCATTCAGGATGTTACGATCAATGCGGTCGAGATCTTTGCCAGGGCGCTTCTTGCTATCTACCATTATTATTGTCTCTCTGTATTCCTTCCCTACTCCTGTTCCGGCTCTGTGCCTTCACTGCCAGAGCCCATCCTGTTATTACCCGTACGACATTAGGTAACCCAGGGGTACGTGAGAAGCCCGTTGCCTGACGGCAGTCACCGATATCACGCATGGCGTCTGTCCACACCATGCGTAGATTTCGTTAACCCGGATAAAAATGGCATTTGCGTGCATGAAAATTCGCCGCACGCCAAATACTGCTTTTCTTCTTCCTTGAATGTTTTCGCAAAAGCACAGGGGATTGTCAAAGCAAAACATCGATTTTTAGTACAAGATGCCAGATATTCATCATCCACCCTGGTTGATTCTCATTTTTTCGTCTTATAATTGTCCCGCCGACAGTAGAAATAGTTATATTCCTTGCCGGGAAAATCGCCAATTCATCGGCCGCTTCTATTGCACACATCGTTAACAAAATCGCTGCGCTCTTTTTTTACGACAACAAATTCCCTACAATCCCAGCCCAATGTATGCCAATTATTATGGGGATCTCATGGGCACAGCCAAACACAGTAAACTGCTTATTCTTGGTTCTGGACCTGCGGGATACACCGCGGCGGTCTATGCCGCGCGCGCCAACCTGCAGCCGGTGCTGATCACCGGGATGGAAAAAGGCGGTCAGCTGACCACCACGACGGAAGTGGAAAACTGGCCAGGCGATCCGAACGATTTGACCGGTCCGCTGCTGATGGAGCGCATGCACGAGCATGCCGCGAAATTTGAAACCGAGATTATTTTCGACCATATCAGCCGCGTCGACCTGCAAAACCGGCCGTTCCGTCTGACCGGCGACAGCGGCGAATACACCTGTGACGCGCTGATTATCGCCACCGGCGCTTCAGCCCGTTACCTGGGTCTGCCTTCCGAAGAAGCCTTCAAGGGCCGCGGCGTTTCCGCGTGCGCCACCTGTGACGGATTCTTCTATCGCAACCAGAAAGTGGCGGTGATCGGCGGCGGCAACACCGCGGTTGAAGAGGCCCTGTATCTGTCGAACATCGCCTCTGAGGTACATCTGATCCACCGTCGCGATTCCTTCCGTGCGGAAAAAATCCTCATCAAACGCCTGATGGACAAAGTGGCAAACGGCAACATCGTGCTGCATACCGATCGCACCCTCGAAGAGGTGACCGGCGACCAGATGGGCGTCAGCGGCCTGCGTCTGCGCGATACCAAAAACAGCGACAACGTCGAGTCCCTGGAAGTAGCCGGTCTGTTTGTCGCCATCGGCCACAGCCCGAACACCGCCATCTTTGAAGGTCAGCTGGAGCTGGAGAACGGCTACATCAAAGTGCAGTCCGGTATCCACGGCAATGCGACCCAGACCAGCATCCCGGGCGTGTTTGCCGCCGGCGATGTCATGGACCATATTTATCGTCAGGCTATCACCTCCGCCGGCACCGGCTGCATGGCGGCGCTGGACGCTGAACGTTACCTCGACGGTCTGGCTGACGCGTGCAAATAATCTTTACAAGTCAGTAACAAAGGTAAAGAAGGCGACGAAAAGTCGCCTTTATTTTTGCCGCGATGTAACATTGCCGTGCCCAATATTCCCATAACGACACCTGCTAAGCGCGCAATGAATAAAACCCGTCAACAAGAGTTAACCCGCTGGTTAAAACAGCAAAGCATTATCTCCCGTCGCTGGTTGATGATTTCCCGCCTCCTCGGCGTGGCGAGCGGTCTGCTGATCGTGGCGCAGGCCTGGTTCCTGGCGCGGATCCTGCACCGGATGGTGATGGAGAATATTCCTGCGACCGCCCTGCTGCTGCCGCTGACCCTGCTGGTGCTGACCTTTGTGCTGCGCGCCTGGGTGGTCTGGCTGCGTGAACGGGTCGGCTTTCAGGCCGGACAGCATATTCGCTATGAAATTCGCCGCCAGGTGCTCGACCGTCTCCAGCAGGCGGGCCCGGCGTGGATCCAGGGTAAACCGGCCGGCAGCTGGGCGACGCTTATCCTCGAGCAGATCGACGATATGCATGACTATTATGCCCGCTACCTGCCGCAGATGACGCTGGCGGCCTGCGTGCCGCTGCTGATCGTTATCACTATTTTCCCGATCAACTGGGCCGCCGCGCTGATCCTCCTCGGCACCGCGCCGCTGATCCCCCTGTTCATGGCCCTGGTTGGGATGGGCGCCGCCGATGCCAACCGGCGTAACTTCCAGGCGCTGGCCCGCCTCAGCGGCCACTTCCTCGACCGTCTGCGCGGCATGGAAACCTTGCGTATTTTTCATCGTGGTCAGGCCGAAACGGATAATATTCGCGACGCCTCGCAGGACTTTCGCCAACGCACCATGGAAGTCCTGCGCCTGGCGTTCCTCTCCTCCGGAGTACTGGAGTTTTTCACCTCGCTCTCCATTGCGCTGGTAGCGGTTTATTTCGGCTTCTCATACCTGGGCGAGCTTAACTTCGGCCACTATGGCGCGGGCGTCACGCTGATGGCGGGCTTCCTGACGCTGATCCTCGCCCCGGAGTTTTTCCAGCCATTACGCGACCTGGGCACCTTCTACCATGCCAAAGCCCAGGCCGTCGGCGCTGCGGACAGTCTGAAAACGTTTATGGAAACCCCGCTGACCCAGGTGGAGCGTGGCGAAAAAACCTTAAATGATAACGATCTGATTGGCGTGGAAGCGCGCGATCTGCTGATTAAATCTCCCGACGGAAAAGTCCTCGCCGGGCCGCTGAATTTTTCACTGCCTGCAGGCGCGCGGGTGGTGCTGGTGGGACAGAGCGGCTCAGGGAAAAGTTCCCTGCTGAACACCCTGCTCGGCTTTTTGCCCTATGAAGGTTCGCTGAAGGTCAACGGCGTCGAGCTGCGCGAGCTGGACGCCGATCGCTGGCGTCGCCTGTTAAGCTGGGTGGGGCAGAATCCCCAGCTTCCTGCCGCCACGCTGCGGGAAAATGTGCTGCTGGCGTGGCCGGAAGCCAGCGATGCCCAGCTTCGGCTGGCGCTGGACAAGGCCTGGGTGAGCGAGTTTATCGCTCTGCTGCCGGATGGGATCCATACCGCCGTGGGCGATCAGGCGGGCCGTCTGTCGGTCGGCCAGGCGCAGCGTATCGCGGTCGCCCGCGCGCTGTTGGTGCCGTGCCGCCTGCTGCTGCTGGATGAACCCGCCGCCAGCCTCGACGCCCATAGCGAACAACGGGTCATGCAGGCGTTGACCCACGCCTCCACCCAGCAAACCACGCTGCTGGTTACCCATCAGCTTGAGGGACTGGCGGACTGGGATGCCGTCTGGGTGATGCAGGACGGACAGATTATCGAACAAGGCGACTACGCCACGCTGGCCCGCGCCGGCGGGGTCTTCTCGGCGCTGTTGGCCCATCGTCAGGAGGAGATTTAAATGCGCGCGCTCTTACCCTATCTGGCACTGTATAAACGCCACAAATGGATGCTGCTGCTCGGCATCGTACTGGCTATTGTGACCCTGCTGGCCAGTATCGGCCTGCTGACGCTCTCCGGCTGGTTTCTCTCCGCCTCTGCGGTGGTGGGCGTCGCCGGGATCTACAGTTTTAACTATATGCTGCCCGCAGCGGGCGTACGCGGCGCAGCGATTATCCGTACCGCCGGACGCTATTTCGAGCGTCTGGTCAGCCACGATGCCACCTTCCGCGTGCTGCAGCACCTGCGCGTCTTCACCTTCAGCAAACTGCTCCCCCTCTCTCCGGCGGGGCTGGCGCGCTTTCGCCAGGGTGAACTGCTCAACCGCGTAGTCGCCGACGTCGACACCCTGGATCATCTCTACCTGCGGGTCATTTCGCCGCTGGTCGGCGCGCTGGTGGTGATTGTGGTGGTGACCTGCGGATTAAGCCTGCTCGACGTTGCCCTCGCGCTGACGCTCGGCGGCATCATGCTGGTGACCCTGCTGGTTATGCCGCCGCTGTTCTATCGCGCCGGTAAACCGGCCGGAGAGAGTATGACCCAGCTGCGCGGTCAGTATCGGCAACAGCTTACCGCCTGGCTGCAGGGCCAGGCGGAGCTGATGGTGTTTAACGCCAGCAACCGCTATCGCGCGCAAATGGAAAAAACCGAGCTCAGCTGGCAGGACGCGCAGCGTCGCCAGGCCGAGCTGACCGCGCTTTCACAGGCGCTAATGCTGTTAATTAGCGGAATCGCCGTGGTGGCCATGCTCTGGCTGGCCTCAGACGGCGTCGGCGGCAACAGTCAGCCCGGGGCGCTGATCGCCCTGTTCGTCTTCTGCGCCCTGGCGGCTTTCGAAGCCCTGGCGCCCGTCACCGGCGCTTTCCAGCATTTAGGTCAGGTGATCGCCTCCGCGCTGCGGATCTCGCAGATCACTGACCAGCAGCCGGAAGTCTCCTTCGTTGAGGGCGAAGCCAGCAGGCCTGCGCAGGTGGCCTTAACCTTCAGGCAGGTCACCTTCCGCTACCCGCAGCAGCCCTCCCCCGCCCTGGAGAACATCTCCCTGCAGATTGCCGCCGGGGAACATATCGCTATTCTTGGCCGAACCGGCTGCGGAAAGTCGACGCTGTTGCAGTTGCTCACCCGCGCATGGGATCCGGCGCAGGGAGAGATATTGCTCAACGACCAGCCGCTGTCCGGGCTGAGCGAAGCCACCCTGCGGCAGTCAATGAGCGTGGTGCCGCAGCGCGTGCATCTGTTCAGCGCCACCCTGCGCGACAACCTGCGGCTGGCGGCGCCTGAGGCTGATGACACTCTGCTCTGCGCCACCCTTGAGAAGGTAGGCCTGGAAAAACTGCTGGAAGATGGCGGACTCAACGGCTGGCTGGGCGAAGGCGGACGCCAGCTTTCCGGCGGCGAACTGCGCCGGCTGGCCATCGCCCGCGCGCTGCTCCACGATGCGCCGCTGATGCTGCTGGATGAACCGACAGAAGGTCTGGATGCCGCCACCGAAAGCCAGATCCTGCATCTGCTGGCGGAAGTCATGCGCGAGAAGACCGTGCTGATGGTCACCCACCGCCTGCGAGGCCTGGCGCGTTTTAATCAGATAATAGTCATGGACAACGGCCAGATAATTGAGCAAGGTAGTCACGCGGAGCTGCTCGCTAAACAGGGCCGGTACTTCCAGTTTAAACAGCGTCTGTAGGCTATTATCTAATTTTTGCTGATGCGTATTGAGGTTAAAATGCGTCTGGTTCAGCTCTCCCGGCATTCTATCGCCTTCCCTTCTCCGGAAGGCGCCCTGCGTGAACCTAACGGCCTGCTGGCGCTCGGCGGCGATCTAAGCCCCGCGCGTCTGCTGATGGCCTATCAGCGTGGTATTTTTCCCTGGTTTTCCCCCGGCGACCCGATCCTCTGGTGGTCGCCCGATCCCCGGGCAGTGCTTTGGCCGGAACAGTTCCATCTCAGCCGCAGCATGAAGCGCTTTCATCAGCGCTCCCCCTACCGCGTCACGCTCAATCATGCCTTTGGCGCGGTGATTGAGGGCTGCGCCAGCGATCGTGACGAAGGCACCTGGATAACCAGCAGCATCGTTCGCGCCTATCACCAGCTGCATGAGCTGGGCCATGCCCACTCCATTGAAGTCTGGCAGGAAAATACCCTGGTGGGGGGAATGTACGGCGTGGCGCAGGGGGCGTTGTTTTGCGGCGAGTCGATGTTCAGCCGGGCGGAAAATGCCTCTAAAACCGCGCTGCTGGTATTTTGCCAGGACTTTGCGCAGAGCGGCGGTAAATTAATTGACTGTCAGGTGCTGAACAACCACACCGCGTCATTAGGCGCAGTGGATATTCCCCGCCGCGATTATCTGGACTATCTCTCGGTATTACGCGGCTACCGTCTACCCGAGCGATTTTGGGTACCACGGGTGCTATTTCCGGGCGGATAATAAAATGTTTTCAGCACATTTTGCGTCAGGATGGTATAATTGCGCGGTAGAGTAGCTTCTGCCTGTTGCCCCGCCGCCGTTTGGGAATAATAAGAGTCAGATAACGCCCATCGTTCTGTCACTCCCCTTTACGTTTGCGCCTGTCACGCGGCATGGCCGTGTGTGTCCCGGGCAATGCGCCAAAACTACTTCGGCGATTCATACCCGTCATATTTCCATTGCCGGCGTGCTGACTGCGCGCCTTGCGGTAAGGTGAATGAGTCAGGGTAGACACGTAAAACTTTACTTACATGATGAACTTCGGCATTATCTTGCCGGTTCAAAACTACGGTAGTGATACCCCAGAGGACTAGATGGCCAAAGAAGACAATATTGAAATGCAGGGCACCGTACTTGAAACGTTGCCTAACACTATGTTCCGCGTAGAACTGGAAAACGGTCACGTGGTAACCGCGCATATCTCCGGTAAAATGCGTAAAAACTACATCCGCATTCTGACGGGCGACAAAGTGACTGTTGAGCTGACCCCGTACGACCTGAGCAAAGGCCGCATTGTCTTCCGTAGTCGCTGATTGTTTTCGCCACTAAGGCGTCAGATGCTGAAGGCCGGGATAATTCCCGGTCTTTTCATTTCTACCGCCAGCCAGTAAAAAAAAACCGGCCAGTGGCCGGTTTTTACATGCAAGATATCGCCTTAGTGGGCGGCTTCCGGTTTGTGCTTCGGCGCGCTCTGGAAGTCGTAAGTCAGCGTATTTTTCACGCTGTCCAGAGAGACCGTCACCTGCCCCCCGTCGACCAGCGAGCCAAACAGCAGCTCGTTCGCCAGCGGTTTTTTCAGGTTGTCCTGAATGACGCGTCCCATCGGACGTGCCCCCATCGCCCGGTCGTAGCCTTTTTCCGCCAGCCAGTCGCGCGCTTCCTGGCTGACTTCCAGGGAGACGCCTTTCTGATCCAGCTGAACCTGCAGCTCGACGATAAACTTGTCGACAACCTGATGGATCACCGTGGTGGAGAGGTGATCGAACCAGATAATGTTGTCGAGACGGTTACGGAACTCCGGCGTAAAGATCTTCTTGATCTCATCCATTGCATCCGGACTGTTGTCCTGCTGGATAAGGCCAATCGATTTACGCTCGGTTTCCCGCACCCCGGCGTTGGTGGTCATCACCAGCACCACGTTGCGGAAGTCCGCTTTACGTCCGTTGTTATCGGTCAGCGTTCCGTTATCCATCACCTGCAGCAGCAGGTTGAACACGTCCGGATGCGCTTTTTCGATCTCATCGAGCAGCAGCACCGCGTGCGGATGTTTAATCACCGCATCGGTCAGCAGCCCGCCCTGGTCGAAGCCGACGTAGCCCGGAGGCGCCCCGATTAAACGGCTGACGGTATGACGTTCCATATATTCGGACATATCAAAACGCAGCAGCTCAATACCCAGCGCCTTCGCCAGCTGCACGGTCACTTCGGTTTTCCCCACCCCGGTCGGCCCGGCGAACAGGAATGAACCCACCGGCTTGTGCTCATGGCCCAGCCCGGCGCGCGCCATTTTGATGGCTTCCGTCAGCGCCTCGATGGCCTTATCCTGACCAAAGACCAGCATTTTCAGTCGATCGCCAAGGTTTTTCAGCGTATCGCGATCGCTGCGGGAGACGCTCTTCTCAGGGATCCGCGCAATGCGCGCCACCACTGACTCGATATCCGCCACATTAACCGTTTTCTTACGCTTGCTGACCGGCATTAAGCGCGCCCGCGCCCCTGCCTCGTCAATCACGTCAATCGCCTTATCCGGCAGATGACGATCGTTAATGTATTTCACCGCCAGCTCAACCGCGGCACGCACCGCCTTGGCGGTATAACGCACATCGTGGTGCGCTTCGTACTTCGGCTTCAGGCCGTTGATAATCTGGACGGTCTCTTCCACCGACGGTTCGGTAATATCAATTTTCTGGAAACGGCGGGCCAGCGCACGATCTTTCTCAAAGATGTTGCTGAATTCCTGGTAAGTGGTGGAGCCAATCACCCGGATCTTGCCGCTGGAAAGCAGCGGTTTGATCAGGTTAGCCGCATCGACCTGACCGCCAGACGCCGCCCCCGCACCGATGATGGTGTGGATCTCATCAATGAACAGGATGCTGTTGGTATCCTGCTCCAGCTGTTTGAGCAACGCTTTAAAGCGTTTTTCAAAATCGCCACGGTATTTCGTCCCGGCCAGCAGAGAACCAATATCGAGCGAGTAGATGGTGCAGTCAGCCATGACTTCCGGCACATCGCCCTGCACAATACGCCAGGCAAGGCCTTCGGCGATGGCGGTTTTACCGACGCCGGATTCTCCCACCAGCAGCGGGTTATTTTTACGCCGACGGCACAGAACCTGAATGGCGCGCTCCAGCTCTTTTTCACGGCCGATCAGGGGATCAATGCCGCCGACGCGAGCAAGCTGATTGAGGTTGGTGGTGAAGTTTTCCATACGTTCCTCCCCGCCGGCTTGCTCTTCATTGCCAGGCTGGCTTCCGCTGTTATCGGAAGACTGGCTCGGCTCGTCTTTGCGTGTACCATGAGAAATGAAGTTCACCACATCGAGTCGGCTCACTTCATGTTTACGCAGCAGGTAGGCGGCCTGCGACTCCTGCTCGCTGAAAATCGCCACCAGCACGTTGGCGCCGGTCACTTCGCTGCGGCCAGAAGATTGCACGTGGAAGACGGCGCGCTGCAGCACACGCTGGAAGCTCAGCGTCGGCTGGGTATCGCGCTCTTCTTCCGTGGCTGGCAGGACGGGTGTGGTTTGTTCGATGAAGGCTTCAAGTTCCTGACGCAATGCCACCAGGTCCACTGAACACGCTTCCAGGGCCTCACGGGCCGAGGGGTTGCTTAGCAGAGCCAGCAGCAAGTGCTCGACGGTCATAAACTCATGACGGTGCTCGCGCGCTCTGGCGAAAGCCATATTTAAACTGAGTTCCAGTTCTTGATTGAGCATAGGCACCTCCCCCAATTTTCATGCCTGTATTCAGGCTTTTTCCAGCGTACACAGCAATGGATGCTCGTTCTCCCTCGCGTACTGATTCACCATAGCGACTTTGGTCTCCGCCACTTCCGCGGTAAACACGCCACAAATCGCCTTACCTTCATAGTGAACCGTGAGCATCAGTTGCGTTGCACGTTCAACATCATAAGAAAAGAATTTTTGTAACACGTCAATAACAAACTCCATTGGAGTGTAGTCATCATTGACCAATATCACTTTATACATAGATGGCGGTTTAATCGCATCACGAACTTCGTCGTCAACCAGGTGCTCGAAGTCCAGCCAATCTCTCTTACTCATCGTCAGTGTTCATCATCGGTTGCTGTTGCCAACAGGCGGAGGCCTGTCGATGACCAGAGGTTATGCTCATCACAAATCTACAACAGATCATAGATAACTATCATCTATCGCTTCTATCCGCGACGGCTGTCACATTCCCCGGCAATAGCGTTAACTGCTTCAAATTTTGACGCATTTTTCGCCGCTCCCCCTCCTCAATCGCTTGACGCGTTTTCGTATTTCTCTAAATTGTAGTGGCGAGAGTTGGCGAGCAATTGAACAACTCGTCACTCCACCACCGGTTCATTCCATCTTACTAATAAAGATTTACGAAGGATGTCGAAGTATGGAAATGGGTACTGTTAAGTGGTTCAACAATGCCAAAGGGTTCGGTTTTATCTGCCCTGAGGGCGGCGGCGAAGACATTTTCGCCCATTACTCCACCATCCAGATGGATGGTTACAGAACGCTAAAAGCCGGACAAGCCGTTCGGTTTGATGTTCACCAGGGGCCAAAAGGCAACCACGCCAGCGTGATCGTCCCTGTGGAAGCGGAAACGGCTGCATAACTCTTTTGCTTCATTGTGTACATCCTGCTAATAAAATGCCAGTCCTTCTGACTGGCATTTTTATTTCTCATCCCGACTACTCCCGCGCCAGGGCATCCACCGGATCGAGCCGCGCCGCATTGCGCGCCGGCAGCCACCCAAACAGCACCCCGGTTAACGTCGAACAGAGAAACGCTGTCACCAGCGCCAGCGGCGAAAAACCGATCTCCCAGCCGGGGAGAAACAGCTGCAGAATAAACGCAATCATCAGCGACAATGTCACCCCCAGCGCGCCGCCGACCAGGCAAACCAGCACCGCTTCGATGAGAAACTGCTGCAGCACATCGCTGGCCCGGGCGCCAACCGCCATGCGGATGCCTATCTCACGCGTCCGTTCGGTCACCGACACCAGCATAATATTCATCACGCCAATCCCGCCGACCACCAGGGCGATCACCGCCACCAATGTGAGGAACAGCTGTAAGGTATGTGTGGTCCTTTCGGCGGTTTTCAAGATGCTGTCCATATTCCAGGTGAATACATCTTTTTTACCATGCCGCAGCTCCAGCAAACGCAGCAGCTGTTTTTCAGCGGTGTCGCTGTCATAGCCTTCATGAACGCGAACGGTGATCGAGTTCAGCCACGACTGGCCCATCACCCTTCCCGCCATGGTGGTGTAGGGCAACCAGACGCGGAGAATTTTACTGCTGCCGAACATCGACTGCTTTTCGTCCGCAACGCCAATCACCGTGGCCGGCATATTGCCCACCAGAATCACCTCGCCCACCACTTTCGCTTTATTGGGAAACAGCTGGCGACGGGTATTGCTGTCGAGCACCACCACCTGCGCCCGGCTGTTGAGCTGCAGCTCATTAAAGGTATTGCCCTCGCTAAAGGTCATGCCGTAAACATTAAAGTATTGCGGCCCCACCCCTTCCGCGCTGGCGGCTACGTCAATATTGTTGGCGCGCAGACGCAGGCTTTTTGACACCGCCGGCGTAGCTGAACGCACCCACGGCTGTTTCTGGATCGCCAGCAAGTCGTCATACTTCAGCGCCTGCTGATAGCGCGGGTCGTCATCGCCAAAATCCTTGCCAGGGTAGACGTCAATGGTATTGGTGCCTATCGCGCGAATATCTGCCAGCACCATTTGTTTGGCGGCATCGCCCACCACGACGATCGACACCACCGAGGCAATCCCAATAATAATGCCGAGCATGGTCAGCAGGGTGCGCATTTTATTCGCCGCCATCGCCCGCCAGGCCATGACCAGCGCCTCGCGAAAGCCGCTGGTGAACTGACGCCACGCCGAGGGCTCCTCCTGCTGACGGGCGCGCAGCCCACCGCCCTGGCGGCTGGCGGAGGGGTTGCGGACGATTTCGCCATCGCGGATCTCGACGATCCGCTCCGCCTGAGCGGCGACCTGCGGATCGTGAGTGACTATGATGACCGTGTGCCCCTGCGCTTTCAGCTGGTGCAGGATCGCCATCACCTCTTCGCCGGAATGGCTGTCCAGCGCGCCGGTCGGCTCATCGGCGAGGATCACTTCCCCACCGTTCATCAGGGCGCGGGCGATACTGACCCGCTGCTGTTGGCCGCCGGACAGCTGCGACGGCTGATAGTCGGCGCGATCGCCAAGCCCCAGGCGCACCAGCAGCTCATGAGCGCGCGCCAGGCGCGCCCGCCGTTCACTGCCGGCATACACCGCCGGCACTTCGACGTTCTGCGCGGCGGTCAGATGCGACAGCAGGTGATAGCGTTGAAAGATAAAACCAAAGTGTTCCCGCCGCAGACGGGCCAGCGCATCGCCATCCAGCTGTGCAATATCGGTTCCCGCCACCCGATAGGTGCCGCTGGTGGGTTTATCAAGGCAGCCAAGGATATTCATCAGCGTTGATTTACCCGAGCCGGAGGCGCCCACGATCGCCACCATCTCCCCGGCATGGATACTGAGGGTGATCCCCTTGAGGACCTCAACGCTGCCGTCGCCGGAAGGATAGCTGCGACGAATATCACGCAGCTCGAGCAGGGCCGTCATTTTGCCGCCCCGCTCGCGCTCTCGCCGACGATCACCTCATCCCCCTCTTCAAGTCCCTGTACCACCGCGACGTCGGTATCATTGCGCGCGCCAATGACAATCTCACGCTCTTTGACCTCGCCGGTACGCAACAGCCGGACGTGGTAGCGGTTATCACCGACCGCATCGCCCAGGGCGCTCAGCGGGATGGTGATCACGTTCTTTACCTCGGCCAGTTGAATATGCACCTGCGCGGTCATGTCGAGGCGCAGGATCCCCTGCGGGTTCGGGACCTCGAAGCGGGCATAATAGAAGATGGCGTCGTTGACTTTTTCCGGCGTCGGCAGAATGTCCTTCAGCTTGCCTTCATAGCGGGTTAACGGGTCGCCCAGCACGGTAAACCACGCCTTTTGCCCCGGTCTGAGATGGATGACATCCGCTTCGGAGACCTGCGCTTTAACCAGCATGGTGCTGAGGTCCGCCAGGGTCAGAATGTTCGGCGCCTGCTGGGCAGCGATCACCGTCTGTCCCTGCAGGGTGGTAATTTGCGTCACTTCGCCAGCCATCGGCGCCAGGATCCGCGTGTAGTCGAGGTTGGTCTTCGCGGTGTCGAGCGTCGCCTGGTTGCGCTTAATTTGCGCTTCAATGGTGCCGATTTGCGCCTGTTTCACCGCCAGGTCGGTGGCCGCGGTATCGAGGTCCTGTCGCGAGACCAGCTGGCGCTGCGCCAGCTGCTGCTGACGGGCCAGGGTCACCTGCGCCAGCTTACTCTCCGCACGCGCCTGATTGAGCTGGGCGCGCAGCTCCATCAACGTCGCTTCCACCTCTTTGATCTGGTTTTGCGCCTGCTCAGGATCGATAACCCCCAGCAGTTGGTCCTTTTTGACCTTATCGCCGATATTCACGTGCAGCGTCTTCAGCTGCCCGCTGACCTGGGCGCCGACGTCAACTTTTCGCAGGGCATCCAGCTTGCCGGTAGCCAGCACGCTCTGCTGGAGGTCGCCTTTGCGCACCACCAGTGTCTGGTAGTGCGGCAGCGGCGCGTTGAGGATCCGCCATCCCCAGACAGCCAGACCCAGCACCACGATCGCCAACAGCCACCAGACGGTCCTGCGTTTTCCCTTCACTTTCATATTCCGATTCCTGCTGTTTCCCTGCCGATCCAGGCGGTGATTCTATCGAAACCCGTTGGCAACAGAACATCCATTTTTCGCGCCAATGACGTTTTGTTTAGCTGCCGGAGAGCTTTGCGCCGCCGAGCCCCCCGACGGCGAAGAGATTAATCGGCGCGACCGCGGGCCAGCCACAGTACCCGCGAGAACATTTTTTTCAGCAGCGTCGGCACTGCGTCCACCCCACGGCGGCCGGCTTCCATTGCCACCTCAATCGCCAGGTCCGGCTTGGATGAACGATGAATGGCCTTGGTGATCACCCGCCGCATATTCATGGGCACATTATCAGGGATCTGCGCCACCCGGTGGTAAACGTCATCAAATCCCTGACGATACATAAAGTGTTCCATATCCAGCGCCGGCAGAGTGGTCAGATGGTCGCGCTCCAGTTCGCGATCGTTATTCAGCAGGCCGCGTACGGTCGCGGCATATTTTTTCCCTGCCTCATCGCCGTCCACCAGCACGTGCCACTGGATCCCCATCCGGCGGGCGAATTTGATCAACGGCTTCAGGCCCGACTGGGCGAATTCAATGACTTTCACCCCTTCAGCATCAAAATGATGGCCGCACTGGCGGGCCAGTTCGTTGATAACCCAGGTTTCCGTCTCCCCCTCTACCAGCAGCCAACAGCGGGCGAAGAGCGATGAGGCGCGATTGAAGCGGATATGAAAGGCAATGCGCCGACTCTCTTCGGCATTCATTCCGCCGGGCCCCAACCGCCATGCCGACACCCGCGCCGATTCACGCACCAGCCGGCACACCTGCTCCACCGGCGTCAGGGACAGCAGCTCTCCGGAGTTCGTCGTCGTCACCCGCTGCAGCGGCAGCAAATTGAGCAAATGCCAGGCCACCGACAGCATAATAGGATGCAGCCGGGTTTCCGGGTCCTCAATCAACAAGAGCGGCCGCGCATCGCGATCGAGGCGCACCGTCCCTTTCGCCTGCAGCAGGGTGGCAAACAGCCCCAGCAGGATCACCCGATGGCTGCGCCCGCCGGGCTTGTCGATCATCCGGTTGATAATATCCAGATAACGCCAGCTACGCTGTTCATCATGGGAACGCCGCCGCATCAGGCGATGTCGCGTCTGGGCGCTGCTTTGCTCGGCAAAATAATGCTCCAGCAGCTGCACCATGGCCGACAACCCCTCGCGGATCTGACCGTCGGATAAATTTTGCGGGTGGCTGACCAGTTCGCGGGACAGAAAATCCAGCTGGCGGGCGGTGATCTCTATCTGCGGCGAGTGCGGTACCGTTCCGTTATGAATGCGCCGCATAAAGCGCGCGTCGCGCAGGCGCAGCACCGGCATCAAACGCACCAGGTGTCTGGCCAGCTCATCGATATCCTCCAGCGCCAGCGCTTCGCCTTCGCCATCGATAAAACTGCGCAGGGTCATCACGCTATCGTCATCGGCGAGTTCGCCTTCCAGGCGGTAGAACACCCGGTGATACCCGTCATCACAGGGCACCCAACAGCGCTGAAGCGGACGGAAACGCCGCACCCGATGGCGTCCCGGCTCCGTTTCGCGGAAGGTCAGAATAATATGCAAATGGTGCTCGCGCCCCTGGATGTCGCCCGCGGGGAACCAAAAGTCATCGCGAACAAAGTGATAAAGATCGAACTCTGGCGACAAAAGCAGGGTCAGTGCATCAAGCAGACTGGACTTCCCCCACGCGTTTTCCCCGATCAGGACGTTATTTTGCTCGAGCATCAACGACAGACGATTGATACCGCGAAAACCGACGATTTCTACGCGCTCAAGAAGCATATCCCCTCCGCTACACCACCACTCTCCTTCAGTAATCAACAGTATAGCGAGGGCGGCGGCAAGATGACACTCCGCTTAGTCACCTCGCGCATCCTATTCAGGAGGTTAAATATATTCATAAAATTACACACTTACCGCCTATTAACCGCTGTTGATTATTCATCAAACAAAATAGTTTTATTTCAGACGTTATGTTCTACACTATTGATAATCTTGGATGGATATAGGAATAGTTAAACTGGCAAACGCAATCCCTTCACCTTGCCCTAAATCAATTAATATCAATATATTTAACTGGCTCTGGGATGGCGATTATCTCTAGAATAACGCCGCTTTATTTTTATCGTCGTCCCTTATCACGATAAATAAAGAACGGCACGGTCCGCTCGTGCGCGTAAACATTTAAATTGAGGTGGTTATGTTCAGAAAATTAGCAGCCGAATGCTTCGGCACCTTCTGGCTTGTATTTGGCGGCTGCGGTAGCGCCGTCCTTGCCGCAGCATTTCCCGAGCTGGGTATCGGTTTTGCCGGCGTGGCGCTGGCATTTGGTTTAACCGTATTAACCATGGCGTATGCGGTTGGCCATATTTCCGGCGGTCATTTCAACCCGGCGGTGACCTTAGGCCTGTGGGCCGGCGGTCGTTTCCCGGCGAAAGAGGTCATTGGCTATATTATCGCCCAGGTGGTCGGCGGAATTATTGCCGCCGCGGTGCTGTACGTAGTGGCCAGCGGTAAAGCCGGCTTTGATGCCGCCGCCAGCGGTTTTGCCTCCAACGGCTATGGCGAACACTCCCCGGGCGGCTTCTCTATGCTGTCGGCTATCGTTATTGAAATCGTACTGACCTGCGGCTTCCTGCTGGTTATCCATGGCGCTACCGACAAACACGCGCCTGCGGGCTTCGCGCCGATCGCTATCGGCCTGGCGCTGACCCTCATCCATTTGATCAGCATTCCGGTCACCAACACCTCGGTCAACCCGGCGCGCAGCACCGCGGTGGCGATTTTCCAGGGCGGTTGGGCGCTGCAGCAGCTGTGGCTGTTCTGGGTCATGCCGATCGTCGGCGGGATCCTCGGCGGCGTGCTGTACCGCACTCTGCTGGAAAAACGCGATTAATCTTTTCTAAAGCCCGGGTCCCCGGGCTTTTTCTTTCTGGCGACAGCTTTACTCGGCCCGGCTATTTGGATAGTGTCATGAGCGCTATTCTCATCATGCAAGGGTTGCATCGTTCATGTTCTCGGGACTGTTCATCATTCTGTTGCCGCTGGTCGTCGGCTATTTACTGCCTCTTCGTCACTCCTCCGCGTTAAAACTGATTAACCGGATGCTGAGCTGGATTGTCTATGTGATCCTCTTTTTTATGGGTATCAGCCTGGCGTTTCTCGACAATCTGGCCAGCAATCTGCTGGCGATATTGCATTACGCCGCGGTGAGCGTGGTCATCATTTTACTGTGTAATATTACCGCTCTGCTGTGGCTGGAAAGAAAAATGCCCTGGCGCAGTCTGCATCGTCAGGAGAAATTACCCTCGCGCCTGGCCATGGCCCTGGAATCACTCCAGCTGTGCGGTGTGGTGGTGCTCGGTTTCTTGCTTGGCCTGACCGGCCTGTCTTTTTTA
Organism: Klebsiella sp. TF21-TM; assembly: GCF_019753495.1. Lineage (NCBI taxonomy): Bacteria > Pseudomonadati > Pseudomonadota > Gammaproteobacteria > Enterobacterales > Enterobacteriaceae > Klebsiella > Klebsiella sp. TF21-TM. The sequence goes on along the minus strand of NZ_JAIJYL010000007.1, from coordinate 44,252 downwards.
CAACACGCCACCGAAGCCAGCGAATATACGCTGATCTTTCTCCTGTTCCTCGTCGGTATTCAATTACGCAATAATGGAATGAGTCTGCGACAAATAGTCCTCAACCGGCGGGGAATGATCGTCGCCGTGGTGGTCACGGCCAGTTCATTACTCGGCGGCATCCTCAACGCCTTTATTCTGGATTTGCCGCTAAAGACCGGTCTGGCGATGGCCAGCGGCTTCGGCTGGTATTCACTCTCCGGTATTTTACTGACCGAATCCTTTGGCCCGGTGATCGGCAGCGCCGCCTTCTTTAACGACCTGTGCCGCGAGCTGCTGGCCATCATGTTAATTCCGGGCCTGATTCGCCGTAGCCGCTCCACGGCGCTGGGGCTGTGCGGCGCCACCTCCATGGACTTCACCTTACCGGTGCTGCAGCGTTCCGGCGGCGTGGAGATCGTCCCTGCCGCCATCGTGCACGGTTTTCTGCTGAGCCTGCTGGTCCCGATCCTGATCGCCTTTTTTGCCGCCTGAGCAGGCGCTGGCGGCAGACTTCCTGCCGCCAATTTTGCGCTAAATCAATCTCCCTTCAAGTTGTATCAGAAATACCTTTTCTCCTCACGCGCTCGGGCATAACCTTAAACATGTATATCAAATATAACTTTAAAGGTGTGACCATGTTTTGTGTGCAATGTGAACAAACCATTCGTACCCCGGCCGGCAACGGCTGCTCTTACGCGCAGGGGATGTGCGGTAAAACAGCGGAAACCTCCGATCTGCAGGATCTGTTGATTGCGTCACTGCAAGGCCTCTCCGCCTGGGCGCTCAAGGCCCGCGAATATGGCATTATCGACCACGACGTCGATAGCTTTGCGCCGCGCGCTTTTTTCTCTACGCTGACTAACGTTAACTTCGACTCCCCGCGTATCGTTGGCTATGCGCGCCAGGCTATCGCCATGCGTGAAGCGCTTAAAGCGCAGTGCCTGAACATTGATGCCCACGCGACGGTTAACAATCCGATGGCCGCTCTGCAACTGGCTAGCGACGATCTGGGCGACCTGCAGCGTCAGGCGGCGGAATTTACCCCGAATAAAGACAAAGCGGCCATCGGCGACAACATTCTCGGCCTGCGCCTGCTGTGCCTGTACGGCCTGAAAGGCGCTGCGGCTTATATGGAACACGCGCACGTTCTCGGCCAGTACGACAACGACATCTACGCCCAGTACCATAAAATCATGGCATGGCTGGGTACCTGGCCTGCCGATATGAACGCGCTGCTGGAGTGCTCAATGGAGATCGGCCAGATGAACTTCAAAGTCATGAGCATTCTGGACGCCGGTGAGACCACCAAATACGGTCATCCGACCCCAACCCAGGTCAACGTTAAAGCGACCGAGGGCAAGTGCATCCTGATCTCCGGCCATGACCTGAAAGATCTCTATAACCTGCTGGAGCAGACCGAAGGCACCGGCGTTAACGTCTATACCCACGGGGAAATGCTGCCGGCGCACGGCTATCCGGAGCTGCGTAAATTCAAACACCTGATTGGGAACTACGGCAGCGGCTGGCAGAACCAGCAGGTGGAATTCGCCCGCTTCCCGGGCCCCATCGTCATGACCTCTAACTGCATCATCGACCCCACCGTCGGCGCCTACGACGATCGTATCTGGACCCGCAGCATCGTCGGCTGGCCGGGCGTGAACCACCTGGAAGGTGAAGACTTCGCGCCGGTTATCGCCCAGGCGCAGCAGATGGCGGGCTTCCCGTACAGCGAAATCCCGCATCTGATCACCGTCGGCTTTGGCCGTCAGACCCTGCTCGGCGCGGCGGACACACTGATCGATCTGGTCAGCCGGGAAAAACTGCGTCACATTTTCCTCGTCGGCGGCTGCGATGGCGCCCGCGGGGAACGTAACTATTTCACCGATTTTGCCACCAGCGTACCGGACGACTGCCTGATCCTGACCCTGGCCTGCGGTAAATACCGCTTCAATAAACTCGATTTCGGCGATATTGAAGGCCTGCCGCGTCTGGTGGATGCCGGTCAGTGCAACGATGCCTACTCGGCGATTATTCTGGCGGTCACGCTGGCGGAAAAACTGGGCTGCGGCGTCAACGATCTGCCGCTGTCGCTGGTGCTCTCCTGGTTCGAGCAGAAAGCGATCGTCATCCTGCTGACGCTGCTGTCTCTCGGCGTGAAAAACATTGTCACCGGCCCGACGGCGCCTGGCTTCTTCACTCCGGATCTGCTGGATATCCTCAATGAGAAGTTTGGTCTGCGTTCCGTGACCACCGTGGAACAAGATATGCAGCAGCTGCTGAGCGCGTAAGGAGTCCCTGATGACCATGCCAACCTCACAATGCCCGTGGCGAATGCAGGTGCATCACATCCATCAGGAAACGCCGGATGTGTGGACCGTTTCATTGCTCTGCCATGACTATTATCCGTACCGTGCCGGGCAGTACGCCCTGGTCAGCGTGCGTCATTCGGCAGAGACCCTGCGCGCTTACACTATTTCGTCCACGCCGGGCGTCAGCGAATATATTACGTTGACCGTTCGCCGTATTGACGATGGCGCGGGCTCACAGTGGCTCACCCGCGACGTAAAGCGCGGCGACTATATCTGGCTGTCCGACGCGATGGGGGATTTCACCTGCGAGGATAAAGCGGATGATAAGTTCCTGCTGCTGGCCGCTGGCTGCGGCGTCACGCCGATCATGTCGATGCGCCGCTGGCTGGCGAAGTACCGTCCGCAGGCCGACGTGCAGGTGATCTATAGCGTTCGTTCGCCGGAGGATGTGATCTTTGCCGAAGAGTGGCGCAACTATCCGGTTACCCTGGTGGCGGAGCACCACGCGACGCACGGTTTTGTCGCCGGCCGTCTGACCCCGGAACTACTGCAGAGCGTGCCGGATATCGCCAGCCGCACCGTGATGACCTGCGGGCCAGCGCCGTATATGGAGAAAGTTGAACAGGACGTTGCCGCCCTGGGTGTTACCCGCTTCTTTAAGGAGAAGTTCTTCACCCCGGTGGCGGAGGCCGCCACCAGCGGGCTGAAATTCACCAAACTGCAGCCGGCGCGAGAATTTTACGCGCCGGTGGGCACCACCCTGCTCGATGCGCTGGAGAGCAATCAGGTGCCGGTGACCGTCGCCTGCCGCGCCGGCGTCTGCGGCTGCTGCAAAACCAGAGTCGTTTCCGGGGAGTATAGCGTCACCAGCACCATGACGCTGACCGACGGCGAAATCGCCGACGGCTATGTGCTGGCCTGCTCCTGTCACCCGCTGGGCGATCTGGTTCTGGCCTGACCTTAAAAGGCCGGATGACGCTATGTTTATCCGGCCTCTGTTTCTGCTTTACGTCGTACGCAGTTGTTCCGCCTTTCGGCGCATGGCTATCGCCAGGCCGACTGACCGGCCAGCGAGTAACGCCCGGCGCCCAAAAGCGCAATCGCCAGCGCGCCAACAAAGAAATAGACCAGATTCTCAATCGCCCACGCGCCCACCGCATCAAGCGCAAACGTCTTGCCGAGACCGACCATCAGCCACGCCACTACCATGGTGAAAGCCAACACCAGCGCCGCTGGGCGCGTCAGGATGCCGACAATCAACAAACAGGGGGCAACCACTTCCCCCACCAGCACACCGTAGGCGATAAACCCCGGCAACCCCTTCGCCACCAGCATCCCGCTAATGCCGTCCACGCCATCCAGCAGCTTGTGCAAACCGTGAAACAGCATTAACCCGCCGACGGCGAGTCGTAACAAGAGTTTACCGGCATCTTCATGCGACAGCGTTCTGTTTACTGTGTTTAACAATCCTTTAACCATTTGATGTGCTTCCTGTTTTACACCCTGTGAGACCCCAGAGTATGCCCAATACTTCAGCAATAAAACCAGCGAAAAATTGAGGGAAATCGGCAACGTACGCTGCAGTTTCATCTAAGCTTGAAGGCGTTATCAAAAAAAGGAGATGGAGATCATGAAACAAACCGTGGCCGCATACATTGCCAAAACGCTGGAACAGGCCGGCGTGAAACGTATCTGGGGCGTCACCGGCGATTCCCTCAATGGATTGAGCGATAGCCTGAACCGCATGGGCACCATCGACTGGATGGCCACCCGGCACGAAGAGGTCGCCGCTTTCGCCGCCGGCGCGGAGGCGCAACTGACCGGCGAACTGGCGGTCTGCGCCGGTTCCTGCGGACCGGGTAACCTGCACCTGATCAACGGTCTGTTTGACTGTCACCGCAACCATGTCCCGGTGCTGGCCATTGCCGCCCACATCCCTTCCAGCGAGATTGGCAGCGGCTATTTCCAGGAGACCCATCCCCAGGAGCTGTTCCGCGAATGCAGCCATTACTGCGAGCTGGTCTCCACCCCGGAGCAGATCCCGCAGGTGCTGGCGGTGGCGATGCGTAAGGCGGTGATTAACCGCGGCGTTTCGGTGGTGGTTCTGCCCGGCGACGTGGCGCTGAAAGCCGCCCCGGAGAGCGCCAGCAGCCACTGGTATCATGCGCCGTTGCCGACGGTCTCCCCGGCCGACGAGGAGCTGCGCAAGCTGGCGCAGCTTATCCGCTACTCCAGCAATATCGCGCTCATGTGCGGTAGCGGCTGCGCCGGCGCCCACCAGGAGCTGGTGGAGTTCGCAGCAAAAATTAAAGCCCCCATCGTCCATGCGCTGCGCGGTAAAGAGCATGTGGAGTATGACAACCCGTATGATGTGGGCATGACCGGGCTGATTGGCTTCTCTTCTGGCTTCCACACCATGATGAATGCCGACACCCTGATCCTGCTCGGCACCCAGTTCCCCTATCGCGCCTTCTATCCGACCGACGCCAAAATTATTCAGATCGACATTAACCCCGGCAGCATCGGCGCGCACAGTAAGGTTGATATGGCGCTGGTGGGCGACATCAAATCAACGCTAAAGGCGCTGCTGCCGCTGCTGGAAGAGAAAACCGATCGCCGCTTCCTCGATAAGGCGCTGGAGCACTATCGCGACGCGCGAAAAGGACTCGACGATCTGGCGAAGCCCAGCGAGAAGGCGATCCACCCGCAATATCTGGCGCAGCAGATCAGCCATTTTGCCGATGAAGACGCCATTTTCACCTGCGATGTCGGCACCCCGACCGTCTGGGCGGCACGCTATCTCAAGATGAACGGCAAACGCCGCCTGCTGGGTTCATTCAACCACGGCTCCATGGCCAACGCCATGCCGCAGGCCATTGGCGCCAAAGCCACCGCGCCGGAGCGTCAGGTGGTGGCCATGTGCGGCGACGGCGGGTTTAGCATGCTGATGGGGGATTTTCTGTCGCTGGCGCAGATGAAGCTGCCGGTGAAAATTATCATCTTTAACAACAGCGTGCTGGGTTTCGTGGCGATGGAGATGAAGGCCGGGGGCTATCTCACCGACGGCACGGAGCTGCACGACACCAACTTCGCCCGCATCGCCGAAGCCTGCGGTATTAAAGGTATTCGCGTTGAGAAAGCCGCCGAGGTGGATGAAGCGCTGCAGACCGCCTTCCGCACCGACGGTCCGGTGCTGGTCGACGTCGTGGTCGCCAAAGAGGAGCTGGCGATCCCGCCGCAGATCAAGCTGGAGCAGGCGAAAGGCTTTAGCCTGTATATGCTGCGGGCGATCATCAGCGGGCGCGGCGATGAAGTCATCGAACTGGCGAAAACCAACTGGCTCAGGTAAAACAGAAGCAATACTCTGAACCAGAACAAGGAAAAGCCGTGATCGATCTGCGCAGTGATACCGTTACCCGTCCTGGGCGCGCCATGTTGGAAGCCATGATGGCCGCCCCGGTCGGGGACGATGTGTATGGCGACGACCCTACCGTCAATGAACTTCAGCGCTACGCCGCCGACCTGGCCGGCAAAGAGGCGGCGCTGTTTCTGCCCACCGGCACCCAGGCCAACCTCGTCGGCCTGCTCAGCCACTGCCAGCGCGGCGAAGAGTATATCGTCGGCCAGGGGGCGCATAACTATCTGTACGAAGCCGGCGGGGCGGCGGTTCTCGGCAGTATTCAGCCGCAGCCGATTGACGCCGCGGCGGACGGCTCGCTGCCGCTGGATAAAGTCGCAGCGAAAATCAAACCTGACGATATCCATTTTGCCCCGACCCGCCTGCTGAGCCTGGAAAACACCCATAACGGTAAGGTGCTGCCGCGCGACTATCTCCAGGAAGCCTGGGCGTTTACCCGCCAGCGCGATCTGGCGCTGCACGTCGACGGCGCGCGCATCTTTAACGCCGTGGTCGCCTACGGCTGTGAGCTGCGCGATATCGCCCAGTACTGCGACTCCTTCACCATCTGCCTGTCAAAGGGGCTTGGCACCCCGGTTGGCTCGCTGCTGGTCGGCAGTGAGGCGTACATTCGCCGCGCCGTTCGCTGGCGGAAAATGGTCGGCGGCGGGATGCGCCAGGCGGGCATTCTGGCCGCCGCCGGGCTGTACGCGCTGAAAAATAACGTGCAGCGCCTGCAGGAGGATCATGATAACGCCGCGTGGATGGCGGATCAGCTGCGCGCCATCGGCGCCGACGTCACCCGTCACGATACCAACATGCTGTTCGTTCGCGTCGGTGATGAACAGGCCCGGGCGCTCGGCGAGTTTATGCAGGCGCGCGGCGTGCTGATCAACGCCTCGCCCATCGTCCGTCTGGTCACTCACCTGGATGTCAATCGTCAGCAGTTGAGCGAAGTGGTCGCCCACTGGCAGGCTTTTTTACAACGCTAAGGAGTCAGGCGTGTCGCAATCGGTTTTGGTGCTCGGCGCCAGCGGCTATATTGGTCAGCATTTAGTCCGCGAATTAAGCGCACGGGGTTATCCGGTGCTGGCGGCGGCGCGCCATACCGACCGACTGCAAAAACTCGCTTTGCCCGGCGTCACCTGCCGGTCAGTCGATCTCAATCAGCCGCAGGCTCTGCCTGCGCTGCTCACAGGTATCGATACCCTTTACTATCTGGTACACGGCATGGGCGAAGGCGGCGATTTTATCGCCCATGAGCGTCGGGTGGCGACGCATGTTCGCGATGCCCTGCGCCAGACGCCGGTGCGTCAGATTATCTTTCTCAGCTCGCTGCAGGCTCCAGCGCAGGAGCAGTCCGACCATCTGCGCGCTCGTCAGGTCACCGGCGATCTCCTGCGCGAGTCGGGCGTGCCGGTAACCGAGCTGCGGGCCGGAATTATCGTCGGCGCCGGCTCCGCCGCCTTCGAGGTGATGCGCGACATGGTCTATAACCTGCCGGTGCTGACCCCCCCGCGCTGGGTGCGTTCGCGTACCACCCCTGTCGCGCTGGAAAATCTGCTCGTTGACCTCGTTGAGCTACTGAATCACCCTTCCGACGCGCACCGCGTCTTCGAAGCCGCCGGTCCGGAGGTGTTAAGCTATCAGCAGCAGTTCATTCGCTTTATGGCCGTCAGCGGCAAACACCGCCCGCTCATTCCGATTCCCCTGCCGACGCGCTGGATCTCGGTGTGGTTCCTCAATGTCATCACCTCGGTGCCGCCGACCATCGCCAAAGCGCTAATTCAGGGGTTGAAGCACGATCTGATCGCCGATGACCGGACGCTGCGCGCGCTGATCCCGCAAACGCTGATCCCCTTCGATCAGGCGGTTCGCCGCACCCTGAAAGAAGAAGAGCAGCTGGTAAACTCCAGCGACTGGGGCTACGACGCCCAGGCTTTCGCCCGCTGGCGACCGGAGTATGGCTATTATCCGAAACAGGCAGGCTGCACCATCACCACTCAGGCGAGCCGCAAAGCCCTGTGGCAGGTCGTTAACCAAATCGGCGGTAAAGAGGGATATTTTTTCGGCAATCTCCTGTGGAAAACCCGCGGCGCGATGGATCTGTTGGTCGGCCACCGGCTGGCCAAAGGGCGACCGCAGCGCGACTATCTGCAGACCGGCGATACGGTCGACAGCTGGAAGGTGATTATCGTGGAGGAAGAAAAACAGCTCACTTTGCTGTTCGGCATGAAAGCGCCGGGACTGGGCCGGTTAAGCTTTACCATTAACGATAAAGGCGATCGTTGTGAACTGGACGTCCGCGCCTGGTGGCACCCGCACGGTATGCCGGGCCTGGTCTACTGGCTGCTGATGATCCCGGCGCACCTGTTTATTTTCCGCGGTATGGCGCAACGCATCGCCCGGTTGGCCGAACAAATCTCAGGCAGAGTCGAAGGATAAGCATTATTCTTTCATGATTCTCATTGCATAGTCGGGAGAATCACGGAAAAATGCGCACGAAATTCTTTTCTGGGACAGTAGAGTAATATGAAGGTACTGGTTACCGGTGCGACCAGCGGATTAGGCCGCAACGCAGTGGAATATCTGCGCAACAAGGGCATCAGCGTGCGAGCGACCGGGCGCAACGAAGCGATGGGTAAGCTTCTGAGCAAAATGGGGGCGGAATTCATCCCGGCAGATTTAACCGAGCTGGTCTCTTCGCAGGCTAAAGTGATGCTCGCCGGTATCGATACTCTGTGGCACTGCTCAAGTTTCACCTCGCCCTGGGGCACGCAGCAGGCTTTCGATCTCGCTAACGTCCGCGCCACCCGCCGCCTCGGCGAATGGTCGGTAGCATGGGGCGTACGCAATTTCGTCCATATCTCTTCTCCCTCGCTCTATTTTGATTATCACCACCATCGCGATATTCAGGAAGATTTCCGCCCGCACCGCTTCGCCAATGAGTTTGCCCGCAGCAAGGCGGCCAGCGAAGAGGTGATCAACCTGCTGGCGCAGGCCAACCCGCACACCCGTTTTACCATTTTGCGCCCGCAGAGCCTGTTCGGGCCGCACGATAAAGTCTTTATTCCCCGGCTGGCGCAAATGATGCAGCACTACGGCAGCGTCCTGTTGCCGCGGGGCGGCAGCGCGCTGGTCGATATGACCTATTATGAAAATGCCGTCCACGCGATGTGGCTGGCGAGCCAGCCGACCTGCGATCATCTTCCCTCCGCCCGCGCGTGGAATATCAGCAATGGCGAACCGCGCACCCTGCGCAGCATCGTGCAGAAACTGATCGATGAGCTGGGCATTAAATGCCGGATCCGTTCAGTTCCCTACCCGATGCTGGATATTATCGCCCGCAGCATGGAGCGTTTTGGCGATAAAACGGCCAAAGAGCCGGCCTTTACCCACTACGGCGTCTCCAAACTTAATTTTGATTTTACGCTCGATATCACGCGCGCGCAGGATGAGCTGGGCTATCAGCCGGTGGTGACGCTGGACGACGGGATTGTGCGTACCGCCGCCTGGTTGCGCGACCACGGTAAACTTCACCGCTAACCCTGGCCATATTTCTCTAACAGCGCCTCGGCTATCGCTTCGGTTTGCGCATCCGCTACGCCATCCCAGCGCTGGGGGCGGAAGTGCATCTGGAAGGCGATAATTACCCGTTTCTTCTGCGCGGGAGTCATCTCCGGCGTGACCTGATAGCCGTAGCGCGCCAGCAAATCCAGCACCACCTCAGGGTCCACTGGCTCACTGGGCGGCCGCCCGTTCAGATAAAAAGCCACCCGCTGCTCGTCCGGCCAGGCGCCAATCCCCTGCTGCGCCAGCTGTTGCCAGGGGAACAACGGCCCCGGATCGTCTTTGCGCTGCGGGGCGATATCGGCATGGGCCACCACGTTCTGCGGCGCGATGTGGTAGCGGGTGATAATATCGCGCGCCAGCGGGATCAGGGCCGCGATCTGTTCCGGGTGAAAGGGGGTAAAGCTTTTACCTCCCGCGGTCTTCTGCCAGCCGCGGTTTTCCAGTTCAATACCGATGGAAGTATCGTTGATGCGCGTGCTGCCGCGCCAGTAGCTGACACCGGCGTGCCAGGCCAGATCCTCTTCCGGCACCAGCTGCCAGATCCGCGGTTTATCATGGTGGCGCGGCGGCTGTTCAGGAATTAAATAGTGGGAGCTGACCTCTTTATCGGTCAGGGTCGCCAGAGAAGTATCAAAGTTGTCTGCCGTATAGTGGATCACCAGCACTTTTATTCGCGGATAGGCCGCCTGCGCCGGATGGCGGGTGTCCAGCTGGTATCCATCGCGATCGATAATCCCTTTTTCGCCGGCACAGCCGCTTAGCAGTAACGCCAGCAGCGCGATCAGCGCAATCCGTGTCATTCTTTCATCCTTGCCCGGCAGTGTCTCCGGGTTAATAAGACCATCGATTTCGTCCTTTATTTTTCGCCTGGTACAGCGCGCTGTCCGCCCGGGCGATCAGCGTCTCCATCGGAACCGTGCCGTCGGAGGCGACGACCCCCATACTGACGGTCACCACCGAGGCCACCGCCGAAGCCTCATGGGGGATCGCCGCCTCGCTAATTTTCTGCTGAATGCGCTCGGCAATGGAGGTGGCTCGCGCTAAGGAAACCCCCGGCAGCGCGATGACAAACTCTTCGCCGCCGTAGCGGGCGACCAGATCGCCCTCTGCCCGTACCGCCATTTTAAGCACCTGGGCGACAGTCGATAAGCAATCGTCGCCAGCCTGATGGCCATAGTGGTCGTTGTAACGCTTAAAGTAATCGACGTCGATCATCATCAGCGCCAACGGCGTTTTTTGCTGCCAAATCTCCGCCAGATAGGCATTCAGCGCCCGGCGATTCGCGGTCCCGGTTAATGCATCCTGGTTGGCAATACTTTCCAGCCGCTGAATAAGCCGCATATTTTCCTGATGCGTCTTCCAGGCCTCATCATACCAGCGCTTAAGAATACGCCTGCCATAGAGTAAAATCGCCGTAAAAATGCCCCACAGGATCAAAAAGCGGACCTCAGTGTGAGGGTGGTTCTGTATACCCGCCAGCAGGGCGGTTCCCCATAGCGGAAGCAAAAAAGCGATAATGCCGGGCCAATGGTGATACAGCGCGGCGAGGCCGGTGGTCATTAATATCACCAGCAGCGGCCAGGCGAAGGGCAGTGTCCAGAAAAAGATAAAACAGTAATTACTCAGGGACCAGCACAGGCTGAGTGCCAGCTGCAGGCCGGTGATAATACTCAACGTATAGCGCCCCTGCGCCAGGCGCGGCGTGACGGCAATAATGGCTAAAATTACCGAAATAATAATAACCGCGATCAGCGCGACTTCGACATAAGGAATAACCGCCTGGTGCGTTAACAGCTTCTTATCAAAATGAGTAAAGATAAAATTGCGGAAGAAAACCATTAACGCAAAAGCGATATTGACAAAGGCCAGCCAGGGCATACTCATGGATAGCGCATGGCGCTGGACATTATCTCTGGTGGCCCACAGCTCGGTTCGCAGCTGGCGGACGCCCTCTTGCTTATTTGTTAACATCTTATCTCCCTGGTGACCTGCATGACCATGGGCGCAGACCCTGCTTTGCTTTATGATAAACCATGTTTCCGGGAATGTCTGTCAACGCTGCCCCCCTTTCTGCCCCGGCGCCTTAAGCTGATTTTCTGCTAACGTCAGATGAAAAGGGTCTGGTCCTCTCCCTATGTGTATCCGGCAAAAAAAAGCAAGCATTATCAATGCGAAATACCTCATCTTTTCTTTAAAAAAGAGTTAACTAACCGTCATAAAATTGCAGTATTCCACTTGAAAAAAAAACGGTGTTAGTACAATCTGAAACCGCTCATTGGTGAGATAAAACAAGAGCATGATGATAGCAAGATAAACAATGGAGTCTAAAAATATGAAATATGCAGCTTTAGTGGCAGGTGCAGCATTGTTTTTAACGGCGAACGCCTTCTCTGCAGAAATTTTAACGAAAGAAGCCTTCGATAAGGTCCATACGCAATATACTAAAATCGGTACCATTTCTTCTACCGGTCAGACTGCACCCAGCGATGCCCGTGAAGAACTGATTAAAAAGGCCGATGAGAAAGGCGCAGACGTTATCGTGCTCTCTTCCGGTAATACCGATAAAAAACTGCACATCTCCGCTAACATCTATAAGAAGAAGTAATTAATCTTATATTTCAAGAAACATTATCATATTGCCCGGGTAATGTTTCTTGTTTGCCCAAAAAGTCTGTTTATTTTTAAACGGCCCCCAGATTTTCCTGCCTTAATATCATACAGCGATCTCCCCTGTCGATGTCCTGCCCTAAGGCCGTAGTCACATCAAGGTCTTAGCTCTTTGCGTCAAGTACAATCCGCACGCTATACGCTATGCTTTAACGGAAACTGAAAACGTAGTTCGCTTATAAGGAAATCATCATGCGCTACAAACTTCTTGCAGCACTTCTCCCTTGCGCGCTGGCGCTCAGCGCCTGTACGACCGTCACCCCGGCCTATAAAGATAATGGCACCCGCAGCGGCCCCTGTGTCGAAGGCGGCCCTGACGACGTAGCGCAAAAATTCTACGACACCCAGCTCCAGAACCGTACGCAGGATCCGGCGGCGCTGCGCCCCTATCTCAGCGACGGCCTGGCGAAGTTACTCAATGACGCCCGTCAGGATCCGGCCAACAGCAAACTGCTGCAGGCTAACCTGTTCTCGAGCAGCAGCACCCCGGCGGACAGCGCCGTCGTCGCCAGCGCCTCAACCATCCCTAATCGCGATGCGCGCAACATTCCGCTGCGCGTGGAGCTAAAGCAGGGAACCCAGAGCTGGAAAGACGAAGTGCTGATGATCCAGGAAGGCCAGTGCTGGGCCGTCGATGACGTTCGCTATCTCGGCAACAACAGCCACGCGCCGGCCGGGACGTTACGACAGAGTCTGGAGAAACGTTAGTTCCGGAGTTGAAGCGACGTCGCTGAAACGATAACCCCGGTAAAATGTCGGTATTCGCCCCGAGAATGCCGACATTTACTCCCCCCTCACCCACCAGGCAATATTTTGTGCTAACTTTAAAGCTAAACGTGGTTTAGATTTAACTTTTAACGCATAAATATTGCATAACTATTCTGCCAAAGGTAGTATTTGCGGCCTCAATAGCTATTCGTATCAGACTGCCCAGATGAGTATTAAACTAAACGGCATTAATTGCTTCTACGGCGCGCACCAGGCGCTGTTCGACATCACGCTGGATTGCCCGCAGGGGGAAACGCTGGTGCTGCTCGGCCCCAGCGGTGCCGGGAAGAGCTCGCTGCTGCGCGTACTCAACCTGCTGGAGATGCCGCGTTCCGGTTCATTAACCATCGCCGGTAACCATTTCGACTTCACCAGAGCGCCGTCCGATAAAGCGATTCGCGAACTGCGGCAGAACGTCGGCATGGTCTTTCAGCAGTACAACCTGTGGCCGCACCTGACGGTACAGCAGAACCTGATCGAGGCCCCCTGTCGCGTACTGGGGTTAAGCAAGGATCAGGCGCTGGCTCGCGCAGAGAAGCTGCTGGAGCGCCTGCGTCTGAAGCCCTACAGCGATCGTTACCCGCTGCATTTATCCGGCGGTCAGCAGCAGCGTGTGGCGATCGCCCGCGCGCTGATGATGGAGCCGCAGGTTCTGCTGTTCGATGAGCCTACCGCGGCGCTCGACCCGGAAATCACCGCCCAGATCGTTAGCATCATCCGCGAGCTGGCTGAAACCGGCATCACCCAGGTTATCGTCACCCATGAAGTTGAAGTGGCGCGCAAGACGGCAAGCCGGGTGGTGTATATGGAAAATGGGCATATCGTCGAGCAAGGGGATGCCTCCTGCTTCACGCATCCGCAAACTGACGCGTTTAAAAACTATCTTTCACACTGATGTTTTTCGGGGAAATGATGATGAAAAAAGTACTGATTGCCGCCCTGCTCGCAGGCATGAGCCTCTCCGCTTCCGCCGCGCAAACCATTCGTTTCGCCACCGAGGCCTCCTACCCTCCGTTTGAGCTGGTGGATGCCAACAACCAGATCGTCGGTTTCGATGTGGATCTGGCTAACGCGCTGTGTAAAGAGATCGACGCCACCTGTACCTTTACCAACCAGGCCTTTGACAGCCTGATCCCGGGCCTGAAATTCCGCCGTTTCGACGCGGTCATGGCCGGGATGGACATCACGCCTGAGCGTGAAAAGCAGGTCCTGTTCTCCACCCCGTATTATGACAACTCGGCGCTGTTCGTCGGTCAGCAGGGCAAGTTCACCAGCATTGACCAGCTGAAGGGCAAAAAAGTGGGCGTACAGAACGGCACCACCCACCAGAAATTTATCACGGATAAACATCCGGAAATCACTACCGTGCCTTACGACAGCTACCAGAATGCGAAGCTGGATCTGCAGAACGGTCGTATTGACGCGGTCTTCGGTGATACCGCCGTGGTCACCGAATGGCTGAAGAGCAATCCGAAGCTGGCGGCCGTGGGCGATAAAGTGACCGACAAAGCCTATTTCGGCACCGGGCTGGGCATTGCCGTGCGTCAGGGCAACACCGACCTGCAGCAGAAATTTAACGCTGCGCTGGAAAAAGTGAAGAAAGACGGCACTTACCAGACCATCTATAACAAATGGTTCCAGAAGTAAGACTGAATGAACGAAATTTTTCCATTAGCAAGCGCCGCCGGGATGACCGTCGGCCTTGCCGTTTGCGCGCTCGCCATCGGCCTCGTCCTGGCGATGCTCTTCGCGGTACTGGAGTCAGTGAAATGGCGCCCGGTAGCCTGGCTTGCAACCGGCATTGTGACCATTCTGCGCGGCCTACCGGAAATTCTGGTGGTGCTGTTTATCTATTTCGGCTCGTCCCAGCTGCTGCTGACGCTCTCTGACGGTTTCACCATCCCGCTCGGGTTCACGCAGATCCCGGTGCAGATGCAGATTGAGAACTTTGACGTCAGTCCGTTCCTCTGCGGGGCGATCGCCCTGTCGCTGCTGTATGCCGCCTACGCCTCGCAAACGCTGCGCGGCGCGCTGAAAGCCGTTCCGCAGGGTCAGTGGGAGTCCGGCCAGGCGCTGGGGCTGTCGAAAGCGGCCATTTTCTTCCGCCTGGTGATGCCGCAGATGTGGCGCCATGCCCTGCCCGGTCTCGGCAACCAGTGGCTGGTGCTGCTGAAGGACACCGCGCTGGTGAGCCTGATCAGCGTCAACGATCTGATGCTGCAGACCAAAAGCATCGCCACCCGCACTCAGGAGCCCTTTAACTGGTATATCATTGCCGCAGCAATCTATCTCGTCATCACCCTGTTGAGTCAATACATTCTTAAGCGGATTGACCAGCGTGCGACGCGCTTCGAACGGAGACCAGGCTGATGCTCGACTACTTACCCGAACTGCTGAAAGGCCTGCATACCAGCCTGACGCTGACCGTGGCGTCGATTATCGTGGCGCTGATCCTGTCGCTGATCTTTACCATTATCCTGACGCTGAAGACGCCGGGGCTGGTGTGGATAGTGCGCGGCTACATCACCCTGTTTACCGGTACGCCGCTGCTGGTGCAGATCTTCCTGATCTACTATGGCCCCGGGCAGTTTCCTTCGCTGCAGGAATATCCATGGCTGTGGCATCTTATCTCCGAGCCGTGGCTGTGCGCCCTGATCGCCCTGTCGCTTAACAGCGCCGCCTATACCACCCAGCTGTTTTACGGCGCCATCCGGGCGATCCCCGACGGGCAATGGCAGTCGTGCAGCGCGCTGGGGATGAGTAAAAAGGATACCCTGGCGATCCTGCTGCCGTACGCCTTTAAACGCGCGCTGTCGTCCTACTCCAACGAAGTGGTGCTGGTGTTCAAAAGTACCTCTCTGGCCTACACCATCACCCTGATGGAAGTGATGGGTCACGGCCAGCTGCTGTACGGACGGACCTACGACGTGATGGTGTTCGGCGCCGCCGGGATTATTTATCTCATCGTCAACGGGTTGCTGACCCTGTTGATGCGCCTGGTGGAGCGCAAAGCGCTAGCTTTCGAACGGCGTAACTAGCGCCTGGCGTATTTGCATAATAAGCGAACAACAAGACGGACAAGTCTAATACCTGTCCGTCTTTTTTTATATCAAATAAAATATTTAATCATTTTTATTGAATACAAATTCATTTAATGGCATTGTCACCCTATGCCGCAGACACGGCGAATAATCATAAGATTGACAGACGGGAGTTCCACGATGAAAAAGTTAGTTCTGGCTGCACTGCTCACCACGTTCACCTTCGGCGCCGCCGCCGCGGAGAAAATCAGCTTCGGCGTGTCCGCGACCTATCCGCCGTTTGAATCGATGGACGCGAATAACCAGATTGTCGGCTTTGATATCGATCTGGCCCATGCGCTGTGCAAACAAATGCAGGCAGAATGCACCTTTACCAACCACGCGTTTGACAGCCTGATCCCGGCGCTGAAGTTTAAGAAGTATGACGCGGTGATTTCCGGAATGGATATTACGCCGGAACGCAGCAAGCAGGTGGCCTTCACCGACCCGTACTACGCCAACTCCGCGCTGGTGATCGCCAAAAAAGACGCGTTCCACTCGTTCAATGATTTGAAAGGCAAACGGATCGGCATGGAAAACGGCACCACCCACCAGAAATATCTGCAGGATAAACATCCTGAGGTGAAGACCGTCGCCTATGACAGCTACCAGAACGCGATTATCGACCTGAAAAATGGCCGTATCGACGGCGTGTTCGGCGACACGGCGGTGGTCAACGAGTGGCTGAAAACCAACCCGCAGCTGGGGGCAGCCACGCCGAAAGTAACCGATCCGCAATACTTCGGCACCGGCCTTGGGATTGCCGTGCGCCCGGATAACAAGGCGCTGCTGGAGAAACTGAACGCCGCGCTGAAGGCGATTAAAGCCGACGGTACCTACCAGAAAATCAGCAACCAGTGGTTCCCGGAGTAACTTTTTTGCCGGGGGGGCGCTGCGCTTACCCGGCCTGCTCCGTCCCCGTAGCCGGGTAAGGCGTAGCCGCCACCCGGCAATTTCTCAAAGTGGCACGAAGAACCTGAACCGCGCCCCGCTTACCGATTCCACCAGCCGGATCCCGCCCCCGTGCAGCTCCAGCATCCGTTTCACAATCAGCAGCCCTAACCCACCGCGATCCTCCCGCGACGCCTGGGTAGACAACGCCGACGGCCGCTGGAACAGATCATCGCGCAGCGCGGCATCGACGCCCGTTCCGTTGTCTGCCACTTCAACCTGGAGCTGTTGATTCTCCTGCCAGACCGCCAGACGGATCTCCCCGCCGACGGGAGTATGCCGCATCGCGTTATCGAGCAGGTTGGTCACCACCCTCTCAATCATCGACACATCGGCGTTGATCAGCGGCAACGGCCCCGGCACATCAATTTGCAGGTTCACCTCGCGCGTGCGGGCGGTGAGTTCAAACTTCTGCGCCACGTCGGAAATCAGCTCCGCCATCGCGAAACGCTCGCGCTGCGGCTTAATGCTCCCGTGCTCCAGTCGCGCCAGCTCAAACAGCTGCTGTGAAAGATGGCGCACCTTGTTGCCCTGGCGCAGGGCGATGGTGAGATACTGCCTGCGCTCCTCGGCGGTCAGCCTTTCGTCCTTCAGGGTCAGCGTTTCCAGATACCCCAGCAGCGAAGTCAGCGGTGTGCGCAAATCGTGGGAAATATTGGCCACAAATTCGCGGCGCTGGCGGTCGCTGTCGGCCAGCCGATCCCACTGACCGGCTATCTGCCGGGCAAGGTCAATAAAGCGGTTCTCAAGAACCGCTACCTCGTTACCGGGCTGTGGCTCCGGCGTGCGGGCCGCCAGGGTTTTGATGGCGCTGATGCTGTCCCGATCGTTCGCCGCCACCTGGGCGGTGAGCTGGCGGACAGGCCGGGTAACCCAGAACCATGCCAGGCCTCCCGCCAGCAGACCAAACAGGGCCACCAGCAGCAGGGTCCACAGAACAATGCTCCACAGCGTTTTTTGCCAGGCGTCGGCCGCCAGCTGATTAAAGGTCTCCCCCTGCAAAATGATATACAGGTAGCCGCGCAGCTGGCCGTCGACGCGCAGCGGGGCGGCGCTGAAGACTTTTCGCCCGTCAAGGCTGCGGGGATCGTCGCCATACACCGGCGACGTACTGCCGGTGAGAAAAACCTGTACCGGCGCCATGTCGATCCGCTGGCGCTGGATATGGCCCGGCGGCGCCGCATCGGCCAGCAGGTCGCCATCCGGCGACAGCAGATAGAGCTCCACGCTGGGATTAAAGGTCATCAGGCGGTCAAACAGCGACTTCAGGGTTTGCCGGTTGACCTCGCCGTGGGCGTCCAGCAGCGGTTCGCGGGCCACAATTTGCTGAGCCAGCCCGGCGGAGAGGCGCTGCACCATGGCGTTGCCATACTGCGCGCTGCTGTGTAACTGAACGGCGCACACCGCCGCCGCGCACAGCATCAGCAGGGAGACCACCACCAGCGCCAGCCGCTGGCTGAGGCTCAGGCGGCGGATCACGGGGCGGCCTCCTGGGTCACCGGGGCGAACTTATAGCCTTTTCCCCAGACGGTCAGAATGATGTCCGGCTCGGCCGGGTCACGTTCGATTTTGCTGCGCAGGCGGTTGATATGAGTATTGACCGTGTGCTCATAGCCCTCATGCTGATATCCCCAGACCTGCTCCAGCAGCGCCAGCCGGGAAAACACCTCCCCGGGATGGCGAGCAAAGTAATACAGCAGCTCGAATTCGCGCGGGGTGAGGTCCACCATCTCGCCGCGCAGCCTCACTTCGCGGGACAACGGATCGATGCTCAGACCATGACAGGACAGGCGCCCGGCGTCCATCAGCAGGTTCTGCCCCATCGCCTCCTGGCGACGAAACAGCGCTTTAACGCGGGCGATAAGTTCCAGTAACGAAAAGGGTTTCGCCAGATAGTCGTCGGCGCCCATCTCCAGGCCCAGCACACGGTGCATTTCGCTGGTGCGAGCGCTAATGATGATCACCGGCAGATAGCGGGTCATCTGGCGGATGCGCCGGCAGATCTCCAGGCCGTCGACGCCGGGCAGCATCAAATCGAGGATCACCGCATCCCAGACCCGCGTTTCCAGTCGGGCGAGGGCCTGGCCGCCATCGGCCTCATGCACAATCTGATAGCCCTCATCCTGCAGATTGAGCCGCAGCAGCGTGGCTATATCCTCATCATCTTCCACCAGCAGAATGGTTTTGGCCATTAGATTCCCCCCACCAATAACAAAACATGCTTCGTCAAGCTTACCCGATTTCGGCGGCGCAAAGCCTTCACATTTTGTTTAAACTTCGCGGACCAGCAGGGTCAGCACTTCGTAGTGGGCGGTATGAGGGAACATATCAAACAGCTGGACCCGCTCGACGCGATAGCCGCTAAGACGGGCAATGTCGGTCGCCATGGTGCGGGCGTTACAGCTGGAATAGATAATGTAGGGCGGCGCCATGCGGCTTAAATAGTCGCACAGTTCAGGGCCAATGCCGCGTCGCGGCGGGTTGACCAGCACCAGCTGCGGGATATCCGCTTCATGCGTGGCGAACCGCGTGGAGTCCAGCGCCTGAAAATGCAGATTGCCGAGCCCCAGCTGCGCGGCAGACTGCCTGGCGCAGGCGATCGCTTCCGGGGCTATCTCTATCCCGGTCAGGCGCATCGCCGGCGTCGCGCAGTGCAGGCCAAAACCGCCGACGCCGCAAAACAGATCCCACATATGCTGGACCGGCAGCGCGCGCACCCAGTCGCGGGCGGTGGCGTACAGCCGGCTGGCTACCGTCGGGTTAGTCTGAAAGAAGCTTTGCGGACGGATCCACAGCGGCACCTCATTAAAGACCTCGCCCAGCGCCTGCTGTTCGGTGAAGAAGATCTCCTGTTCGCCTTCCATGATTGCCATATGCACCGGCTGGATATTCGCCGTGATCACCTTGAGCTGCGGGAGCTGTGCCTGCAGCCAGGGCAGCGCGGCGCGCAGCTGGGCCACCTTGGCCTCTGAGCGCAGCACAAAGCGCAGCATCATCTCCCCCTGCTGGCTGGCGGTCAGCAGCAGATATTTCAGCTCCCCGCGCTTGCGCGCGACGTTGTAGGGAGTTAACCCGGCGCGGGCGATAAAGGGCTTCAGGCCGGCAAACACCGGCGCAAACTCGGCGGGATAGAGCGGGCAGTCGGTGAGGTCCACCGGGGTGCCATCGCGGTGCAGCATCCCCAGCAGCGGACGCTCAACGCTGCCGCTGACCACCATTTTGGCCTTGTTACGGAAAGCCGCCTCCGGCCCGCTGACCGGCTCGCCCCAGTCGGCGACGGGGATTGCCGCCAGCAGCGTGCGCAGGTCGGCCATTTTATCGGCGAGCTGTTGCGGAACCGACCGTTCCAGCCATTGACAGGAACGGCAGCGGCCGGCGTCGTAGAGTGCGCAATGCATAATTGACCTTCAAAATTCCAGGGGCGGGGATTGTATCACCGTTATTGCAGGCGGAAAAACCGACGGCAGGTCGCTGGCACAAACAGCAGCGTCAGGACCAGCAGATCCGGCAGTTTTTGCATCACCAGCGAGTGGAAGATCTCCCGTTTGGATTCGCCGGGAATACTGAACAGCTCCGGATACCCGTAGCCCAGCGACGCCGCCCACAGGTAGCCGGCGGCTATCATCTGCGTCAGCAGATAGACCCAGCGCGCCCAGTTGCGCCCTTTCACCAGCGAGAAGGCGCACCAGATTTCGATAAACACCAGCGCCAGGCTGCCGAGGAAGACCAGCGTCAGGTTCCAGGTCTGGACGCTACGGTGTATGAATTCGTTCAGCCCCTGCAGGCCCAACAAATTGAGGATCATCAGCAGATCCAGACCGCGAATCAAAATAATCGCAAAGGCCGCCACCTGCACCAGCGCAGGGACGTTAAGGCGGGCATGCGATGAGCGAGTTTTCGTAAACAATCCCAACGTAATGTCTTCCATGAAAACGGCGCCACAAAGTGGCGCCGACCGGAGGCTGCTGTACCGATTTTAGGTGGTTCAGCCTTGTCTTGCACGCTGGATATCGCGCACTCGCTGCTTTTCTGCGCGGGCCATCAAATACCAGGCGATAAAACCAACAACGCCGACCACGCCGAGGATGAGCGTCGCCAGGGCGTTAATCTCCGGGTTGACCCCCATGCGCACGCTGGAGAAGACCAGCATCGGCAAGGTCGTGGCCCCGGGACCGGAGACAAAGCTGGCGATCACCAGGTCATCCAGCGACAGCGTGAAGGCCAGCAGCCAGCCGGAGATCACCGCTGGCATAATCATCGGCAGCGTGATGACGAAGAAGACCTTCAGCGGCGCGGCGCCCAGATCCATCGCCGCCTCTTCGATCGAGTGGTCCAGCTCACGCAGGCGCGAGGAGATCACCACCGCCACGTAGGCGGTACAGAAGGTGACGTGCGCCAGCCAGATGGTCAGCATCCCGCGATCCGACGGCCAGCCGATGGCATGTCCCAGCGCCACGAACAGCAGCAGCAGCGAGAGCCCGGTGATCACGTCCGGCATGACCAGCGGCGCGGTGATCATGAACGCGAAGCCGTTGGAGCCGCGAAAACGTCCAAAGCGCACCATCACCACCGCGGCGATGGTGCCAAGGATCGCCGCCGCCGTCGCCGCGCAGGCGGCGATAGTCAGGCTGAGCCCCACCGCGCTCATCATCGCGTCATCGTGGAACAGCTCGCTATACCAGCGCGTTGACCACCCGGCCCAGACCGTCACCAGCTTTGAGCTATTGAAGGAGTAGATCACCAGCATCAGCATCGGGGCATAGAGGAAGGTGAACCCGAGCACGAGGATCAGAATGCGCCACGGCGAGCGTACTACCGGCAAGTCGTTCATCCCTGCTCTCCCATCTGTTTTTGCTGGTGCTTATGGAACCACATGATCGGCACGATCAGCAGCAGCAGCATGACAATCGCCACCGCCGAAGCCACCGGCCAGTCACGGTTGTTAAAGAACTCCTGCCACAGCACGCGGCCAATCATAATGCTGTCCGGCCCGCCCAGCAGCTCCGGGATCACGAACTCCCCCACCGCCGGGATAAACACCAGCATGGAGCCAGCGATAATCCCCCCTTTGGTGAGCGGAACGATCACCTGAAAGAAGGTCTTCAGCGGCCGGGCGCCGAGATCCAGCGAGGCCTCCACCAGCGAATAGTCGATGCGGGTCAGCGCGGTGTAGATAGGCAG
This sequence comes from Klebsiella sp. TF21-TM, assembly GCF_019753495.1. Lineage (NCBI taxonomy): Bacteria > Pseudomonadati > Pseudomonadota > Gammaproteobacteria > Enterobacterales > Enterobacteriaceae > Klebsiella > Klebsiella sp. TF21-TM. The sequence goes on along the minus strand of NZ_JAIJYL010000007.1, from coordinate 22,305 downwards.
CACCATAAACGGCAGATAGGCATAGACGATACCGATATATACCGCCAGGTTGGTGTGCAGGATCTCCAGCGGCTGATCGATAACCCCTAGCCACAGCAGGAAGTTATTCAACACCCCGTTGCTTTTCAGCAGTCCCATCCAGGCATAGACGCGGATCAAAAACGACGTCCACGACGGGAGGATCACCAGCAACAGCAGAATATTGCGCGTCGACGGCTTGCTGTGCGCCACCGCCCAGGCCAGCGGATAGCCCAGCAGCAGGCAGCAGAGCGTCGAGATGCCCGCCACCTGCAGCGACTGCAGATAAGCCTCAAAATAGAGCGGATCGTCGGTCAGCTGCAGGAAGTTGGCAAAGTTAAGGGTCAGCGTCAGCTGACCATCCGCCCACTCCATCAGATCGGTGTAGGGAGGGATCGCCCGCGCCATCTCGGCAAGACTTATCTTGAACACGATCAGGAACGGCAGCATAAACAACAGGATCAGCCACAGATAGGGCAGCGCGATCACCAGCTTGCGGCCATGCGCCATCTGCAGGCGCGCCGCCCACAGCACGAAGCCGCCCGGTTTTTTCGCCCCTGACGGGGATTCAACGGTACTCATCGCCCTCTCCTTACACCGTCAGTACAACGCAGCTGTCCGCATCCCAGCATAAACGCACCTCGTCACCCCAGGTGGGCGTCCCTTTCCGATGGCGGTGCTCATTCTGCAGCTGGGCGCTGATCATCTGCCCGCTTTGCAGGCGCACATGGTAGATGGAGAGATCCCCCAGATAGGCGATATGAATCACCTCGCCGACGGCAAAATTGTAGCCATCCGCCGGCGGCTCATCGCACAGCATGATCTTCTCCGGACGCAGCGCCACCCACACCGGCACGTTGTCCACCACCGAGGCGTCGGGGTCGACCTTCAGCGGATGCACCAGTCCCGGCGAGCGCAGCACCAGGCCATCTTCCAGACGCTCTTTCACCAGCCCTTCAAAGACGTTCACCGAGCCGATGAACTCGGCGCTGTAGCGGGTGGTCGGGTGCTCGTAAATCTCTTCCGGTTCGCCAATCTGCACAAACTTGCCGCGGTTCATGATGGCGATACGGCCCGCCATGGTCATGGCCTCTTCCTGATCGTGAGTCACCATCACGCAGGTCACGCCAACGCGCTCAAGAATATCCACCACCTCCAGCTGCATGCGATCGCGCAGCTTTTTATCCAGCGCCCCCATCGGCTCGTCGAGCAGCAGCAGCTTTGGTCGTTTCGCCAGGCTGCGCGCCAACGCGACGCGCTGGCGCTGACCGCCAGAGAGCTGGTGCGGCTTACGTTTAGCGAACTCCTGCATGTGCACCAGAGCCAGCATCTCCTGCACCCGGGCGGTGATTTCCGCCTTAGGCAGACGATCCTGCTTCAGACCGAAAGCGATATTCTGCTCAACGGTCATATGGGGAAACAGGGCGTAGGACTGGAACATCATATTGATAGGCCGCTGATAGGGCGGTACGCGCGCCAGATCCACGCCGTCGAGCATAATCTGTCCGGCGGTCGGTTGCTCAAAGCCCGCCAGCATGCGCAGCAGGGTCGATTTCCCGCAGCCTGATGCGCCCAGCAGAGCAAAAATTTCGCCTTTATAAATAGTGAGACTGACATCGTCGACAGCGTGCTGGCCATCAAACGACTTGGTTAAGTTACGGATTTCCAGCAGCGGGGTCAGCGCTTTGGGGGCTTTCGCCTGTGGGCGGGGCATTACGTCGTTCAATCGGGTGTTCTCCGGCAAAAAAACGATCACCATATGGTCCGGTGCCATACTTCGTGCTTAACAGTGCAGGTGCACCATCCTGGTGCTTCTGCTCGCCGGGCGCGCTGCCATTTCCCGGCGAGTGCCGTTCTGATACGGCCCGCTTACCGGGCCGTCAGAGTTTATTTACCGCTCTTCACTTTGGTCCACGCGCGGGTGCGCACGCGGTCGATCTTCGGATCCTGCACCTTCAGCGTGAACAGTTTGGCGAACACATCCGCTGGCGGATAAATCGCCGGGTTGTTACGGATAGTCTCGCTGACCAGCGGCGTAGAGGCCTTGTTGCCGTTGGCGTAGAACACCTGGTCGCTGATTTTGGCGATCACATCCGGGCGCATCAGATAGTTAAGGAACTGATAGGCCTCATCTTTATTCTTAGCGTCGGCCGGCATCGCAAAGACGTCAAAGAACGCCAGGGCGCCTTCCTTAGGAATAAAGTAGGAGACGTTGACGCCGTTCTTCGCCTCTTTCGCGCGGTTCGCCGCCTGCCAGACGTCCCCTGCCCAGCCGATCGCCACGCAGATGTCGCCATTGGCGAGGTCGTTAATATATTGCGAAGAGTGGAAGTAGCGAATGTTCGGCCGCAGCTTCAGCAGCAGATCGGTGGCCGGACCGGTGTAATCATTCGCTTTGCTGCTGTTCGGATCCTTGCCAAGGTAGTTCAGCACGGTGGCGAAAATCTCTTCCGGCGCGTCGAGGAAGGAGACGCCGCAGCTTTTCAGTTTTTCAAGGTTCTCCGGCTTCAGCACCAGATCCCAGCTGTCCACCGGCGCATCTTTGCCGAGGACGGCTTTCACTTTATCAACGTTGTAGCCAATGCCCGTCGTCGCCCACAGGTAAGGCATGGCGTATTTATTCTCCGGGTCATGCTTGGCGACCAGCTTCAGCACTTCGGGGTCGAGATTCTTCCAGTTCGGCAGCTTGCTCTTATCCAGCGGCTGGAACACGCCCGCCGCCAGCTGGCGCTCAAGGAAGCTGGCCGATGGCACCACCAGATCGAAACCGGTGCTGCCGGCCATTAATTTACCTTCCAGCACTTCATTGGAATCAAAAACGTCATACACGACTTTAATCCCGGTCTCTTTTTCGAAATTGGCCACGGTGTCCGGCGCAATATAATCAGACCAGTTATAGACATGCAGGGTTTTTTGTTCGGCGGCGAGCGAACCGGCAGAGACGGCCATCAGCGCACCCGTAACCAGACCTGTTAACCATTTTTTACCAAAGGCGGTCATATCTCTTTTCCTTCTCAACGCCCGTTAACTTACGGGCTCAAATATACGCATTTCTACGCATGCAAAAATCATGCATATTTTTTCATTGCCTGAGAAAAGGAGAGCGGATCTCTCCCGGAGTGGTTGCTCGCAACTGGAAGCATCGCCAGAATAACTGTAGCCAGAATAAGAGGCTATAGCCCAGGTAAAAAAACGCCTTTTATCAAATTTTTATGCAATAACGGTCTACGTGATAAGCCAAAACGGCCTGAATGGCGGTGAATAATGCTTTAAAGAAAGGTTAAATGCAGAATAAAAGCGGGTAATACGCAGCCGCTGCGGTAGTGGCTGCGCTAATTTTAGGCAGGTTTAGTGAAGAAAATGGTATTGCACGTTTTCTGCTGCCGGCTCTTCTTCTTCGCCTTTGTACAGCAGCTGATTGGCGCCGGCTTCGAGGATCACCATCGAGATCTGCTCCTCGCTTTGGCGGAAGAACCAGGCGAACTGCTCCATCGTCACCCCGGGGCCGATAGACAGCGACTGGCAGACCACCAGCTTGGGCAAATTATCGTCCTGAATGTCGATAAACGCCTTCACGGTTAACGAACTGGCGTTGATGGCCGAGAGATCCGCCGACAGCGCCAGTAAAGCAGACGGCTTTACCTCCGCCAGGGCGGAAAAGAGCACCACGTTATCCACCAGGTCAATTTTGGCATCAAAAATACCGTCGAAATTCTGCATATGCGGCAGGTGCAATGCCTGACAGGAATCGCACTCAAAAAAGCTGATGCCGATCTCATCCAGCCAGCGACGTAGCGTATCCAGACCTGGAACGACCAGTGAATCCATAGTGCCTGTGACCTCTTACAGTGGAAAAACGACGCCATAGCTTACGCAAAAAAAGCGCCGCATACCATGACAGTCTTGCATCCGGCGGTTAGCCGCCTATTTTCAAACAGAATTCCGGTGTCGCCTGGCGCTCGATCCAGGCGATCATCCTGCTGGCGATGTCCACGCCGGAGGTGGTTTCCACGCCTTCCAGTCCGGGCGAGGCATTCACCTCCATCACCAGCGGCCCGCGGGTGGCGCGTAAAATATCGACACCGGCGACGTCCAGGCCCAGGGTTTGCGTCGCCTTGATGGCAATGGCGCGCTCCTCATCGCTAATCTGCGCCACCGTAGCCATGCCGCCACGGTGCAGGTTAGAGCGAAAATCGCCCTCTTTCGCCCGCCGTTCGATCGCCGCCACCACCTCATTGCCGACCACCAGGCAGCGAATATCGCAGCCTTTCGCCTCGGCAATGTACTCCTGCACCAGGATGTGGGCGTTCAGCCCGCGAAAGGCGTCGATCACGCTCTCCGCCGCCTGGCGGGTCTCCGCCAGCACCACGCCGATCCCCTGGGTGCCCTCCACCAGCTTCACCACCAGCGGCGCGCCGCCGACCATGGCGATCAGATCGCTGGTGTCATCGGGGGAATGAGCGATGCCGGTCAGCGGCAGATCGATGCCCTGGCGCGCCAGCAGCTGCAGCGAGCGCAGCTTATCGCGAGCGCGGGTGATGGCGACCGATTCGTTCAGCGGATAGCTTCCCAGGAGCTCAAACTGACGCAGGGCCGCGGTGCCATAGTAGGTAATCGCCGAGCCAATGCGCGGGATCACCGCATCAAAGTGCGGCAGCTGGCGCCCTTTATAGTGGATCGAAGAGGCCACCGGGCTGACGTTCATATAACAGGAAAGCGGATCGAGGATCTCGACCTGATGCCCGCGCTGTTGCGCCGCTTCGCGCAGGCGTCGACATGAATAAAGCGTTCCATCCCGGGATAATATGGCAATTTTCATCCTGCACCTCTGCAAAAAGACCCGCACTGGCGGGCCTCAGCTATCGAACACACTTCCACCTTTCCTGCCGCCAGCGTCGGATACCGCCTGGCCGGAGCAGCAGTGTACACGTAATCAGCGCGTTGCCCACCCCTGCTTATGCAGATAGTCGAGAATAAACGGACGACTCTCTTTCACGATAGTGCGACGGATATGATCGCTCCAGGTATCGCGGCGGGCGTTGCTGCCGCGCGACAGATAATAGTGCGCCAGCTGTTCGTCATACTCCGCCAGCAGCGCGTTATCCAGCGGCTGATAGCGGTTCTCATGCACCAGCATGGCGGCCGGCATCCGCGGCTTGATGTCCGGGTTATCCGCCGGCCAGCCAAGGCAAAGACCGAACAGCGGCAGGACGTGCTGCGGCAGCTCCAGCAGCTCGGTCACCGCCTCGATGCTGTTGCGCAAGCCGCCGATATAGACGCCACCCAGCCCGAGGGACTCGGCGGCGGTCAGCGCGTTTTGCGCCAGCAGCGCCGTATCGACAACGCCGATCAGCAGCTGTTCCGCCAGCCCCAGCTCCGCCTGCGGGCAGATCTGCAGGTGGCGGTTAAAGTCGGCGCAGAAGACCCAAAACTCCGCCGCCTGGGCGACGTGCTGCTGGCCGCCGGTCAGCGGGACCAGACGTTCACGCAGGGCCGGGTCGGTAATACGGATGATGGAGGTGCACTGTAAAAAACTCGAGGTAGATGCCGCTTGCGCGCTGGCGATAATCGCCGCGCGCTGTTCGTCGCTCACGGGCGCATCGGTGAAGTGGCGGATAGAACGGTGGCTGCGCAGCAGCTCAATGGTCGGCGTCATTTCGTTTTTCTCTGTCAGACAAGGATTCAGGCTCAGGAGAGTGGGTTAACTGCGGGGCCACGATCTGCGCCATCCGCCACATCACGACGATGGCGGCGGGGATCATCAGCACGATCCCGGCAAAGAGCATCACCAGCGCCGCGGTCGGGCTGGCAATGGGCGCAGGCAGCTGGACATACTGGTTAAGCGAGAGCCAGGCGAGGGTTAACAGCCCCATCCCGAGGATCTCAACCAGCAGTATGCTTTTTGGCAACGGGGCAAATTTTCGCATCACGCCTCTCCGGTTGATAAACGCGGCGCGCCAGCCAATGCCACCGCGCCGCCGGGTCAGTATACGGGTTTTGATAGTACGACATTTATCAAACATAGCCGTAAACCATCGAAGCAAAAGGCAGAACCTTCTTTCCCTCACCGGCCAATGCAGGCATCATAAGCGCCATTCGCCATCCGGCTGAGGTTTAAGGAGAGAAGCAATGTTTACCGTTATTTTTGGTCGTCCAGGCTGCCCTTACTGCGTTCGCGCCAAAGAGCTGGCAGAAAAACTGACCAACGAGCGTGATGACTTTAACTACCGTTACGTGGATATTCACGCCGAAGGCATCAGCAAAGCTGATCTGGAAAAAACCGTCGGCAAACCGGTTGAAACCGTACCGCAGATTTTCGTCGACCAGAAACACATCGGCGGTTGCACCGATTTCGAAGCCTGGGCGAAAGAGAACCTTGGCCTGTTTGCCTGAGTAAATTTATTTACTCGATGAATGACTGCGCCAGGTATCAAGCCAGGCGCAGATAAACAAAAAGCACAACGCCCCGAGCGCACACCAGAACACCGCGCTCAGTACCCACGCCATCTCCTGCCAGAACGTCCGGTGCGTGACGAAAAACAGCCGCATCGTCACCATACAGACCGGCGCCGCCAGTATCGCGCCGAGCAAAGGACGCAGCACCCGCCGTCCGGGAGAGAGACAGCTCGCCGCCGCCCCTGGCAGCAAAAAGAAGAGCAGGCCCAGCTCCGGGTTGCCGCTGGCGCGAAAGGCCCCTTTCATATGTAACAACAACGATAAGCACACCACAATGAACAGAACGAAGCCACAGATAATGCCGGCCCAACTACGCTCAGATTTCACCGTATCCTCCTGATGTTGCCTCTAACTCACGTCCACGTCGCCCAGTCAGATAAAGCATTTCGGCAATCCATGCCAATAACTCCCCTACCAGCCTAAAAACGATTGTCACTAGCCGCCGCATCCAGGAAGGATTAAACTAGCGGGTATATTTTTGCTGGTTATAACAGGGTGCCAGAATAGGTTCGCGACAACGCGAACGCCTGAGCAACCTTAGACCAAATAACCATTTCCTTCAACAACTTACTAGTAAACGAGAAGTTGGCTTTCGTGAATATAAACGTCGCAGATTTGTTAAACGGGAATTACATCCTGTTATTATTCGTTGTACTTGCATTAGGACTATGCCTGGGAAAACTGCGTCTCGGCTCAGTACAACTTGGTAATTCCATTGGCGTTTTAGTCGTTTCTCTATTATTAGGTCAGCAGCATTTCGCGATTAACACCGATGCCCTTAATCTCGGCTTTATGTTGTTTATTTTTTGCGTCGGCGTGGAAGCCGGTCCTAACTTTTTTTCGATTTTTTTCCGCGACGGGAAAAACTATCTGATGCTGGCCCTGGTGATGGTCGGCAGCGCGATGCTGATCGCCATGGTGCTGGGTAAAGTGTTCGGCTGGGATATCGGGCTCACCGCCGGTATGCTGGCGGGGGCGATGACCTCCACCCCGGTGCTGGTGGGCGCGGGGGACACCCTGCGCCATTTCGGCCTGCCCAGCGATCAGCTGGCGCAGTCGCTTGACCACCTGAGCCTCGGCTATGCCCTGACCTACCTGGTTGGTCTGGTGAGCCTGATCGTCGGCGCCCGCTATATGCCCAAGCTGCAGCATCAGGATCTGCAGACCAGCGCCCAGCAAATCGCCCGCGAGCGCGGCCTCGATACCGATTCCAAACGTAAAGTCTACCTGCCGGTGATCCGCGCCTATCGCGTCGGCCCGGAGCTGGTGGCATGGGCGGATGGCAAAAATCTGCGCGAGCTGGGCATTTATCGCCAGACCGGCTGCTATATCGAACGCATCCGCCGCAACGGCATTCTGGCCAACCCGGACGGCGACGCGGTGCTGCAGATGGGCGACGATATTGCGCTGGTGGGCTACCCGGACGCGCACGCCCGCCTCGACCCGAGCTTCCGCAACGGTAAAGAGGTTTTCGACCGCGACCTGCTCGACATGCGCATCGTCACCGAAGAGATTGTGGTCAAAAACCACAACGCCGTCGGCCGCCGCCTGGCGCAGCTCAAGCTTACCGATCACGGCTGCTTCCTGAACCGGGTCATTCGCAGCCAGATCGAGATGCCTATCGACGACAACGTGGTGCTGAACAAAGGCGACGTGCTGCAGGTCAGCGGCGACGCCCGCCGCGTGAAGACCGTAGCCGACCGCATCGGCTTTATCTCCATTCACAGCCAGGTGACCGATCTCCTCGCCTTCTGCGCCTTCTTTATCGTCGGCCTGATGATCGGCATGATCACCTTCCAGTTCAGCTCCTTCAGCTTCGGCATCGGCAACGCCGCCGGCCTGCTGTTCGCCGGCATCATGCTTGGCTTCCTGCGCGCCAACCACCCAACCTTTGGCTATATCCCGCAGGGGGCGCTGAACATGGTGAAAGAGTTTGGTCTGATGGTGTTTATGGCCGGGGTCGGGCTCAGCGCCGGGGCCGGGATCAATAACGGGCTGGGCGCCGTCGGCGGCCAGATGCTGGCGGCCGGGCTTATCGTCAGCCTGGTGCCGGTGGTGATCTGCTTCCTGTTCGGCGCCTACGTGCTGCGCATGAACCGGGCGATGCTGTTCGGCGCCATGATGGGGGCCCGCACCTGCGCCCCGGCGATGGAGATCATCAGCGATACCGCGCGCAGCAACATCCCGGCGCTCGGCTATGCGGGCACCTACGCCATCGCCAACGTGCTGCTCACCCTCGCCGGGACGCTCATCGTGATCATCTGGCCAGGGCTACAATAAATTTTTTGCGAAAAAAGCCGCCACAGGCAGAACTTTTTCTCAGGGCATCAGTCATAAGTAATGCCACTGCTTTTCTTTGATGTCCCCATTTTGTGGAGCCCATCAACCCCGCCACTTCGGTTCAAGGTTGATGGGTTTTTTGTTGCCTGCGTTTAGCCATTCCGGCTGAAACGCCGCCTCAGCGCCCCTCTTCCTGCGCCCTCTCCCCTGCCAGCTGCCCGACCATCATGCGGATCGCCGCCTTCGACAGCGGCGCGCGGTCGGTGACAAAGTGCAGGGTCATCCCTTCGATAAAGGCGTCAAGGCCGCGGGCGGTGTCGGGGGCAAACCACTGCTCCAGCGTCTGCTGGCTGCGCCGCATCCAGTTCTGCATCACCGCCTTCAGCGCTGGCTGGCTGCTGCAGAACGCGTACAGCTGGTACATCAGCTCCATATTGCGCGCCGTGGTCACCTGGGCGCTGAAGATCAGCTCCGCGATGGCATCGCAGGCTTGTTGCCGGTTCGTTACCCCGGCGAAGCTTTGCTGATACTGCGCCGACATCTCGGCGGTAAACAGATTGAACGCCTCCGCGATCAGCGCCTCGATGCCGCTGAAATAGTAGGTCAGCGACCCCAGCGGCACATTCGCGCAGGTGGCGATTTTACGGTGCGTCACCGCATGGACGCCGTGCGCCGCGATGGTGTCCAGCGTCGCCTGCAGGATGCGCTCGCGGCGCTGCGGATCGTTCGGTCTACGGGCCATGATTTTCCTCTTCCGGTTTATGTACAAATGTACACATGCTTGCTACTGTTGTCTTCACTCTTCTCCTTTAAGGCGTTTACGGATGACGACGCAATCTTCGCGCAGAGCGCTCCAGCTTCGACTGTGGGCGCTGTTTATGTTCTTTTTCATCCCCGGCTTATTAATGGCCTCCTGGGCCACCCGCACGCCGGCGATCCGCGATCTGCTGGCGCTTTCTACCGCAGAGATGGGCGTCGTGCTGTTTGGCCTGTCGGTGGGATCGATGAGCGGTATTCTCTGCTCGGCGTGGCTGGTGAAGCGCTTTGGCACCCGCAAGGTCATCCGCACCACCATGTCCTTCGCCGTACTCGGCATGCTGGTGCTCAGCCTGGCGCTGTGGGTCACCTCCGCCCCGCTGTTCGCCTTCGGTCTGGCCATCTTTGGCGCCAGCTTTGGCTCAGCAGAGGTCGCCATTAACGTCGAGGGCGCGGCGGTTGAGCGGGAGATGAATAAAACGGTGCTGCCGATGATGCACGGCTTCTACAGCTTTGGCACCCTGTTCGGCGCCGGGGTGGGCATGGCGGTGACCGGGTTCGGCCTGCCCGCCGCTCCGCATATTCTGGCGGCCGCGCTGGTGGCCATTCTGCCCATCGCCATTGCCATCCGCGCCATTCCGGAGGGTACCGGTAAAAATGCCGCCGAAGCCGCCCACGGCGAGGCGAAAGGTCTGCCGGTATGGCGCGACGCGCAGTTGCTGCTTATCGGGGTCATCGTCCTGGCGATGGCCTTTGCCGAAGGCTCGGCCAATGACTGGCTGCCGCTGCTGATGGTGGACGGCCACGGCTTTAGCCCCACCTCCGGCTCGCTGATCTATGCCGGCTTCACCCTCGGCATGACGCTGGGCCGCTTTACCGGCGGCTGGTTTATCGATCGCTACAGCCGGGTGACGGTGGTTCGCGGCAGCGCGGTGATGGGCGCTCTGGGTATCGGCCTGATTATCTTCGTCGATAACCCCTGGGTGGCGGGCATCTCGGTGCTGCTGTGGGGCATCGGCGCCTCGCTCGGCTTCCCGCTGACTATTTCCGCCGCCAGCGATACCGGTCCGGATGCCCCTAAGCGCGTCAGCGTGGTGGCGATTACCGGGTATCTTGCTTTCCTCGTCGGGCCGCCGCTGTTGGGCTTCCTCGGCGAGCACTTCGGCCTGCGCAGCGCGATGCTGGTGGTGCTGGGCCTGGTGATGGTGGCGGCGCTGGTCGCCCGCGCGGTGGCTAAGCCACAGTCTGAACCCGTTATGGAGAACAGCTAATGAGCATCAAACTGATTGCGGTGGATATGGACGGCACCTTTTTAAGCGATGCCAAAACCTACAACCGGCCGCGCTTCCTCGCCCAGTATCAACGAATGCGCGAGCAGAACATTCGCTTCGTGGTCGCCAGCGGCAACCAGTACTACCAGCTGATCTCCTTCTTTCCGGAGATCGCCCACCAGATCGCCTTCGTGGCGGAAAACGGCGGCTGGGTAGTGAGCGGCAATGAAGATGTCTTCAACTGCCAGCTGCCGGTTCACCATTTCAACGCCGTGGTCGATCATCTGCAGACGCTGCCGAATATCGAAATCATCGCCTGCGGGAAGCGCAGCGCCTACACCCTCAACCGCTACAACGACGCGCTGAAGACGGTGGCGGCGAAGTATTATCACCGCCTTGAACTGGTGGATGATTTTAACCATCTCGATGACACCATCCTCAAATTTGGTCTCAACGTGCCGGACCGCCTGATCCCGGAAATTCAGCCGAAGCTGCACGCGGCGCTGGGGGACATGGTGACCGCAGTGGCCACCGGCTACGGCAGCATCGACTTAATTATCCCGGGGGTGCACAAAGCCAACGGCCTGCGTATTTTGCAGCAGCGCTGGGGCATCGAGGATCATGAGGTGGTGGCGTTCGGCGACAGCGGCAACGATATCGAAATGCTGCAGCACGCCGGGTTTGGCTTCGCCATGGCCAACGCCCGGGAAGACGTCAAAGCCGTCGCCCGCTATCATGCGCCGCACAACAACGAAGAGGGGGTTCTGCAGATTATCGATAAGGTGTTGGATCGCGAAGCGCCGTTCGCCTGATAAGACCCGGATGCAAGCGCATCCGGGTTGAAAACCGGTTACCCCTGCTGCGAATTGCCGACGCTTTTATCTTTCAGGAAGTAGATCATCAGCCCCAGCCACAGCACCCCGCCCAGCAGGTTAAACAGGCTGAACAGCCCATTGCCGCCCAGCTCGTAAGCATGTTTGCTGAGCTCTATGCCGACGGTGAAGATCAGCATCTGCAGCATTCCCATCGCCGCCGAAACCGTGCCTTTGCTCATCTCGCTGGCGAACAGGGTTAAGCGCACCAGGCCGGCGTTCGCCAGGCCAATCCCGAAGGCGTAGAAGCTCAGGCCGGCGGTCATCCACAGATAGGCGTGGGAAGAGACCACCGTCGCCGCCGCGGAGAGGAGCAGGCCAAACACGATCGGCCAGCCGCCCATGATAATCAGCGAGCGCACGGTACGGCGCGAAGTCAGGCGCGCCAGCACCAGGTTGCCGGCAATCAGCGCGCCGAAAATCGGCACCTGCAGCATGCCATACTCATAGCTGGTGGCTTGTTCGCCGCTGATAATAATGACCGGCGACTGGGCAATCCACGCCAGCAGCGGCAGGCTGACAAAGCCGGTGGCCAGCGCGCCGGCGACGAAGCGCAGGTTTTTCAGCACCAGGCGATAATCGCGGCCCAGCTCTTTGACCGACAGCTTTTCACCCAGCCGCGTCGCGGTCTCCGGCATCGCCCGCTGCAGGCCGACAAACGAGATGGCCGCCAGCACGGCGAACAGCACGAACATCATCTCCCACGGCAGGATATGCACCCAGGCGGCGCCCACCAGCGGCCCCAGCAGCGGAGCAATCAGCGCCACGTTGGCCATCAGGGCAGTGATTTTAATACACACCGCCTCCTCAAAGGACTCCTGGATCGCCGCGTAGCCGACCGCGCCGATAAAGCACAGGCTGATCCCCTGCAGGAAGCGCAGCAGGGTGAACTGCTCAATGGTCTGCGCCAGCAGCGTCGCCAGGCAGGTGACGATAAACCACACCACCCCGGTCAACATCACCGGACGGCGGCCAATACGGTCCGACAGCGGCCCCAGCAGCCACTGTAAAAACATGCCGCCGGCCAGATAGGCGGTCATCGAGGTGGGTACCCACTCGTTGCCCACCTGGAATTCCTGAACCACGGCCAGCATACCCGGCTGGATCATATCGTTGCCGATATAGGTGGAAAACTCGTACAGCACCAGACATAGCGGGAACAGCAGCGCCTGCCTTCCGAGGCGGCGGCCTGAAAGCGAATAATTTTGCATGAAATCTCTTATCTATCAAAAATCGCGCAAAGTGTAATGAAACTCCCGGCGCGGAGATAGTGAATTGTGGGTGACACCGCACAATATTGCGAGTTGCGCGCCACCGTCAGGCTTCTTCTTTGCAATTCACTCTGCGTATATATTCCGTTTATGTTTCAGCAATGTGACAAAGGATATACTGACCCTTTTCAGGGGGTTAGCGCCGCGCCTCAGGAGGTGACATTTCATAACAACCTGATCTTTAAGACAATGCTGCTTTATCTCCGCACCGCTTTTATTTAGGGTAGGCGGCTTATTTGCTATCGGACCAACGAGCCTGGAAGTCTATGCTGGAAAATATTAACTACGCGCTGTTCGCCCTGCTCAACGCGACCCCGGCCTCGCCGCAGTGGGCCATTGAGGTGGCGATTTTCATCGCTAAAGATTTGATTCTGATCGTGCCCCTGCTGGTGGTGACCTTGTGGCTGTGGGGGCCTGCCCAGCGGCAGTTGGTTTTTAAGCTGATGCTGGCGCTGACGATCAGCCTGACCGTCTCATGGGCGATCGGCCACCTCTATCCGCACGATCGGCCATTTGTCGCCGGCGTGGGCTATAACTTCCTGCACCATGCGGCGGACGACTCCTTCCCCAGCGACCATGGCACCGTCAGCTTTACCTTTGCCCTGGCCTTCCTGTTCTGGCATCGCCTGTGGTCCGGCGCCCTGCTGATGGCCCTTGCCGCCGCCATCGCCTGGTCCCGCGTCTATCTCGGCGTCCACTGGCCGCTGGACATGGTTGGCGGCCTGTTGGCCGGGATGTGCGGCTGCCTTGGCGCGGCGCTAATCTGGCATACTGTCGGCCCGGCGCTGTACCGTCAGCTGCAGCGCCTCTATCGCCTCTGCTTCTCCCTGCCGATCCGCAAAGGCTGGGTGCGCGGCTAAACGCCGACCGTCGCGGCGGCCACCGCGTGACTAACCCGCAAGCGACAGGTAAAATCCCGCTAACGCCCTGCCTCCGCAGGGCGATTTTAGCGCAGAGGGAATATGGAAACTCGCCGTGACGAACGCATCAGTCAACTCATTCAGGCACTCAAGCGCAGCGATAAGCTGCATCTGAAAGAAGCGGCCTCCCTGCTTGGGGTGTCGGAAATGACCATTCGTCGCGACCTCAACGGCCACAGCGGTCCGGTCGTGCTGCTCGGCGGATACATTGTGCTGGAGCCGCGCAGCGCCACCCATTACCTGCTCAGCGACCAAAAGACCCGGCTGGTCGAGGAGAAACGCCGCGCCGCCCGCCATGCGGCTGCGCTGCTGGAGCCCCATCAGATGGCCTTCTTCGACTGCGGGACCACCACCCCGTGGATCATCGACGCCATTGACGATGCCCTGCCCTTCACCGGCGTCTGCTACTCCCTGAACACCTTTCTGGCCCTGCAGGAAAAGCCCCAGTGCCGCGCGGTCCTGTGTGGTGGAGAATTTCATGCCAGCAACGCGATTTTTATGCCGCTGAGCCTTGAGGATACCCTCAGCCATCTGAGCCCTGACATCGCCTTTTACTCGGCGGCGGGCATTGACTGCGAACAGGGGGCGACCTGCTATAACCTGGAGGAGCTGCCGGTCAAACACTGGGCGATGCGACACGCGCGCTACCACGTGTTGGTGGTCGACCACAGCAAGTTTGGCAAAGTGCGTCCGGCGCGCATGGGGGCGTTAGCGAAGTTTGACGTGATCGCCAGCGATATCTGCCCGGATGATGAGCTGGTGGCGCTGGCGAAGGCACAGCAGATCTCCCTGCTGTATTGAAGCGTCACTATTGAAGCGTAACTGACCGCGCCCCGCCGGGCGCGGTCATGGCATCAGGAGAACCAGCTGCCGAACCAGCCGTGCAGTTTCATCAGTACGAAGTCGATCATCCGGCTGAAGAAGCCGCCCTCTTTCACCGGCTCCATGACGATCAGCGGGCGCTGCTCGATGGTTTTATCATTCAGCTTAAAGTCGATAGTCCCGACCACCTGCCCCTTCTCCAGCGGCGCGGTAAGCTGCGGCTGGTTTAAGGTGTAGCTGGCTTTCAGGTTTTTCAGCTGGCCCTTCGGCAGGGTGATAGAGCCCGCTTCGCCGGCCCCCAGTTTCGCTTCGCTGCTGTCGCCAAACCACACGCGCTGGGTGACGAAGGTGGCATCCGGTTTAATCGGCGTCACGGTTTCATAGAAGCGGAAGCCCCAGGTCAGCAGTTTTTCCGACTCGTTAAAGCGAATGCGGTCGGTTTTGGTCCCCAGCACCACGGCAATCAGACGCATATCGCCCTGAGTGGCCGAAGAAACCAGGTTATAGCCGGCCCCGGCGGTGGTCCCGGTTTTCACGCCATCGGCGTTGAGGTTGGTGCTCCACAGCAGGCGGTTACGGTTTGGCTGGCGAATTTTATTAAAGGTAAACTCTTTCTCTTTATGTACCGCGTACTCTTCCGGTACGTCGTGGATCATCGCTTTGGTCAGTAACGCCATATCGCGGGCGGTACTGAACTGCCCCGGCGCATCGAGGCCGTGGACGGTCATAAAGGTGGTGTTGGTCAGCCCCATTTTTTTGGCGTAGCCGTTCATCAGGCTGACGAAAGCGTCCTGGCTGCCCGCCACGTAGTCCGCAATGGCAATGCTGGCGTCGTTACCGGACTGAATGATGACCCCTTTGTTCAGATCTTCTACTGAAACCTGCATGCCGGGCTTGAGGAACATCACCGATGAGCCGCGCAGCGCCGGGTTGCCGGTCGCCCAGGCATCGCGCCCGACGGTCACCATATCGGTCAGTTTAATTTTTCCCGCTTTTATCGCCTGCCCCACCACGTAGCTGGTCATGATCTTCGTCAGACTGGCCGGGTCGAGTTTTTCATCGGCATTGCCTTCGCTCAGCACCTTCCCGCTGGCGTAGTCCATCAGGATCCAGGCGCGAGCGTCAATCGAAGGGGCGTCGGGGAGTTGTTCTGCAGCCTGCACCGCAGGTGCGACAAGAAATAACAGCGCGCAACCTGCCGCGAGGCCGCGAAGGGAAAAAGCGTCATGCATCATAAGAGCCACCCAAGTATCCTTTCCAAACAAAATATGCTGCGCCACTCTGACCGCGCCGCAGCAACCGGTGAGTAAAGCGTACAAATGACCTTAAAGAAACAGCGAGTTGGTAAAGTTTTTAAAGTTTACGCAATAACATGCCGCTGTGCTTTAATCAGAACAATTTTTTTGATCGTGATTGCCTAAATATTAACTTTATCCCAACATGATCGCCGATCGCGCTGCAACGGCAGTGAAACAAACTCAGGAGCGAAAATGATTACACTGTGGGGACGTAATAACTCGACCAACGTGAAGAAAGTGCGCTGGGTGCTGGAGGAGCTGGATCTGCCGTATGAGCAGATCCTCGCCGGGCTGGAGTTTGGTCTCAATCGTGACCCGGAATATCTGGCGATGAACCCCAACGGGCTGGTGCCGCTGTTAAAGGACGACGCCACCGGGGTGGTGTTGTGGGAATCAAATACGATTATTCGCTACCTTGCCGCCCAGTATGGCGCTGACCGTCTGTGGCTGGCCGCACCGGCGCAGCGCGCGCAAGGCGATAAGTGGATGGACTGGTCCAACGGCACGCTCTCTCCCGCCCATCGCCCGGTATTAATGGGTATGGTGAGGACGCCGCCGGAGCAACGCGACCCGGCGGCCATCGCCGCGGGGATCAGCGCCTGCGAAGCGCTGTTCGCCATGCTGGATGACGAGCTGGCGAAAACGCCGTGGCTCTCCGGCGAGCAGTTCGGCCTTGGCGATATTGCCGTCGCCCCCTTCGTCTACAACCTGCTGTCGATCCTCGACAGCTGGCAACCGCGTCCCCATCTGCAGCGCTGGTATCAGCAGATTAGCCAGCGTCCGGCCTGGCGCGAAGTGGTGCAGATCCCGGTCACCTGAAATTAACTCTCCGGACTCAGCCGCAATAGCTCGCCGTTAGACTCGTCGGTTAACACATACAGATAGCCGTCGGGTCCCACGCGGACGTCGCGGATCCGTTTCCCGCGCGCCTCCAGCAGGCGCCCCTCCTCGCGGACCTGATTGCCGTCCACCGCCAGAACAATCAGCGATGTCTCCTTCAGCGCGCCGATAAACAGCTTATGTTGCCACTGGGGAAAGGTCTGAGCCGCGTAAAAGGCCATCCCGCTCACTCCCGGTGAGACCGGCCAGACATACAGGGGAGGCTCGGTCCCCGGCACCGTCTTGCCCCTGGCCTCCGGAATGGGCAGGCCGCTGTAGTTAATGCCGTGCGTCGCCAGCGGCCAGCCATAGTTTTTTCCCGCCTGTGGGATATTAATTTCATCCCCGCCGCGCGGACCATGCTCGTTCAGCCACAGCGCCCCGCTCCACGGATTCATCGCCATACCCTGCGGATTGCGGATGCCGTAGGCCCAGATCTCCGGCCTCACGTCGGTCCGGCCAACAAAGGGGTTATCCGGCGGAACGCCCCCGGTCTCCGTCAAACGGACCACTTTTCCCTGTAGCTTGCCGAGATCCTGAGCGGTGGGACGCTGATTGTTCTCCCCGAGGCCAATAAACAGATGCCCTTTGCCGTCGAACACCAGCCGGCCGCCAAAATGATTGCCGACGGAGAGTTTCGGCTGCTGGCGAAACACCACGGTGAAGTTCGTCAGCTGCGTGGCATCCTGGCTCAACTGCCCGTAGCCCACCGCGGTGCCCGCTTTGCCGCTGGCGTCGCTCTCCGCATAGCTTAGCCACACCCGCCGCGACTGCGCGAAATCCGGGGCCAGCGCCACGTCCAGTAAGCCTCCCTGGCCGTTGGCCCACACCTGCGGCACGCCGGCTATCGGCGCCGACAAGCCTTTACCCGGCTGCCAGCGCTTGAGCTCGCCGCCGCGCAGAGTAATCAACATGCCCTGGTCGCCGGGGAGAAACGCCAGGCTCCACGGATGGGCCAGCCGGTTCTGCAATACTTCCACCCGCACCGCGGCCTGGCTCAGGGCCGGCAGCGACAGGGCGCTTAATAGCAACAGCAGCGGGATCGGACGCATGGCATTCTCCTTTCGTCAGCTCTGCGCTAAAGGGTAGCCAGCGGGGAAATTTGCGCGGGGATTTTTACATAACCTTTAACAGGGGAAGCGTCCACTTCCCCTGGGTTTCAGCCGATCAGGCATGAGGGATTGGCGACAATTTATTCAATTTATGAATATTTGAAGTCAATCCTGTCAGACAGCGTTCTAGCTTCTCTACGTTAACAGCGATGTACAGCGGACAATCATGATGTCCGCTCATCAGGCATACTGCAGCGGCGGCGACGGACTCGCCGGCCAAACGAAGGGCATCCCTCTCCTCCGGTGAAATGACATTCTGCAGGCGCGGCGCCTGGGCACGCATTTCACGGCAAAGCTCAAACAAGTTTTCACGCAGATGGTCATTTTCGCTGACTGACATGTAGCCTTTGGCCTTTCGCAGCTGCAGATAGGCGTCAATATCGATATTGGCGTTAATGAGCTTCTGCAAAAGGTGGCGGTATAGTCTGTCAACGCTCATCACGGTTCCTCCTCTGTCGTCCTTTACCTCATCCATAATACGGTTATTTTTTGTACAAAATGATGCGCCAGGTCAATTATTCCCAAGCCTTTAACACCCTTTACAATGTAACAACCTTGCCGCTTTGTCAGGTATATAACAATGATAATGTTATACGATCACATTTAATTTCATAAAGAAATCAATTCGCATTTTCCGCTATAAAAAAGCCAAAATAGTGCTGCAATGATCACATTATATTGCTGGCGCTATTGCGCGATCGCCAGTCAGGATGCCATAACAAATCATTAATGTAATACGTATAACATTTAATAAAAACAGCGACCGCGGTTCGCTGATAATCTCTCTGCCCATTTGCAAGGAACTGAACCATGACGCCCGGTAAAAGAAACTACCTTCTGTTGAGTCTTTTCGATTTCCTCTACCTGTTCGCCTGGTCGTCGACCATGGCTTTCTTTGTCATCTGGACCACCCAGCATCTTGGCATCAGCGCCACGAAAACCGGCCTGCTCTATTCGGTCAACGCCTTTATCGCCCTGCTGATGCAGCCTTTCTTCGGCTTTATCTCCGACAAGTTCGGCCTGAAAAAACGCCTTATCTGGCTGCTGGTGGCGCTGCTCCTGCCGGTAGGCCCCTTCTTTATCTACGTTTACGCGCCGCTGCTGATGCACAGCTTCTGGATTGGCGCGCTGCTGGGGGGCATCTATCTGGGGATCATCTTTAACTCCGGCTGCGGGGTGATCGACTCTTATATCGATAAAATTTCCCGCCGCTACCAGTTCGAATACGGTCGGGTGCGGATGTGGGGCTCGTTAGGCTGGGCGGCCGCGGCCTGGATCGTCGGTAAATATATCGACAGCAATCCCAATCTGGCCTTCTGGCTCGCCAGCCTCGCCATCGTCATCGCCGCCGTCTGCTTTATGCTGACCAAAATCGAATTAACTGACGCCGATGTGGCGCGAAGCGAATCGCTGAAGGTCTCCCATGCCCTTGAGCTGGCGAAGAACAGCCAGTTCTGGATGCTGCTGATCTTTACCCTGTTCGTCACGCAGATTTATGACACCTACGATCAGCAATTTGCCCAGTACTTCTCGCTGCAGTTCCCGACGCCGGAGGAAGGCAACCGCTGGTATGGGATCCTCGCCTCCATTCAGGTGTGCGGCGAAACGCTGTTCTTATGCCTGATGCCGTGGTTTGTTAACCGGACCGGCGCCAAATGGGCGCTGATCATTGCCGGGCTGATCATGTCGGTACGTATTGCTGGCTCGGCGGTGCCTCTCGGCCCGGTGTGGATTGGCGCAGTAAAAATGATGCATGCCCTGGAGAAACCGTTAATTCTGGTGTCGGTCTTTAAATTCATCGCCGCCAACTTCGACCACAAGCTCTCTTCAACAGTCTATTTACTGGTGCTGTTTGTCGCCTCGATCGCCACCGCCATCTACTCGCCGCTGGCAGGCTATCTGTACGATACCATTGGCTTCGCCGACACCTATCTGATCCTCGGCGGCATCGCCGGGCTCTTTACTCTGATCTCTGTCTTCACGCTGCAGGATAAGCGCGAGCCGAAAAAGCCCGGCGTCGCCCCCTCCGGAGCCGTCACCCCGGCGCAATAAGTCTCTGCCCGGCAGCAACGCCGGGCATGAGTCGCCGCCCGCGCGCACGGCGTGCCGGAAGCGTTTCCCGCCCCTCTGCCCCGGGGCGTGCGGGATCCGCTGTAGCGGCAGGGTCGTGAAAGGCAGGGTTGGGTGCGCTTTTTCACCATTAACCGTGACGGAGCTATACTCTTTTTCGCAAAGATCTGTAGAATTCCTGCCCTGACCATTCCAATAATTGAACACTTTTTAAGCTATGAGCAATGTCACGCACCAGCCGAAAATCGGCTTCGTCTCCCTGGGCTGCCCGAAAAATCTCGTGGACTCAGAGCGTATCCTGACCGAACTGCGCACCGAAGGTTATGACGTCGTACCTACCTACGACAACGCCGATATGGTGATCGTTAACACCTGCGGCTTTATCGACAGCGCTGTGCAGGAATCGCTGGAAGCGATCGGCGAAGCGTTGAAAGAGAACGGCAAGGTGATCGTCACCGGCTGTCTCGGCGCAAAAGAGGATCAGATCCGCGAAGTGCACCCGAAGGTGCTGGAGATCACCGGTCCGCACAGCTATGAGCAGGTGCTGGAGCACGTCCACCACTATACGCCAAAGCCGAAGCACAACCCGTTCCTGAGCCTGGTGCCGGAACAGGGCGTTAAGCTGACGCCGCGCCACTACGCCTACTTAAAAATTTCCGAAGGCTGCAACCATCGCTGCACCTTCTGCATTATTCCGTCCATGCGCGGCGATCTGGTGAGCCGTCCGATTGGCGAAGTGCTGGCGGAAGCCAAACGCCTCGCTGACGCTGGCGTGAAAGAGCTGCTGGTGATTTCGCAGGACACCTCCGCCTACGGCGTCGACGTCAAGCACCGCACCGGTTTCCACAACGGTATGCCGGTGAAGACCAGCATGGTCAGCCTGTGCGAAGAGCTGGCGAAGCTCGGCATCTGGGTGCGCCTGCACTATGTCTACCCGTACCCGCACGTCGACGATGTGATCCCGCTGATGGCGGAAGGCAAAATTCTGCCGTACCTCGATATTCCGCTGCAGCACGCCAGCCCGCGTATCCTGAAGCTGATGAAGCGTCCAGGATCCGCGGACCGTCAGCTGGCGCGCATCAAGCAGTGGCGTGAAATTTGCCCGGATCTGACCCTGCGCTCCACCTTTATCGTGGGCTTCCCGGGCGAAACGGAAGAAGATTTCCAGATGCTGCTCGACTTCCTGAAAGAGGCGCGTCTCGACCGCGTCGGCTGCTTCAAGTACAGCCCGGTTGAAGGCGCCACCGCCAATGAGCTGGCGGACCAAGTGCCGGAAGAGGTGAAAGAGGAGCGCTGGAACCGCTTTATGCAGCTGCAGCAGCAGATCTCTGCCGAGCGTCTGCAGGAAAAAGTGGGCCGCGAAATCCTGGTGCTGGTGGATGAAGTGGATGAAGAAGGCGCCATTGGCCGCAGCATGGCCGACGCCCCGGAAATCGACGGCGCGGTCTACCTGAACGGCGAAACCCGCGTTAAGCCGGGCGACGTGGTGCGGGTGAAAGTCGAGCACGCCGACGAATACGATCTGTGGGGAACCCGGGTCTAGTCCAGCTTCCCGGATAGCGGCTTATCGCATTCCCCTGCCTGGGGGGCCTCCCGTAGGCTCACCCCCCCAGGCCCGGCAAGCGCAGCGCCGATAACCTTCCAGGCAACCCTGTTGCGCCGTTATTTTGCCGGGTGGCGGCTGCGCCTTACCCGGCCTGGAGGTTCCTCTCACAGGCATATACCTCGCAGGCCCGGCAAGCGCAGCATTGATTACCTTCCAGGCAACCCTGTTGCGCCGTTATTTTGCCGGGTGGCGGCTGCGCCTTACCCGGCCTGGAAGGTCCTCTCACAGGCTGACACATCGTAGGCCCGGTAAGCGCAGCGCCATCGGGCGATGACAGCAGGCACGGAGCCACTTTTATGCCGGGTGGCGGCTGCGCCTTACCCGGCCTACGGGGTCCTCTTACAGGCTCATACCTCGTAGGCCGGTAAGCACAGCGCCACCGGGCGATGACAGCGGGCACGGAGCCACTTTTATGCCGGGTGGCGGCTGAGCCTTACCCGGCCTACAGGGTCCTCTCACAGGCTCATACCTCGCAGGCCCGGTAAGCGCAGCGCCACCGGGCGATGACAGCGGGCACGGAGCCGTTTTATGCCGGGTGGCGGCTACGCCTGACCCGGCCTACGTTCTTACGACCTGTCGTTAATTTATTCACCAGCCTTGCTGAAACTGCCGGTGCTGGCGGCCTCAAAATCGCTGAGACGTTCCCGGAAGGCCGGGGCAGCCCGCATGGATGC